>NZ_JBSWXK010000011.1:0-142341 GCF_056160565.1 Neptunomonas sp. ABH4_499 | reverse complement strand
TTCCTGTTACCGCTCGACTTGCATGTGTTAGGCCTGCCGCCAGCGTTCAATCTGAGCCATGATCAAACTCTTCAGTTAAAAGTTTTTGATGTTCAACTTCCGAAGATGCTGTCATCTAAATCTGCTCAGGTTCGCTAACTTCATTACTTCATAAAACGTATGTTTCAATGAATTCACTTGGTTGCTTACCTGAATAAAGCTTTGTAGCTCCATCCCGACAAGCGCCCACACGAATTATCTGACCAATCTGTTAAAGAGCGCTGAACTTGACTAACTTCTTGAACCGCTTAGCGCTTCAGGTCTCGTTCAGTGAGGCGCGTATTCTACCGAACCTCGTTTTGCTGTCAACCACTTTTTCATCTTTTTTGTTGAAGCTTGGATTCAAACCCGAAGATTCAGAACCTAAGCTCAACAACCGATGTCGGTTATCAGCCTGCTTATTTTAATCAGAACCGAATCTCAAAATCAACTAAAAAGTTATTTAAAATCAATCGGTTAAAACAAGCACCCAACTAACAATCCCGTTCAAATCTTAAGCTGTGAAACCGCTTTGGTTTGAACCCCTCGTTGGTTGGGAGCGCAAATTCTACTGATTTAAGATCTGGCGTCAACACCTTTCTTTCATATTTGTCATATTTTCTTTGAAGCGGCAAAACGCTCAATGAATAACAGCCCCAAACAGACAGAAAAGATCAATGCTTCCAAGTAACTCGCCCTTACCATCCATATAATATGAATAAGAACTAGTAGCGCAGCTGGGTACACTAATTGATGCAATCGCTTCCACGAGCGACCCAGTGCCTTTTGTGCACGCTTTGTTGATGTAAGAGCTAGCGGTACCAATAAAAGGACAGCCACCATACCAACAACGATGTAGGGTCGTTTAGTTAGCTCATTTCCAATCAGATCCCATCGCCAACCAAGAATGAAAGTCAGATACGACAGTAGATGAACCAGCGCGTAGAAAAACGCGAACAACCCGACCATTCGCCGCTGCCGCAGCAGGAACGTTATCTTTGCTCTTCGGCTAAGACTTGAAGACACCAAACTTACCCAAAGCAATACCGCCGCCCAAAAACCAAGCTCTTTAACAATCATCTTTGCAGGATCCGCGCCTAAATCCCCAAGCAGCACACTCAAAACCAACCAAAGCAGGGGTGATAAGCAGAATAAGAAGACACCTACGGCGACCACTGGTTTTTTAAGCCACCTATCAATTGCCTTTAATACCATTTGGAGAGATCCAAGCCCGAATACAAACTGGCCACATCCTCGGCGTACCCGTTAAAAGGCAGTGTATCAATGATGTTCGGAGAGAAGAGAGAGGAAGGCAACCTGCGCTCAGTCGCTTGAGACCATCTTGGATGATCCACAGCCGGATTTACGTTGGCATAAAAACCATACTCTTGAGGGGCCGTTTGATTCCACGAGGTGATCGGCATCTTATCGGTAAATCGGATCTTCGCAATCGACTTGATGCTCTTGAAACCGTATTTCCAAGGCACGACCAAACGAAATGGCGCTCCATTTTGTGGTGGCAGGGCTTGTCCATATAAACCTGTTGCCATAAACGCGAGCGGATGCATCGCCTCCTCGATGGTCAATCCCTCTACGTAGGGCCAGTTAATGGTTCCAAACCGACTCTTTTGGCCCGGCATCTGATCCGGGTCGTACAGCGTCGTAAATTCTACATACTTAGCCTTACTGTTAGGCTCAAAGCGTTTTAACAAGGAAGCCAGTGGCAATCCAATCCAAGGGATCACCATCGACCAAGCCTCGACACATCGCAGCCTGTAGATACGCTCTTCTAACTGAGAGCCCTTGATCAAATCCTCTAAATGATAAACACCTGTTTTATCAGCCTCACCCTCTACCGTTACTGTCCAAGGATCAGTTTTGAAGGACTGCCCCAATCGACTTGGATCCTGCTTACCTAAGCCGAACTCATAAAAGTTATTATGAGTGATCACATTTGGATAAGGCGTTAGCGACTCTTTTGTCGTATATGAAGGGTTTAGGGATGCCGCATTAAGCGGAGCGCGTAACCACTTTGGACCTGGGTAGGTCGGCCAATCTTTCTCAAATGAGTAATCCGTAGCCGCAAACGCGCTGGGAAGACCACCTGCGGCGGATACACCGACAGCAAGCGCCCATTTCATAATGGTGCGCCTCTGGCGGTATATAGACTCCGTCGTTACATCGGAGTCTTTTAGTGTAGGTTTTGTTCGTATCAGCATATCAACATCCCTCATCAAATCGCATGGCTATTTGAGATTAGTCGGTTGATTGCTAAAAACCTTACAGGTTACTTCAACTTTTTCGCCACTTTCGAAGCAGCCAATACATTGGACCACTCAGCGCGTACAAGAAGAACAGCATCGAAAGCACGATAGATGGGTCGATAGAGATTAACCCAAGACCCAACACAATCCCGACCATGATAATAAAAGGCACTCGCCCTTTAAGATCTACGTCTTTAAAGCTGTAGTAGAGCACGTTTGAGACCATCAGAATGCCCGCAAGTGCCACATAGGCTGCTAATAAGTAAGAGATCGATGAAGGGTCATATCCATGCGCGGAAGCTGCCCAAACCAGTCCTGAAACCGCAGCAGCGGCGGCAGGTGACGACAAACCAACAAAGTAGCGTTTGTCAGCAAACCCTATTTGAGTATTAAAGCGAGCCAGTCGAAGCGCCGCACCCGCTACATAGATAAAGGTTGCAAACCAACCAACCTTGCCGATGTCACCTAACACCCAGCTAAACATGACTAACGCTGGAGCAACGCCAAAAGAGACCATATCAGACAGGGAGTCGTACTCGGCGCCAAACGCACTCGATGTATTGGTCATGCGTGCAATGCGACCATCTAAACCATCGAATAACATAGCTACAAAAATGGCGATGGCGGCGGTTTCAAACTGCCCATTCATTCCAGCAACAACAGCATAAAAACCAGAAAACAACGCACCGGTTGTAAACAAATTAGGTAATAGAAAAATCCCCTTTCGTAACCGGGTCGATGGTTTAGCAGTAGCCGAATCCGTCTGGGATTCCGGCGAACCTTGTTCCTGATTCATTTTATCCTCGTTACCACAAATCAAACATTAAGGGCGTTAGTGTACTCTCTCAGTGCCCGCTAAGGTAGTTCAGCACCAAAGAGCTGGTGAATATCACAACTGGATCGATGCCCAACACAATCTGAATTCGAGACAAGCCACGCTTGCGCCGTATTGCGACCCGATGCTTTAAGATCGAGCAGAAAATCTTGTCGCGTATTGTACTTACTCGAACTCTTCATCTCGTTAAAGTAGGTTTGGTTTTCGATCAGGTGCATCCGCACTCGATTAAGACGCCACGCGACTGTCCCCGAAATCCACTTCCCAGCTGAGAATTTTTGCAGATCGCAGATGGATCGCATCTCTCGCATAAAGTGCCCCTGAAAACCCAGCTCGGTCATGCGATCCGCAATTTGATCCGCCTTTGTCGGTAACTCTGGCTGATGAAGCGATTGTAAAAGCACCATCAAAACATCCGACGCTTCAGATTTGTACATCAATGGGAAAATGGCGGGATTAGCCGAAAAGCCGCCATCCCAATAGGCCTCGCCATCTATCTCTACTGCTTTATGAATCCTTGGTAGACACGCAGAGGCCAACACCGTTGCCGACGTTAGCTCATGCTCTTGGAATAGCCTAAGTTTACCGGTCGCGACATGAGTAGCCGCTATAAACAACCGAAGCGGTGATCGAGAGGCCAAGCTTTCAAAATCAACCAGTGACTCGACCACTTCTTTGAGCGGGTTAATGTCAAGAAAATTTACATCATAGGGAGACACATATTGAGTCGCGTGCAGCCACCACTTCGTCAGTGAGGTTTCTATACCCTCAGGCAAAAAGGCGTTGGAGCCTTTATCGGATATTCCAAGCCAAAAGGCCTCAAGATGCGCTTTTGCTCCTTGCCGACCACCCAAACGCCAGCCTTCTGCGCACATTACCGCATTCATAGCGCCAGCACTGGTCCCACTGATCGCATTAAAGGAGAGCCATTCTTCTTCAAGCAGTCGATCTAAAACGCCCCATGTGAAGGCTCCATGAGCACCGCCCCCTTGCAACGCGAGATTGATTGAAACCGGATTTGGCATATCCACCTCCTTGGGGTGTCTTTTTTATTAGTACGAAAGGCATCAAGAAGGTTCAGAGATGCATAAAAAAAGCCAGCATAAGCTGGCTTTCTCTACGTCGACTCAATCTTAGTTTTTAGACTTATCAACGATTTTGTTTGCAGCAATCCATGGCATCATCGCACGCAGTTTTTCACCCGTTTGTTCGATTGGGTGAGCAGCGTTGTTACGACGGCGCGCTGTCATTGATGGGTAGTTAGTTGCACCTTCAGAGATGAACATCTTAGCGTATTCACCATCTTGGATACGCTTCAGAGCGTTACGCATCGCTTGACGAGATTCGTCGTTGATTACCTCAGGACCTGTAACGTATTCGCCGTACTCAGCGTTGTTAGAGATCGAGTAGTTCATGTTCGCGATGCCGCCTTCGTACATCAGGTCGACGATCAGCTTAAGCTCGTGCAAACATTCGAAGTAAGCCATCTCTGGTGCGTAGCCTGCGTCCACCAGCGTTTCGAAACCGGCTTTAACCAGCTCAACACAACCACCACACAGAACAGCTTGCTCACCGAACAAGTCTGTTTCAGTCTCTTCACGGAAGCTGGTCTGGATGATACCAGAACGGCCACCACCAACACCCATTGCGTAAGACAGCGCCAATTCTTTAGCAGTGCCAGATGCATCACGGTGGATAGCGATCAGATCAGGAATACCGCCGCCTTTTACGAATTCAGAACGTACAGTATGACCAGGCGCCTTAGGCGCGATCATGATTACGTCCAAGTCAGCGCGTGGCTCGACTTGGTTGTAATGGATTGAGAAACCGTGAGCAAATGCCAGAGTCGCGCCCTGCTTGATGTTTGGCTCGATCTCTTCTTTGTACAGTTGACCTTGGAACTCATCAGGAGTCAGGATCATTACAACATCTGCAGCAGCAACAGCGTCAGCAACGTCCGCTACGTTCAGACCGTGAGCTTCCGCTTTAGCACGTGAAGAAGAACCTGCACGCAGACCAACCGTTACATCAACACCGGAATCTTTCAGGTTGCACGCGTGCGCGTGACCTTGAGAACCGTAACCGATGATAGAAACTTTCTTACCTTGGATGATCGACAGATCGCAATCTTTATCGTAATAAACCTGCATGGAAGACTCCGTATATAGGTCAATAAATGAAGTGGTGAGCAGCCCTTCGCCACTCGATGCCAGCACTTTAGTAGAAGCACTTCATTGCGTAAAATGATATATTTGCAATACTAACTTGCAGATAACGCAATACTCTTATGGATACAAAAACCCTTCGACATTTCATCGCGTTAGCCAACACGCTTCACTTTGGCCGTGCCAGTGAAATCGTGCATTTAAGCCCCTCAGCCTTGAGCCGGAGCATTAAACAACTGGAAGAGGAGCTTGGAGCCAGCTTATTTTTGCGCAACAACCGAACGGTATCCTTAACTCATCAAGGCGAGCTGTTTTTTGAGTACGCTAAAGAGCAAATCACACAGTGGGAGGGGATCAAAAACACACTCCTGACCGAATCCCAAAGCTTCAAAGGGGAGATCAGTCTTTATTGTTCTGTCACCGCCAGCTACAGCTTCCTGTATGACATATTGAGCGATCTTCGGGATCAGTACCCAGGCATCGAAATCAAACTCCACACCGGAGACCCCGACCTTGCCATTCAACGAGTACTGAATAATGAAGAGGACATGGTCATCACCGCGCGCCCAGATGTCCTCCCTAAAGGCTGCTTATTTAAAGCCATTGGCCGATCCCCTTTACTCTTCATAAGACCCAAAGAACCAGATCGCTTTGATATCCCAGCGCATGATTCACTGTCATTGGAAGAATGGTCGAACGTTCCGATGATTCTGTCCGAAGGCGGCGTGTCTAGAAAGCGCGTTAATGACTGGTTTAGCGACCAAAACATCACTCCAAAAATCTACACCCAGGTTTCTGGAAATGAAGCGATCGTTAGCATGGTCAGTCTCGGGTTTGGTATGGGTGTTGTACCCAAAATCGTTCTGGATAATAGCCCACTTAAGCATACGGTCGACATTATTAACGTCGCACCTGAACTGATCGATTATGAGGTGGGACTGGTCACAAAAGAGCGCAAACTGAGCAACCCTATAATGTCTGCTTTTTGGAACATGTAAATTTTAAACGTCTGTTTATTTTACACATAAAACCAACCATCATAAAAAACTACTTTAAATCAATATCTTAAATTAAGGCACAATTCTTGCTATTTGATGAATTCTACTTAATCAATCGAGTAAAAGCAGAATGAAAAAAGGAATTAGTCTGTATCTGCTGAGCGCAGTTACTCTTATCGCTCCATCAGTCTCTCAAGCGGCACTCACTAATGCTATTGAGATTTCTTCCCCTGATGGAATAAATCTAGACTCAAGCTTTACTACTGTAGAGTCTCCTGAGTATCCAGAAAGCTCAAACATCGGCATTGCTCAAATGTCCTCTTACGAGCAGAGCGCGACACTTGCAGAGACACTAACTGGGTCTGGAATAACGTCTATTACAAACGCAACTTATACTGGTGCACTTAATGCTTCTGGTCTGTTTTCTAATGGCACAAGCAGCATAGGTATCGAAGAGGGATTAATACTCACTAATGGCGATGCCGATTTTGCTATTGGCCCCAATCAGTATTATTCAGGCGTATATACCAATAACGGTGTAAGCGGAAGTGATAACCTAAACTCACTGTTAAGTGACACCAGTTACACAGCAATACCTATTGTGGACCCTTACGAGTATTACGCATCAAATGACGGAGTGGTAGATTTCAATAACCCGCTGAAACCATTACCAGAGGCAACAACGCACCAAGTTTCAACATCTGACGCATCTGTACTCAGCTTTGATTTTATTCCTGAAGGTAACCAGATAACACTTAACTATGTATTCGCAACAGAAGGTACAGAAGGTTTTTCAGTTACTGACGATGTAAATAGCTATGTTCCCTACAACAATGACGCATTGGGAATTTTTGTTAATAACCAAAACTATGCTCTTCTCCCAAACGGGGATACCGTCACAAACGGCAACTTTCTGAATGCTGCAGAAAGTTATGACTGGCGTATTGATAATTCTCAAGGTGATGCTAGCAACATCGAATATAACTTTTTAACATCGACTCTTTCCATTACAGCTGATGTAACACCAGGGGTAACCAATAGCCTCTCGATTGCTATTGCAGATGGCTTTTTAGCGGATTTTGGAGATTTTACTCTGTCAGAAGACTCCGCTGTCTTTCTTGAAGGTGCTATCTCTTCCTCAGTATCCGAAGGCTCCGCCGCTGGCTCTACTCAGTTGAACGCATTAATGCCGGACGAAGTTGATCCTGAAACAGGTGGCTTCTCATTCACTTTCGACAAGCCTGAAGACATGATCTTCATCGATCCAGAAGTCGCGGTTGGTTACGTATACGAAGTGACATCTGAACATGAGTTCGCATCTGTTCTGTTGCCTTTGATTGGCGACGGCGAGTTCCTGCTTCAAATTTATAATGAAGCTACTGGCGAATTTGAAGGCAACTATGTTCTGGATTATGGTGTTGAGTACTTCTTTGACGATTACACCACTGAAGAGGTTACTCTGTTCCAGATTCTAGGCATTGAAGTAGAAGAAGAGATTGATCCAACAGATGTGACAGCCTTTGTTACTGGGTTAACCTTTAATACACTGCCGGGCGCAACGAATCCAAGCCGAGTGACAATGTCCCAAACACCTATCACTCAAATGATTGGTGGAAACACAACACCTTCCGAAGTCCCAGTACCTGCTACACTGGCACTGTTTGGCTTAGGTCTTGTTATTATGGCTCGTCGTCGTAAAGCGGCTTAATCGCTTTCAACAAGCATTGAAAAAGCGGCATTTGCCGCTTTTTTTGTGGATCTAAATATCGAGCCAATCGGGGACGAAGGGGCGTCCTTTTGCGTTTAACGCGGTACCGTGAACAAACGCTTCGATACAGACTTTTTGATCGCTAAGGCGAATGACTTGTTGGCGAAAGCCAAATTTCACCCGGCTGACCGACTCGGTTTTGACCGTTACGATGAACTCATCGCCACTGGTTAAGGACGCTTTATAATCCATCTCGGAGCGGACCAATACAAGGTTGATGCCCTCTTTCGCAAGGGCTGCTACATCAACCCCTTTGGTGATGAGGTATTCATGGCGAGCATGCTCCAGATAATTAAAGTAGACACTGTTATTCACAATACCTTGCATATCCAACTCGTAGTCTCGCACCTTAAACGACACTGAAAACACCGATTGATCGCTCATGATAGTTGCTCCTCAATCCATGCTTGAGCTTGTGCCAGCGATTCAACTTCCTGGCTAGCTAAACTAAAATCGTGCGCTTTGGAAAACACATTACGTACAGCGATAACAGGAATACCCGCTGCAGCGGCTGCTTTAACACCGCTTTCGGTATCTTCGATGGCCACCGCTTGGTTGGCGGGCACGCCGAGTTGCTCTAGCGCTTTAAGATAGCTGTCAGGATGTGGCTTGTTATTTGGGACGTCATCGCCGGTCACCACCACATCAAAGTAGTCTTCCCATTGATGCCCTTTTAAAGTTGCGTTGATGCACACACGTTGCGAGCCACTGACCATCGCTAAACGAGCACGATCCCACAGGGTGGATAAGATGTGATCGGCCCCTGCTATTTTAGGGAAGGGAGTGTGAGTAAGGTGCTGAGTGGTGTGTAGCATTTTAGCCTCAACCAAGGTTGGGATATCCGCTTGTAGATCGCACATTTCAATGAGGAGCCGGGCGTTATCTTCGGCCGGCACACCTAATAAACGCGTCCAATACTCATCATCGGTGATGTTCGCGTTATAGGGTTCTAGGGCTTTTCGCCACATCGCAAGGTGAGTTGATTCGGAATCCACCAGCGTTCCGTCGTGATCAAATAAGATCGCCTTAATGAGCATGATCGCTCCTTTTATCCACATGAGGAGCAAAGTGTACCGACTCTGGAGTAAAGGTTAAATCACCCCAAGCTCCACTAATCGCTCATGCAGGTAACTGCCGGCCGTATAACGATCGGACAAACTCACCTCGGGTCGCGGGTGCAGGAAAAGGGGTAGCGAAATTCGAGATCGATTGTGCGTGACTCCGCTTGGGTTAACCACTCGGTGCGTGGTCGATGGATAGTAGCCACCTGACGCCTCTTGCAGCATATCGCCGATATTTATAATCAGTTGACCAAACTGACACGAGATATCCAACCAGTCACCGGACTTAGACAGCACCTGCAAACCCGGCTCATTGGCCGCCGGTAGCACCGTGAGTAGGTTTATGTCCTCATGGGCAGCCGCCCTGATAGCGCCGACCTCTTCTTCCCCCGAAAGAGGCGGGTAGTGCAAAACGCGCAATAACGTCTGCTCAGAGTTATGAATCATGTCTCTAAGCGGGCTTTGATAACCGGCTTTTACGGTACCGGGTGAGCTGTCTTCGACCCAACCTAACAGCTCTGACGCCAATTGGGTGGCCAGCGCGTAGTATTCGGCCAGTGCTTCTTTCAGGGCAGGCGGGCACTGTCCCCACGGGTAGTAATGGAAATACTCCTTGATGTCTTTAACGGTGTGCCCTTTGGCGGTCTCTGAGATACGCGCCGGAAAGAAGCCGTCTTGGCTACCTTTATGATACAGATACGTCTCTTTCTGATCGGAGTTAAAAAAAGCCTCCCATTCCTGATAGATGCGCTTTACCAACGCCTCTGGAATGGGGTGGTTTTTAAGCACACCAAAGCCGGTTTGATGCAACGACTCGGTAAACGCTTTAGCCGCATCGGGGCTTTGGTAATCAATGGCACTCAGAAACGTATCAGACATACATCCTCCCTAGGATTGCCAGAGCGCGCTGGTCATGGTGTTACGAAACAGATCAATCAAGCCTTCGCCGTTAACACTCATGCAAGCTTTTTGAATCGGGCGGTCGTTCCAAAACGGTAGCGGATACGGTATGCCATAACGACTCATGATGGTTTGACCGATAGCGACACCCTCGGTCGCGACACACACCGAACCTTCAACGGTGCCAAACAGCTCGGGTTGAACCACGTAGGCCACCGCGGACACATCGTGGGCGTAGCATCCATCAATATCACGCACACTTGAGTAAAACGCGGTGTAAAACTCCGCAGCGTCATGCATAAAACGCCCTACCTTAGGGTTCTTTTCCGCAATCTCATCAAACAAAGCGGGCGATAAGACCACTTGATGCGTCACGTCCAAGCCAACAATCACAACGGGCCACTCGGCCGCCATGACTTTATCAGCCGCGTGAGGGTCCGAGAGCATATTTGCTTCAGCAACAGGGGATACGTTCCCATCGGTTGAGATCGCACCGCCCATTAACACCACCTGCTTCACCTTGCTGGGAAGGCTTGGGTCCATGTGCAGTGCCGTCGCTAAATTACCTAAAGGCCCTACGGCCACCAGCGTGACCTCACCTGGGAAACGATTGACCTGATCAAGGATAAACTCAGCCGCAGATTGATCCTCAGCGTTCAAAGAGGGCGCTGGCAGATTCAGATTACCGAAACCGTCTGCACCGTGAACAAAATCGGGAAACGGGGCCAACTCTTTCATCCAGGGTGTCGATACACCTTTCGCTACTGGTGTTTGAGTTCCAGCCATCTCGACTAAAGTCAGCGCATTTTGCGTGGCTTGCTCAACCGACACATTGCCGTACGTGGTCGTTAAGCCAAGCAGCTCAATCTCAGGATGTGCCATGGCTGTAAAAATGGCCATCGCATCATCAATGCCGGGGTCCGTATCTAAAATAATCTTATGCATAATGTGTCCAACGTTAAGCCGGTAATGAGGCTAAGTAATCAGCGACTTGGTTTTGATCGGGGATCGATTGCGCCGCCCCAACCACCTGAACGGACAAAGCCGAGGCGGCGACCGCTTGCTGCACGCTTGCGTTAATCGACTGTCCTTGTGAAATACCCGCGAGTAGATACCCTAAAAAGGTATCACCCGCGCCCGTGGTATCAACAACGTCAACTTTGGGTGCTGCTGTCCAAAAAGCGTGATCCTTAGAGATCCAAACAGCCCCCATTGAGCCCATCGTGATCACAACGGCTTTATCTGGCCACTCAGAGGTAATGACGCTTTGCAGCGCACCAAGGGAAGCATCATCAAGAGAGTCGATGGCAACATCGGGCAACAATTTCTGAAACTCACCTTCATTGACCACTAAAAGATCCACCAGTGGCAGAGTGTCGAGAACAAATTCAAGCTCAAAGGGTGATGGGTTCAGTACCGTGCTCATCCCAGAGGCCTTTGCATGTTGGAGTGCTTGCCGTACCTCGTTGGTTTCATTTTGAGTGACAAACCAATCCCCTTTTTGGGGAGTCATCTTATCCAACGTACGCTCAATCGGTTGAGAGCGATTAGCACCTGCAAAGACAATGATTGCGTTCTCGCCCTGCTCATCCACCTGGATGATCGCATGACCCGATGGCTCGTCCACTAAGTCTACGGCCTTACAATCCACACCGTAACCAATAAGGGCCTCTTTAACCCACGCATCTTGCTGACCGATGTAACCCAAATGCTGCACGTAGGCTCCCGCTTTTGCGAGCGCCACCGATTGATTTGCGCCTTTGCCACCTAAAAGCTGTTGGTACGATTGTGAGTTAATCGTCTCACCCGGCTTTACCAAATGAGTTAACTGATACACGTGGTCGATGTTGATCGACCCATAATTCCAAACCGCTGCCATCTGTTTTTGACTCGTTATTGGCGTTATTCACGCTCTTTTAAATAAGGGACGCCTATGGCTTTGGGCGCAATGGCTTTACCAATAAAGCCTGCCAAAAGAATGACCGTTAACACATACGGAAGCGCTTGCATAAACTGTACGGGCACCTCCCCAACAATAGGAAGGGGTACACCTTGTAATCGCGTTGCCAAGGCCTCTAAAAAACCAAACAACAGACAAGCGAACAAAGCAGGGGCTGGCTTCCATTTACCAAAGATCAAGGCCGCCAAAGCCATGTATCCTTTACCCGCGGACATTTCACGGATAAACCCTGCACCTTGTGCTGTGGATAAGTACGCCCCAGCCAAACCACACAAGACACCGGCCATAATCACCCCACGATAACGCAACCACGCAACCGAGATGCCGGCGGTATCCACCGCTTGCGGATTTTCGCCAACCGCACGAAGGCGAAGGCCAAAACGGGTACGAAAGATTACCCAGTAGGTAAACGGTACACTCAGCAGTGCCAGATACACCAAGAGGTTATGGCCACTGACAAGCTCACTGTACAGCGCGCCGATCAAAGGCCACTCCTGCACACTCTCGGCCCCTGGCAAATCAATGGGTGAAAAACGCGCCTCACCTGTGAGCGGTGGTGTCTGGCCGCCTCGTGCAAACCAGGCTATCCCCAAGGTGACGGTGAGCCCCGAAGCCAAAATATTGATCGCAAGCCCGCTCACCACTTGATTGCCCCGATGCGTAATGCATGCAAAGCCGTGCAGCAGCGCCATCATGACCGAGACGAAAACTCCCGCAACCAATCCTAGCCACACATTACCGGTCAGGGCCGCGACGGCCGCCGAAGCAAAGGCGGCGGCCAGCATTTTGCCTTCAAGGCCGATATCCACAACCCCAGAGCGTTCCGAAAAAAGCCCTGCCATGGCACACAAAATAAGTGGTGCGGCTAAACGCAGGGTTGAATCCAACATCGAGATCCATTGTGCTAAAGAATCCATCAGTGGCTGGCTCCTTTTACAGATCTGTGTTGCGAGGTAAAGATCGCCTCTAACGGGCCACGCATCATGTAGGTTAACGCGCCGCAAAAGAGAATCACCAAGCCTTGGAGCACAACGACTAAATCCCGCGTGATGGTCGGTATTTCAAAAGACAGTTCAGCTCCACCTTGAAAGAGCGCACCAAACAGCAAGCTTGCCAGGATAATACCGATAGGGTGATTACGCCCCATCAAAGCGACCGCAATACCGGTAAACCCGGCACCGGAGACAAAGTCCAACACCAATCGATCTTGTGCGCCCATCACCTCATTGATGCCCACCATGCCCGCCAGTGCTCCAGATATTGCCATGGCAATCACGATGGTTTTCTTGGAGGAGATCCCACTGTAGTGGGCGGCTTGATCATTAAAGCCCACCATACGGATCGCGAACCCGGTTCGGGTATGCCAAATCAATAACCACACCACAACGGCCGCGATTAAGGCTAGCAACCACGCTAGATTCAAAGGGGACGCTGCCACATCCCAGCCCATCAGCGCAAACAACTCGTGCAATTGAGGCAGCGTTGCGCCAGCATCAAAACGGCGGGTTTCGGGTGACATAGCACCCGGGGCAATCAACACATTGACCAGCAGATACACCATTAACGCGGAGGCGATAAAGTTAAACATGATGGTGGTGATCACAATGTGGCTGCCGCGATACGCTTGCAGATACCCAGGTACCGCCGCCCACAAGCCCCCCATTATCGCCCCAGCACCGAGGGCGACGGGTAAAAGAGCCCACCACGGTAAAACCGAGTCGAGCGCGAGGCACACCAAAGCAACACCAAGACCACCTAAATACGCCTGTCCTTCCCCACCGATATTGAACAAACCTGCATGATAGGCCACCGCCACCGCGAGACCCGTAAAGATAAAGTTGGTGGCGTAATAGAGGGTGTAGCCTATGCCTTCATCGTAACCGAAGGCGCCGGTCATCATAATGCCAACGGCTTCAATGGGGTTCTCGCCGATCATTAGGATCACCAATGCCGCCACGAAAAAGGCCAATGCGATATTGATTAGGGGGATTAATACCACATCCGCCCACATGGGCAACGCACCCTGTTTCATGATTCGATTCCTTCTGATGCCGCGGCCAAGATGTGGTCCTCGTTTTCGGGTGTTCGGGACTGCCCCATCATCATCCCCAGTGAGCACAAATCCGCTTCGGCGGCGTCGACCTCACCCACAAGACGACCTTCTGACATCACCAAAATACGATCACACAGCGAGACGATCTCCTCTAACTCCACCGAGACCACCAGCACGGCAGCGCCTTCGTCACGCAGTTGAACCAATCGCTTGTGGATAAATTCGATCGCACCGATATCAACACCTCGGGTAGGCTGTCCCACCAGCAAAACCGAAGGGCTGGCATCCACTTCACGTGCGATGCAGAGTTTTTGCTGATTCCCACCTGAAAACAACGCGGTTTTCAGTGACGGGTCGGCAGGGCGCACATCAAACTCATCCATTAAACGCTTACAATGCTGGGTAATCGCCTTACCGTTCAGCAGTCCTAAGCGACGAAAACGCGTTTGATCTTGAACGCCCATTAACGCCGTTTCGCGTGCTTCAAACGCCCCTACCATACCCATGCGGTGACGATCTTCTGCTACGTGTCCAACGCCAAGAGCCCGGAACTGATCCGGCGTCAGTGCCCGCTTGGCATCGATCTGTTGATTGCCTAAGATCAGATACCCTTCCTGAATCGGAGTGATACCCGAGAGCAGATTTAAGAGCTCCGTTTGACCATTACCCGAAACACCCGCTATGCCGACGATTTCACCGCTGTGCAATTGAAAACTGATCGAATCTAATCGCTGGACGCCTTTACTGTCTTTTAGGGATAAGCCTTGAGCATCAAGCAATACCTTTCCGGGGTGGCAGGGCGTTTTATCCACAGATAACAAGACTTTGCGCCCCACCATCAACTCAGCCAACGCCTCACGAGACGTTGTGGCGGTTTCAGTGACGGCGACCTGCTTACCTTGACGCATCACAGTGACACGATCGGTAATCGACAGAACCTCTTGAAGCTTGTGGGTAATCAACAGAACGGCCAGCCCTTCTGCTTTTAACGTGCTCAAGATGGAAAACAGCTGATCCACTTCCTGAGGGGTTAAGACCCCCGTTGGCTCATCCAAGATCAAAATATCCGCCTTACGATACAAGGCTTTTAAGATCTCGACGCGCTGCTGCTCACCAACGGACAGATCACTGATCAAAGCATCAGGGTCTACCTGTAAACCGTACTGTTTGGACAGCGCCTTTAACGCAGTGCGCGCTTGGGATGCGCCCTGTTTGATGGACCAACTGCCCTCAGCCCCCAGCATAATGTTTTCCAACACCGTAAAGGTGCTGACCAACATAAAGTGCTGATGCACCATGCCAATACCGAGGCGGATGGCATGATCGGAGGATTGGATCTTAACTGGCACGCCATCGACTTGAATCTCCCCCTCATCCGCATGGTAAAAACCATACAGAATACTCATTAAGGTGGATTTTCCAGCGCCGTTCTCACCGATGATGCCGTGAATTTCCCCCTTGTGTACCGAGAGATTCACATGATCATTCGCGATCACCGCACCAAAGCGCTTGGTAATGCCCGTTAAACGAATGGCCTCGTGAGAGGCCGCTTGCGCAGATAACGACGGATCGCTCATAAGGTGATTAATCCAACGCTGAGCAGGTGTTATCGCTCATGTAATCATGCACGGAGATCTCGCCTGCGATGATTGCCGCTTGTGCTTTATCCACAGCTGCTTTCATCTCGTCCGTGATAAGTGCTTGGTTATGTTCATCCAGCGCCCAAGACACACCGCCTTCCGCTAAGCCCAAGACTTGGATCCCTGGCTGCCAAGTACCCTCTTGTGCTGACTTGAACGAGTTAAAAGCCGCAACATCCACTTGCTTCGTCATGGAGGTTAGCATCGTGCCTGGGTGGAGATGGTTTTGGTTCGAGTCGACGCCGATGGCATATTTACCCGCATCTTTTGCTGCTTGGTACACACCGATCCCAGTTGCACCGGCCGCGGCAAACACCACATCGGAGCCACGATCAAACTGACTGCGTGCAAGTTCAGCCCCTTTGGCAGGGTCGTTCCACGCGTTTGGCGTCGTGCCGGTCATGTTCACGTAGATTTTGGCGTTTGGATCCGCGTATTTCACACCTTGAGCAAAGCCACAGCTGAATTTGCGAATCAGAGGGATATCCATCCCCCCCACGAAACTGACCGCATGAGTTTGTGATTTGAGTGCCGCGATCATACCCACCAAGAATGAGCCTTCGTGCTCTTTAAACACAACCGACTGTACGTTGGGCTTATCCACCACCGCATCAATTAAGGTGAAGTGCGCCTCGGGAAATTGATCTGCCGCGGCTTCAACCGCCGACGCTTGGGCAAAGCCCACGCTGATGATTGGACTTGCGCCCCGTTGCGCCATTTTACGAACAGCTTGCTCGCGCTGCGAAGGGTTAGTAACTTCAAACTCGCGGTAACTGATGCCCGTTTCTTTCTTGAAGCGTTCAACCCCTTCGTATACGCCTTGGTTGAACGACTGGTCAAATTTGCCCCCCATATCAAAGACAACGGCCGGTTTTATCTCAGCAGCCGACACAGAGGCGGTGGTCATTATGGCAGCAGACAGTGCCAATAGACGGGCACCTTTCATCAGGGGGTAACGGTTCATGAACGCTCCTTGTGAACGAGTCGTTATCGAGGGCACCCTAGATCGCAAACTTCTGTTTTTCTGACCACTAGGGCAACATTTAATCGACCTTACTGGATTCTCACCCACAGTCAATATCCAAAAACGTCGTGACAGTAGCGTTCACTCTTGCATCTCAAACCATTGGGCACAAAAAAACCGCTCAAAAGAGCGGTTTTTGTAAGGCCTGACTTTAATTGAATATTAAAGACTTAAGACTTTTTCACCACGAGCAATACCGGACACACCGGAGCGAACCACTTCCAGTACATGCGTTGGGCCCAAAGCTTCGATGAACGCATCCAGCTTAGCGCTGGAACCCACCAGCTGTACGGTGTACGTGTTTGGCGTGATGTCGATGATCTGACCACGGAAAATATCCGCCGTACGTTTCACCTCGGCACGGTAAGCGCCGGTGGCTTTGTACTTGACCATCATCACTTCGCGCTCGATGTGCTCACCTTCGGTCAGATCCACCACTTTTACAACATCAATCAGCTTATTGAGCTGTTTGGTGATCTGCTCGACTACACGGTCGTTACCCACAGTGGTAACTGTTAGGCGCGACAGTGTTGCGTCGTCGGTCGGAGCAACCGTCAGCGTTTCGATGTTGAAGTTACGCTGAGAGAACAAACCCACAACACGCGACAACGCGCCCGGCTCGTTTTCCATCAATACAGAAATGATATGACGCATGATTAAGTCCTCTCCGTTTTGCTCAGCCACATATCGCGCATTGCACCGCGCGGTACCTGCATTGGATATACGTGCTCGAACGGATCAACTGCGATATCCATAAACACTAAGCGATCTTTTAGCGAGAAGGCTTCTGTCATCGCCGCTTCCAGATCAGAGTACTTATCGACTTTCATACCTACGTGACCGTATGACTCAACCAGTTTGATGAAATCAGGCAGCGATTTCATGTACGACTGAGAGTGACGAGACTCGTAGTTCATATCTTGCCATTGACGAACCATGCCCAAAGACTGGTTATTCAGACAGATGACTTTCACAGGGATGTCGTACTGCTTACAGGTCGACAGCTCCTGAATGTTCATCTGGATACTGCCTTCACCGGTCACACAGGCAACATCGGCCTCTGGGAAGTTCATCTTAACGCCCATGGCGGCTGGCAGACCAAAGCCCATGGTGCCAAGACCACCGGAGTTGATCCAACGGTTTGGCTTGTTGAACTTGTAGTACTGCGCGGCAAACATTTGGTGTTGGCCAACATCGGAACACACGTACGCATCACCGTGCGTTACCTTGCTCAGCATTTCGATGACTTGCTGCGGCTTCATCAACTGAGAATCGTCGGTTAAGAAACGACCGCCATGGCGCTGACGCCATTCGTCGATCTGCTTCCACCAGCTCGCTAGTGCATCGGCATCCGGCTGTTTTTTGCTGGCTTTCAGCAGCTGAATCATTTCTTCAAGGACGAGGCGCGCTGCACCTACAATCGGTACGTCAGCACGGATCGTTTTGGAGATCGATGCCGGATCAATGTCGATATGGATGATTTTTGCGGTTGGACAGAATTTTTCCGTCGCGTTGGTCACGCGGTCATCGAATCGAGCACCCACGGCTAAGATCAGATCACTGTGGTGCATCGCCATGTTGGCTTCGTAGCTACCGTGCATACCCAGCATACCGATGAACTGACGATCCGTTCCCGGATAGCCACCTAAGCCCATCAAGGTGTTGGTTACTGGATAGTTCAGTGTTTGCGCAAGCTCGATCAGCTCAGCACTGGCATCGCCCATGATGACACCGCCACCGGTGTAGATCACAGGACGCTTAGCCGCCATCAACAGATCAAACGCTTTCTTGATTTGACCGCTGTGACCTTTGGTCACTGGACTGTAAGAGCGCAGCTTCACCTGTTCTGGGAAGTTGTACGGGAAGCGATCTGTTGGCGTTGTCATATCTTTTGGGATATCGACAACTACAGGACCCGGACGGCCGGACTCTGCGATATGGAACGCTTTACGAATGATCGTTGGGATCTCTTCTGGATCCTGTACGCTGAAGCTGTGCTTCACGACAGGACGCGAAATACCGACCATATCGGTTTCTTGGAAAGCATCTTCACCGATCAGGTGACTCATGACCTGACCTGTAATCACGACCATAGGAATCGAATCCATATACGCCGTTGCGATGCCGGTGACGGCATTGGTAGCCCCAGGGCCAGATGTCACTAGCGCGACGCCGGCTTTACCGGTTGCACGCGCATAAGCATCCGCCATGTGAGTTGCCGCTTGCTCATGGCGCACCAGAATATGTTCGACTTCTTCCTGTTGAAAAATGGCATCGTATACGTGCAGTAACGCGCCACCCGGATAGCCATAAATATATTTCACACCCTGATCACGCAGGGCGCGAACAACCATTTCTGCGCCTGATAATAATTCCACGATGTTTACCCTCGTTGTCGCCGCCGGAGCGCCCGGCGAATGAACAGTTCAGAGATTCTGCAAATAGAGTATGTTCTGTTCACCGCGCTGATGACGCAGGAACAGCGGTAACTCAAGACCGTTAGGCCATACTCAAACGAATGCAGGTAAAGGATCGCTTTACCGGCAGACCTTCTGGACTCAATAAGCGGGTATTGCTTAGTTTCGCAATCGACCTCGGGATTACCTAGTACCGACAGCGAAGAAAAATAGCGCGACATTTTCTCATTATGGCGGTGCAACATCAAGGCAGAATCCCCCGCGCGTGGGGCAAATGAGCGCAATTTAGGCCATAAGCACCCGACCTAGATGGCGCTTCGCGACTAAAGCAGTAGGCGGGATTAGCCGCTAAGGGGTATAGTTAGGATATTCAGCTTAGAAAAAGGATGGTTAGCATGGCCGTGAAAGAGATCAAAAACAAAGAGCGCGTCATTGACGAGCTGTTGTTATTTATCCGTAAAGTCTTCAGTGAGCCGCACATTTGTGACATAGCCAAGGAGATCACTCGAAAGCACTTGGGCAAAGAGAACGCCAGCGTTTTGATCGCCGAGGAGCTCTCCTCCACCACCAACGTCAAAATCCCACTGGAGCACAGCGAAGCCGATGATCTGTTCTTATCGCTGTTGATTGAGTTGGTGAAAGACGAGCGAGCGTTGTATTAACTACGAAGCACTGCTCGTCAAACACACAATAAAGGCAGCTCATTGGCTGCCTTTGTTTTATCTATGCTTAGCCAGTTACTCACCCACCAACCATTGATTCACAGGCTTAGGTGCTGTTGGGCTTGAAATGCGTTTGTGGAGCTCCTTGGTGGCCTCGATGATCTGCTCATCCAGCTGCCAAGGCGGATTGATCAATAACATGCCGCTGCCGTACATACGCCCAGAATCCGGGTGCTTTGCGTAGAACTCGCTTTTAAACACTCGGCGCACGCCACTGGCGACGATTTTTCGAATCATCTCTTCATGAAGCTTCGCAGGCAACACGGGATACCAGATCATGTATTGGCCGATCTCCCAACGCTTGAGCGCTTTGGCTAAAAAACGCGCCACATCGATGTATTCGGTTTTAACCTCGTAGGACGGATCAATCAAGACCGCGCCACGATGCGGTTTAGGCGGCAAGAGTGAGATCACCCCTTCATAGCCATCACGATGATGAATGGACACGGCGGGCTCACCCGCGAAGTAGTCACGAATCCATTCATACTCATTATTGTGAAGTTCCATTACAGAGATCCGATCATCGCCTCGGGCCATGTTCGCCGCAATAGAAGGCGAGCCTGGGTAAAACGACAGCTCACTGATGTCATTGGCCGCTTTAACCTGCTCGAGGTAGCCTTTCAACAGCGTACTCTGAACGTTTAACCCCCAAAGCGCTGCAACCCCTTCTTTAAACTCATTGGTTTTTTGGGCTTGTTCATCCGACAGATCATAAAAAGCACGGCCACCGTGTGTTTCAAGATAACTCCATGGCTTGGCCTTACGATTCAGTGCATCGATAAAGCCAATCTGAATCATGTGTTTATGCACATCGGCAAAGTTACCTGCGTGAAAACCGTGTTTATAACTGAGCACCGTTCGTTCCTAATCTGACGTAAAAGGGAACCTATTATCCCAGTTCTGACTCTGTTAAAGAAGAAAAGGACGACAGATAAGCAGAGACCATGATCAACACGCTCAATAACCACATCCAATCACGCCCTCACAACCCCACCGCCCAAACATGGCATTTATACGCCGCTACTTTACTGCTTATTGCTGCGATGGTGGTCTATTGGATGCCCGGGGGATTAGAAACCGGCTTTTTGGATCTGCAACAGCTCAGCTGGTCGACCCCTGAAGGACTCTGGTCAAAGATCACCTTTATTGGGGATAAATGGGTCGCGCTCACACTCGGATTGATCATTGCGGTGCGTTACCCGCGCTATTTGTTAACTCTGCTCTTTGCTGCTCTTCTTTCCACGGCACTGGCCTACGGCTTTAAACAGCTGATTGATACGCCACGCCCGGGTGCCAGCTTGCCGCTAGATCAGTTTCGTCAGATCGGTTCTGTACTGCTGCACACCAGCACCCCCTCTGGCCACACCACTGCTGCATTCACACTGGCAGGATTGGCGATGAGTTTATTTCGACAGCCGATGTGCCAAGCCTTTTTTTTATTACTGGCGGCGTTAGTGGGGTATTCGCGCATCGCCGTTGGCGTGCATTGGCCGGTGGATGTCTTAAGCGGAGCAGGGCTTGGGTTATTGTCAGCCTGGGCGGCGGTGTGGCTTGGCAAGCGATTTGAGACGCTGTTAACGCCCGTCCTCTATATCACCATTGTGCTGTGCTTGATCGGCTCCGCCATTCGCCTGATCAGCTACACGGGCGGGTTCGATAACATCACGCTCTTTGCAATCGCGATCTCCGCGTTTTGTTTAGGCAGTTTTGCCGGTGATGTGGTGCGCTACTGGGGCCGCGCGGACAAGCTGCCTGCTGAGAACTCTCAGGCTTAACGGGCCTGAGCGATGTATCTCGATAGATGATCCATCTTATCTGGGTCATCATCCACCAGTGCCACGAGAATATTGATGTAGGGGGTGTCGATATGCGCTTCAGCCGCTTCCACCATACGGATGAATCCGTTTAAACGCGCCACACTCCCACCACTTAAAGACTCAATATCGATGACGGCCTGATCAAGTACCACAGGGTAATGGCCTTCATTTTTGACCACCACGAAGATCTCTTTCAGGCTCATGTCCTTGATGGCGCAGGTGTAGATATCGTTTCGCACTCGAAGGTGCGCCATCCCTTTAGGTCTTGGAATGTGTTTTGATTTTGCCTCCTCGGGCGTTGCCGAGGGCATGACTGGGGTTTCGGGCTCTTTGCTCAGGCGACTATCTGGGTTGGCCTTACCCATCATTTTATTGATTTTCTGAATCAACTGCTCACTGGTAAAGGGTTTACCCAAATAGTCCGTGACGCCCGCTTGAATCGCTTTCAGTACGTATTCGCGCTCACCACGACTGGTGATCATCACAAAGGGGGTGTTTCGGTATTCGGCTTGCTGTCGAGTCCATTTCAGGAGCTCAAGACCGTTCATGTGGGGCATTTCCCAGTCACATAAAATCAGATCAAAGGTAATGGAGGCCATCACTTGCTGCGCATCTTCACCGTTAAAGGCCGATTTCACCACAGATGAGGGGAAAGACTCGCTCACGATCTTTTTCACGTGCTCACAGATGAACTTGGCATCATCCACAACCAAAACGTTCAAGTACTTCATTCCCACCACCTAATTAAAGCCATTAAAACCCCTCTTACACGGATACCTTTTACCGATTACACCCTTTTTCCCTCTCATAACCCTAGTTTATCGGCCAAAAAACAGCCAACTTCTGCTATTTATGACATAAAAAAACCCGCCAGAGCGGCGGGTTTTCAAGAACTCAGCATCAATACGGATTAGCGGAACACAAACTCGCCGTTTTCGACATCCACACCGATCTGATCCCCGGGGAGGTATTTACCAGCTAACAATGCCTGAGCCAGTGGGTTTTCAATCCATTGCTGGATAGCCCGTTTCAGAGGTCGTGCCCCGTAAATCGGCTCAAAGCCCACATCCACCAGCTTATCCAATGCGGTTGAGGTCAGTGTCATGGCCAGTTCTTTTTCCGCCAAACGCTGACGCAAACGGTCCAGCTGGATCTCAGCAATGCCCGCCACTTGATCTTTCTTCAGCGAGTGGAACACCACCACTTCATCAATCCGGTTGATTACTTCCGGTCTAAAGTGAGCGCCCACTTCTTCCATAACCGCTTTTTGCATCAGCTCGTAATCGTCATCATCACTGAAGTTTTGAATCAGATGCGAGCCAAGGTTCGAGGTCATGACAACAATCGTGTTACGGAAGTCCACTGTACGCCCTTGACCATCGGTCAAACGACCATCTTCGAGCACTTGCAGAAGAATGTTGAAAACATCCGGATGCGCTTTTTCAACCTCATCCAGTAAGAGCACTGAATACGGCTTGCGACGCACCGCCTCTGTTAAGTAACCGCCCTCTTCATACCCCACGTAGCCAGGAGGCGCACCAATCAGACGTGCGACCGAGTGTTTCTCCATAAACTCGGACATATCAATACGAACCATCGCCTCTTCGGTATCGAAGAGGAAACTTGCCAGCGCTTTACACAGCTCGGTTTTACCGACACCCGTTGGGCCTAAGAACAAAAAGGAACCATTGGGACGATTCGGATCCGCTAAACCAGAGCGCGAACGACGCACGGCATTAGAAACCGCCGTCACCGCTTCGCTTTGACCGACCACACGTTCGTGCAGTGCTTCTTCCATACGCAACAGCTTATCGCGCTCGCCTTCCAGCATTTTGTTGATCGGGATACCGGTCCAGCGCGACACCACCTCAGCGACTTCCTCTTCGGTCACCTTGTTACGCAACAGCTTGTTATTGGAGTGCTCTGATTGCTCTGCTTCGTTGGCCGCCTCCAGCTGTTTTTCAAGCTCAGGAATTTGGCCGTATTGAAGCTCGGACATCTTGGTCAAATCCCCCAAACGACGCGCCTGTTCAAGCGCGATACGTGCCTGATCCAACTCCTCCTTCACGCGCTGAGCACCATGAAGCGCAGCTTTTTCCGCTTTCCACACTTCATCTAAGTCCGCGAATTCACGCTCCAGCTGGCTGATGGTGTTTTCCAGCTCATCTAATCGACGACGAGCCGCTTCATCCTTCTCTTTTTTCAGCGCCTCACGCTCCATCTTCAATTGGATGAGTCGACGCTCTAAGCGGTCTAGATCTTCTGGCTTGGAGTCCATCTCCATACGAATACGCGATGCGGCTTCATCGATCAGATCGATCGCTTTATCCGGTAACTGACGGTCGGTAATGTAGCGCTGCGACAGCTTAGCCGCCGCAATGATCGCCGAGTCCGTGATGTTCACATTATGGTGCACTTCGTAGCGCTCTTTGAGGCCACGTAAGATCGCAACGGTCGCCTCTTCAGTGGGCTCATCTACGATGACTTTTTGGAATCGGCGCTCAAGGGCCGCATCTTTTTCCACGTACTGGCGATACTCATCCAGCGTGGTTGCGCCTACACAGTGCAGTTCACCCCGCGCCAAGGCCGGTTTCAACATATTGCCCGCATCCATCGCGCCTTCGCCTTTACCGGCGCCCACCATGGTGTGAAGCTCGTCGATGAACAGAATGATCTGCCCTTCTTGTTTGGACAGCTCGCTCAGTACGGCTTTAAGACGCTCTTCAAACTCACCACGGAATTTAGCACCGGCAATCAAGGCCCCCATATCCAGTGACAGCACTTGCTTGTTCTTTAATCCTTCGGGTACTTCTCCGTTGACGATACGCTGCGCGAGCCCTTCAACGATGGCGGTTTTACCGACACCCGGCTCACCAATCAAAACGGGGTTGTTTTTCGTGCGGCGCTGCAATACTTGGATGGTGCGGCGGATCTCATCATCACGTCCGATTACAGGGTCCAACTTGCCAGCCTCGGCACGCTCTGTCAGGTTGATGCAGTATTTATCCAAGGCTTGTCGGTTACTTTCGGCATTTGGGTCGTTCACGCTGTCTCCACCGCGCATCTGTTGAATCGCTTGCTCTAAACGAGCTTTGCTCACGCCTGCGTCTTTAAGGACTTTACCGGCATCGGATTTATCGTCCAGCATCGCCAGCACAATTAGCTCGCTGGCGATGAATTGATCTCCACGCTGCTGAGCCAGTTTATCGGTCAGGTTAAAGAGGCGCGCCATGTTCTGAGATAAACGAATCTCCCCATCGGGACTTGAAACGGTGGGGACTCGGTCCAGAGCTTCCCCGACCATGCGGGTCAGTTGTTGCAGGTTTGCTCCAGCTTGAGTCAACAGAGGACGGATCGAACCATCGCGCTGCTCTAGGAACGCGGCCAACAGGTGAATGGGCTCAATCTGGTTGTTGTCTTTACCCACAGCAAGCGACTGAGCATCGCTTAAGGCTTCTTGTAACTTTGACGTAAATTTATCAGGTCGCATAGATCTTCATCTCCTACGTAGTCGGCTGCCCTATCAGGCACAGCCTGTCATATCTTGCTTAGATATATGGGGATGCAGATCAAGGAGTTCAAGCCTAATACTTAAACATCTGTTCAAAATTTATCCAAAACTCTCACTTTATTGACATAGATCACACCGCCAGAGCTACACCTCAGAGGGGCCATTTAGGGAGTGGATGTCTTTGATGATATCAATCAGGAGCTCAAGCGCACGCGGCTGAACAGCTCGGTGTTTAACAATGATTGCATTCCCAAGAGAATAAAACCGTTTATTAACAGCGATTACTTTCAGCAACCCTTGCTCTACGTACGGTTGGGCATAGCACTTAGGTAAGAAGGCAATAAACTTACCGGATAAAATCATAGCTAGGCGTGTTTCATAAAAATATGCAGTTCCTTTCAACCTCATACTTGAGAGTTGTAAATTCGCTTCATCGTGCGGCTTAATACCGGGCTGGACAGCCGTAAATTCGTTTATCAATTCATCGGTAATGCTCTCATCTTTCAAAGAAAAGAGCGGGTTTGCTGAACTGCAATACAAATAACATACGTCATTATAGAGGTGATAATAATCCAAACCATCGAGCACACGGTGATAAGGCGTAAGCCCTATATCAGCCTCGTCATTGAGCACCATGCGCTCAATATCAGTCATGGCTGCGACTTCACTCGTCAACATAATGTCGGGGGCTTGTTCATAAAATCGATCTATCATTTCTGGAAAACGAGATCGAGGGTCAAGACTCGTACCATCACTCACTAAGATGCGTAACTCGCCAGTTGGGGCTTGGTTTAACTCATTCACTACATTTCTAAATTCACTCAACATCCCTAAGAGGCGCACCGTCATTTCATATACAACAGCCCCTTCAGAAGTTAATGCAAAACCGCCTCGACCGCGGCGACACAGGATCAGGTTTAATCGCGACTCAAGATTTGAAATATGAATGCTGATCGTTGAACGACTTATATTCAACTCTGTTTCAGCCGCAGAAAAGCCACCGTTATCTACAACCGATTTAAAAATTCTGAGTTGCTTAAGTTCAAAATCACCGATCTGACCTAGGGAGTAATGCTTGAGACTCATGAATCATTTCCTAAAACTGAATATTAAGATTTCATCATCTGTTATTTGAACGGGCACTGCTATATTCGCGTTGATTTTTTAATCGCCTCTAAGAATGAGAAGAGACCCTCAACAAGCCAAAAGGATAAAAGCATGCATTTTGACGGTTTACTGCGAGACGCCTGTTACATCAACGGGGATTGGGTAAAAAATACTGACCATAAGACTCTTGAAGTGTTCAACCCAGCCGATGGAACCCATGTTGGAAACGTGCCTGATTTGGGAGTCAAAGAGACAGCACATGCAATTGCGTCCGCCCATGAAGCCTTTAAACTTTGGAAGATACGCACAGCAAAAGAACGTGCCAGCATTCTACACCTCTGGTATGAACTCATTATTGAACACGCAGATACCCTGGCTGCGATATTAACCACTGAACAAGGAAAGCCCCTTCGCGAAGCCAAAGGAGAAGTTCTCTCTTGCGCTTCTTTCTTTGAATGGTTTTCCGAAGAAGCGAAGCGCACCTACGGCGAAAATATTCCCTCCAACTCGTTAAGCACTCGTTTACTGACCATTAAACAACCTGTTGGCGTTGTCAGCGCCATCACGCCTTGGAACTTCCCTATCTCTATGATCGCCCGCAAAGCGGCTCCGGCAATCGCGGCGGGTTGCACCATTGTCATTAAGCCTGCGGAAGATACGCCATTATGCGCTTTAGCCTTGGCCGCATTGGCTGAAAAAGCGGGTGTGCCTAAAGGCGTTATCAATGTGATCACAACCTCAGAACCCGTCAACGTTGGGCGTGAGCTTTGCACTCATCCGTTGGTACGTAAAGTATCTTTCACAGGTTCAACTCCCGTTGGAAAAGCCATCCTTGGGCTTGCCGCATCTACGGTAAAGAAAACTTCAATGGAGCTGGGTGGTAACGCTCCTTTTATTGTTTTTGATGACGCAGATTTAGATGCAGCCGTCAGTGGAGCCATTGCGTCAAAGTACCGAAATGCTGGCCAAACCTGCATATGTACTAACCGCATTTTCATCCAAGAAGGTATCTATGATGCGTTTGTTCAGCGTTACAAAGCAGCCGTTGAAGGTCTTAATATTGGCTCCGGTTTCGAAACAGACAGCGACATAGGTCCCTTAATCAACCCAGCTGCTGTTGCCAAAATTGATGCTATTGTGCATCAAGCCGTCCATCAGGGAGCAACCCTAGTCCATGGCGGCAACATTGATAACGCAGGGAAACTGTTTTACCAGCCAACGATTTTGACGAATGTCTTAGATCATATGGATGTCGCCCAAGAAGAGCTGTTTGGCCCTGTCTCTACGCTGTTCCGCTTCTCGACCGAAAACGAAGTCATTCAACGAGCGAATGACACACCTTATGGTCTAGCTGCGTACGTTTATACCCGAGACATTGGGCGGGTATGGCGTGTCTCTGAAGCATTAGAGTACGGAATGGTGGGCATTAACGAAGGTATGATCTCGAATGAGCTCGCCCCCTTCGGAGGCGTCAAAGAGTCAGGGATTGGTCGAGAGGGCTCTAAACACGGCATCGACGACTATATGGAAATCAAATACATCTGCATGGGCGGAATCTAACCCGATAATCTCGTGAAAAGCCCATCGTTTAAGCTCGATGGACTTTTCTTAACCTTTTACACCATCAGGTTAAAAGTTTGGTGGCGTTAAATCTTTAAATCGAAACCCAGTCATTTTTCCTCTATTGCACGAACCGTATTGTTAGCTAATCGCAATTGTGCGGCAAAACAATCCAAATCTGAGCTAGATGTAAAATGAAAAATTACAAGAACATGGACGCCTTCTGGATGCCATTTACTCCTAACCGAGCATTCAAGGCAAATCCTCGAATTATTAACCGTACCGAAGGCGTCTTTTGTTATACCGATGACAATCGCCAAATTTTAGATGCTACCGCAGGCTTATGGTGCGTTAACGCAGGCCACGGACGTAAGCAAATTGCGGAGGCGGTTGGAAAACAAGCCCTTGAACTTGATTACACATCGCCTTTTAGCTTTGGACACGATATTGGTTTTGAATTTGCTGAACGTCTAATCGAGCATACTCCTAACCCACTTAATAAAGTGTTCTTTACAAACTCAGGCTCGGAAGCTGTTGAAAGTGCCTTAAAAATTGCTCTTGCGTATCAATCAGCAAGAGGAAAGCCAGGCAAATTCAAGCTGCTTGGACGAGAAATGGCATATCATGGGGTCAACTTTGGGGGCATTTCAGTGGGTGGCTTACCGCCTAACCGCAAAGGGTTCGGACCGTTATTGTCTGTTGACCATCTACCGCATACGCTGGATATTGAAAAAAATGCGTTTAGCCGAGGTTTACCAGAACACGGTTTGGAAAAAGCCGAGGCTTTGTCTGAGCTCATTAAATTCCACGACGCGAGCAGCATTGCGGCGTTGATTGTGGAGCCAATCAGCGGCGCAGGTGGTGTTATTTTACCTCCCAAAGGGTATCTAAAGCGCCTTCGCGAAATCTGTACAGCAAACGATATTCTACTGATTTTCGATGAAGTTATCACTGGATGGGGACGCTTAGGCTCTCCATTTGCTTCGATCGAGTTTGACGTTGTGCCCGATATGATCGTCTCAGCCAAAGGTATTACCAATGGCGTGATCCCTCTGGGTGCAGTTTTTGTCGCAGACAACATCCACGACACCATAATGGAAGCTGCGCCAGAAGGCGGCGTCGAGTTCTATCATGGCTACACGTATTCTGCTCATCCTGTCGCATGTGCCGCAGGGTTAGCGGTGCTGGACATTTACGAGCAAGAAAAGCTTCTGACGAGAGCCTCAGGTGAGATTGGCCAATATTGGGAAGAGGCTTTACATTCCCTCAAAGGAGCTCCCCAGGTCGTAGACGTCCGCAATTACGGTTTATTAGGCGCTGTTCAATTCGCGCAGCCGCACAATAGTTCGGGTCCTGTCGGCGGCACCCTTCAAGCAAAATGCTATGAGAAAAATGTAATGATACGAGCCATGGGCAACACCATTGCATTTTCTCCCCCCCTCACCATTGAGCAACAAGAGATTGATCAGTTGGTCGATGCAATTAGAGCATCTGCAAATGAACTATTCGTCTGATTTTTGAACAGCAACACAGGTTATCAAACTCACCCTTCTGAGATTTTCAGTCGGGTGAGAACACCACAGCCAATCAACATAGAAAGAGAATAAAAATATGCGCCAAGTTCTTTATAAATTTAAAAAACGTCTTATTTCAGGTTCACTCGCGGTCACGTTAGGCCTATGCGCCGCGGCATCCAGCATTGCTCAAGCGGCCGAGCATGACTGGCGTTTTGCCAATTTATACACACGAGGTACCGCTTTCGGAGATGTCTATCAGAGCTTGGCAACAAATATAGAAGAGATGAGCGGAGGGCGTATCAGCGTCAAGATGATGTATGCAGGTGAAGGGGTCGATACAGCAGGTATTTTAAGCGCAGTCAAAACCGGACTCATCACCATGGGGGCTACTTTCCAACCCATGAATGCGGGCGAACTTCCGGCGGGTATTGTTGAGGTAGGTCTACCTGGCGGCACCTCGGATATCATCGATTTAAATGTACTGTTCCACGAAAAAGGCTGGAACGAGGTCCTTACTCGCGCATACGCTGAACATGGACTTGTCTACTTAGATCCTTATATTCAACCTCCCGTTTACCTGCTGACCAAAGAAGAAATCAAATCCCTTGAAGACCTTAAGGGAATGAAAATAAGAGCACCAGGAGCTTATGGTAAGTTTCTTCGAAATCTTGGCGCTTCACCCGTTTCATTGTCTTGGAGCGAAATTTATACAGGTTTAGCAACTGGCGTTATTGACGGCTCGATTGGCTCTAACCTAATTGATCACCGAGACGGGAATCACGTAGAAGTCGCTAAGTATATGTATCCATTGCCACTTGCAGGCGCACAGGTTCTTCCTGTTTTTGTTAACCAGAAAGCGTGGGATAAGTTGCCCGCTGACTTACAAGCCATTGTTAAGGCCGCTACAGCTGTTCATGCTCGTGATCAAATGACAAAATCGCGTCTTTGGGAAGCACACGCCGTTACAGATATGCAGGCAATGGGTATGAAGTGGAGTCCAGAACCAAGTGAGGCAGATAAGAAAGCTTGGAAAAAAGCCGGAGAATCATTATGGGAAGAGTACTCAACACAAGATAAATACAGCAAAGAGCTTATTGATATCTTAAAGCAGCCGTAATGCAATCAAGCTCTTAACATAACAAACAAAGGAGCCTTTCTAAATGAAAGCTCCTTTTTAAACGAAAGATCAGTTTAATTTCACATGCGATTCTGATCCAACAACCCAAGTATTTCGGTAATGATAGGAACAGGCGACATCAAATGCTCATGAACAAAATGAGCAGCAGTGTCTGCATCTCGCGCAAGCAATGCATCCACTAAAGTTTGATGTTCATCGCGCTTTTGACTTAAAGCTTCTTTAGAAAAAACGGTTTTCTTAAGCCACAACTGACGATACCGCTCGGCTTGGTCTGAAAGAGCTGAACGCATTTCCAATAACTTTGGGGATCGACAACCGCTGACCACGGCCGTATGAAACGCTTTATGGCGAGCATCCCATAACTCCAGCATATCCTCTGGAGAATGAACCTCGTCCACCCTAGCCAAAGCGTGAGCTTTGCCCACGAACTCAGCCTCCCAACCATCATCACCACGGGTGACAGCCAACTTGACTAAAAGGGCTTCTAAATGAGCACGGGCATCGTAGATATCACGCAGCTCATCTAAAGACATTTCAGCAACTCTAAAACCACGCTGGGTGATCACTGTAACCAGTCTTTCTGAAACTAACTGTGAGAGCGCTTCACGCATAGGACCAGCGCCAATGTCATAGTGACTTTTAAGATGGCTCATTAACAATTTTTCACCGGGCCGCCAATTACCCGAAATAATATCGGCTTTCAATCGGCGATAAGCTTGCGTAACTAAACTGACTGTTGCTGCATCATCCACTGTTTTATTCCCACGTGCGTCACCCACAACGCTTCCCCATAACCACCACAAGGGCATCGATTATAACGCTTTAAACTAGGCGCACCACCATCAAAAATATTTTCAATAAAATAAAATGTAGATATTTTTATACTTTGTAGATAATATCTCCCCATCTAGAATGAACAATCCCGAAGGTGGGCATTATGAATAGCATCGCAAAGTTAGACATGACGTATCAGGGTTTCTCGATCCAGGCTTGCGCTCAATCACCGGAGCGAATTCTTGAGATCACATTTGATAAAGCAACCGTTGACGCATTCCTGAAAGCTACTGTGGATTGGCCCGTTCAAGCGTTAGAATACAAATCTCTTCTGCGTTTTCGCATCGCTAAGATTCTGAATGAGCTATGTGGCAACCAGCTACAAGCCATCTTGGTCGATACGCTGGTTGATCGAAACACCGGAGCAATTCTGTTGAACCCAGAAGGTTTAGATGATGCAAACCGTGCAGAAGATATGGTGAAATTCACAACGGCCATTGCCCATCTATTTGGACGATCTAATTACGATGCAATGAGTGGGCAATATTACGCGCGCTTTGTCGTTAAGAATGAAGATAACTCTGACAGCTACCTTCGACAGCCCCACCGTGTTATGGAACTCCATAACGATGGCACATTTGTCGAGCAGGATACCGACTATGTCCTTATGCTAAAAATTGACGAGCAAAATATGGAGGGAGGGAACTCTCTACTCTTACATTTAGACGATTGGGAAGATTTGGAGGCTTTTTCGACACATCCCATGGCTTATCGTCAAATGCGTTGGGCAGCTCCTCCAAGTAAAAAAACCACCAAAGACGTATATCACCCAGTTTTTGACTTGGATGTTGATGGCAAACCGGTCATGTCCTATATCGACCAGTTTGTTCAACCTGCTGATTACTCCGAAGGGAATTGGCTCGCTGACTTATCAGATTCATTGGAAAGCAGTTCACACATTCAGTCAGTGCGCATCCCAGTGGGTAACTTCTTACTCATTAACAACCATTTCTGGTTGCATGGACGTGATAAGTTCACAGCGCATCAAGGTCTTCGTCGTGAGCTGATGCGCCAAAGAGGGTACTTTACGCACAAGAAAACCCTACGAAAACCAACACAATAAACAGATCAACACAGCTATCTCAGGCCACAGCACTGAAGTGGCCTTTCTTATAAAACAGTTCCAAGAGGTATAGGGTGTACGATTTCATTATCATTGGCGGCGGCATCGTAGGCATGTCAACGGCCATGCAATTACTGCAGCAAATGCCCGAAAAGAAAGTGCTGGTACTTGAAAAAGAGAGTAGCGCTGCACAGCATCAGACAGGCCATAACAGCGGTGTCATTCATGCAGGTGTCTACTATACCCCTGGCAGTTTGAAAGCGAAATTTTGTTTAGAAGGCAATCAAGACACGAAGGCGTTTTGTACCGAAAATAATATACCATTTGATGAATGCGGTAAGCTCTTAGTGGCAACCAATGAACTCGAGATGGAACGCATGAAAGCTCTTTGGGAGCGCACGGCGGCTAATGGTTTAGAGCGTTACTGGCTCAGTGCGGATGAACTCAATGAACGAGAGCCCAATATCATTGGAGTAGGAGGTATTTTCGTTCCTTCAAGTGGCATAGTCAGTTACAAGCGTATTACCGAAGTCATGGGTGAGAAATTTACCCAAATGGGCGGTGTCCTTCATTACAATCAGGAAATCACTGCGATCCAAGAACACTCTTCACACATCGATGTGAGCACACAAAAAGGGACTTTTTCATCCAAGTACTTAATATCATGCTCTGGCTTGATGGCAGATCGAATTGTGAAAATGCTGGGTATTGAGCCTAATTTCAAAATTTGTCCGTTCCGTGGCGAATATTATCTTTTACAGCCCGAACATAATACAGTCGTTAATCACCTGATTTACCCCATACCCGATCCGAATATGCCTTTTTTAGGCGTGCATCTAACGCGCATGATCGATGGCACCGTCACGGTCGGTCCAAATGCGGTTATGGCCTGGAAACGCGAAGGCTATAAAAAGACAGACTTTTCAATCAAAGACAGCCTCGAAGCGCTGACGTATCCAGGCATTTTAAAAGTACTGAAAACAAATCTGAAACCGGGTCTGATTGAGATGAAAAACTCAATTTTCAAAGGCCAATACCTCAAAGAAGTGAACAAGTACTGTCCTAAAATACAAAAGTCTGACCTACTGCCTTATCCTGCTGGAGTTCGGGCTCAGGCGGTTTCAAAAGAAGGTAAGCTGGTGGATGATTTTCTGTTTGTAAATACCAATCGAACAATCAACGTCTGCAATGCGCCCTCTCCTGCAGCAACCTCAGCATTACCAATAGGAAGGCACATTATAAGCACTGCCTGCGAACAGTTTGGTTTAGCGAAGACTGATTTACGGCATACAGCCTAAAGCTTGATAGGCTCTCTTTTTATTAACTGGCTGTATGAAAGCACTCTTTGTTGATGCTCTCATGCGGCTGGGTTGAAGTTAGGCCTTTAATACTCTTCAAGAATCTGTACGCCATATCAAGGTCGCCATCCGCCCTGTTACTCCATCTCGTCGATATGAGTAAAATTGCTCAGCGTCACTGAACGTACAGTACTCCCCACCACTTACATGCACTACACCCATAGCATGTAATCTTAAGCGCGCTAACTCATATAGATCAGCCAAACATTTACCTTCGTGAAGAGATGGCTTAAAGCACTCAACGGATTGCGGCAAGTAATTAACAAAAATATCTTTAACCTCATCTCCAACCTCAAAGGCCAATGGTCCAATCGCAGGGCCAAGCCAAACATGAAGCTGATCAAAAGGGGCGTCAAAACACGCGACGGTTTTTTCTAACACCCCATCGGCTAAGCCACGCCAGCCAGCATGGGATGCGGCCACTCGATGACCATCGGTCATCACCACCGGTAGACAATCTGCAGTCATCACAACACACGCAAGGTTTGCTTGATCCGTCCAACAGGCATCGGCTTCTTGCAAGGTGTTATTTGTAAGCGCAGGGACACACTCAACACCATGTACCTGCGTTAACCATTGCGCCTGATCTAAACCTAGTTGATCCAATAGACGCTTACGGTTTTCGCCAACATCGGCAGACTTATCTCCAACATGATCGCCAAGATTCAAACCTTGATAGGCTCCCTCACTGACGCCGCCCAACCGAGTGGTCGAGACAACGTGGATATTTTTAGCGACTGGCCACGTTGGGGTAATCAGGGGGATCATGCTCGCTTCCTTGTATTAGTCGTTTTGATGTTCGACAAAATCCGCTTCTAATGTTTCCAATAGGTGCAGCATATCGTCAGGCAAAGGTACTTCCCAGCTCATTAGCTCACCACTGACAGGATGGAACAACTCCAATTTTTTCGCATGCAGTGCCTGACGCGAAAACTCTTTCAACGTATTTTGCATATTGGAGCTCATTCCTTTTGGCATTTTAAAGCGGCCGCCATAAAGAGGATCCCCAACTAATGGGTAATTGATATGTGACATGTGCACACGAATCTGGTGCGTACGACCTGTTTCCAGTTTTAAGCGGATATGAGTATGAGCGCGGTACTTTTTCAGCACCCGATAATGGGTAACCGCCTCTTTTCCATTGGGTACAACCGCCATCTTTTGGCGATTACGAGGGTGACGAGCAATCGGCTCCTCTACGCAGCCGCCACCGGTCATCACCCCTAGCGCTACCGCCTCGTACTCACGCCCCATGCTGCGCTCTTGCAGTTGTGCTACTAATTCAGTTTGCGCTTGAACCGTCTTAGCAACCACCATCAAACCCGTCGTTTCCATATCCAAGCGGTGCACAATGCCGGCACGGGGAACCACATCAATGTCCGGTACATGGTGCAACAGCGCATTCATCAAGGTACCGTCTCTGTGGCCTGCAGCCGGATGCACCACGAGTCCTGCGGGTTTATTCACCACTAAGATATCGTCATCTTCATAGACAATATCCAGATCCATCGCTTCGGCTTGATGCCCTTCCATGGCTTCAAGCTCTGCATTGACCTGAATGCGCTCGCCACCAAAGACCTTATCACGCGGTTTGGCCGGCTTTTCATCCAAGGTGATGGAGCCATCTTTAATCCAGCCCTGAAGGCGGGAGCGGCTGTAATCGGGAAAGAGCTGAGCAACCGCCTGATCCAGACGCATTCCTGTGAACTCTGCCGATATAATGGCCTCTAACTTAATCTTTTCAGACATCAATTTACCGATCTGTTACACGATGATTTTGATTGGACGGCGGTTGTGTTTTAATTAGCCGTCGAATAAACATACTCGTCAGTATAACTGATACGACGAAGCCCGCCGAGACTGTTCGGTCGGTGATTACAGGATTACAAATCGATGCGTTTTACAAAATGTGTAGGGATCTTAACCATCAGTGCTGTGCTGTCGGCGTGTTCTTGGTTTGGCGGCGATAAAGAAGAACCCGATGTTCCAGAAGATCAGCTCTACCAAGAGGCGATCACCGCCCTTGAAGAAGGCGAATACGGCCAAGCCGTTAAGCAGCTCGAAACTCTAGAAGCGCGCTATCCATTCGGTCGCTACTCTGAGCAAGCTCAACTTGAGCTGATCTATGCGTATCATAAAGATTATCAACCAGAAGCGGCACGTGCGGCGGCCGACCGTTTTATCCGCCTACACCCAAATCACGAGAACATCGATTACGCCTACTATCTAAAAGGGGTGTCTGCCTTTGAGCAGGATCGTACTTTCCTTGAGCGCTACTTGCCGATTGATGTCTCCCAACGAGACCCAGGTGCTGCCCTCGAGTCCTTCGATAGCTTCTCGACACTGCTGAGTCGCTATCCCGATAGCCAATACGCGCCGGATGCCCGCAAACGTATGGTGTTTTTGAAAAACCGTTTGGCGCAACACGAAGTCAACGTGGCTGAATACTATCTGCGTCGCGAAGCCTTTGTGGCCGCGGCAAACCGTGGTCGCTATGTGGTGGAAAATCTAAAAGACACCCCGTCTGTCCCACGTGCATTGGAGATCATGTATCAAGCTTATACAGAGCTGGGTATGGATCAACTGGCCGGCAACTCCAAAGAAGTACTCACAGCCAACTACCCTAACTATCGTGTGCGCACCTACCAAGAAGAAAACCACACCTTCTTGGAAACCGTGACGTTCGGTTTGGTCGGCGGTGGCGATAAGGTGACGGAACTTGAAGACGAGCCTTACATTCAAGATGAACCGGTAAATGAGCGCCCGTGGTATCACAAGGCGACATTCGGTATCTTTGAATAAGTCACCACACTAAGGAGAGATTAAGGACATGAACGCTGATGCCATACGTGCCGAGATGAAGGTACAACCTGAGATAAACCCCGCTGATGAAGTACGCAAGCGCGTCAATTTTATCAAGCAACGTCTCACGCAATCGGGCATGAAAACCCTTGTGCTTGGTATCAGTGGCGGTGTCGACTCTTCGACCTGCGGGCGCTTAGCTCAGTTGGCAGTGGAAGAACTCAACGCCGAACACACCTCATCGGAGTATCGCTTTATTGCCGTGCGCTTACCTTACGGCATCCAGCAGGACGAGGACGATGCTCAGCGTGCACTGAGCTTCATTCAACCCAGCGAAACACTGACGGTTAACGTAAAGCCTGGTGCCGATGGCATCCACGATTCTGTAACCTCGGCGTTGCATGAGAAACACCTACTGACCGCCAGCGAAGAAGCGATCGACTTTGCCAAGGGTAACGTGAAAGCTCGCACACGAATGGTGATCCAATACAAGGTCGCTGGTATCTTAGGCGGGTTAGTACTCGGGACGGATCACTCCGCAGAAAACATCACAGGCTTCTATACCAAATGGGGTGACGGTGCCTGTGACTTAGTGCCTTTGTTTGGATTAAGCAAACGACAGGTTCGCGCGGTTGCGTTGCACTTAGGTGCGCCAGAGTCAGTGGCCCTTAAAACACCGACGGCCGATCTAGAGTGCCTAAACCCTCAAAAAACTGACGAGGATGCCCTCGGGTTAACCTACGATACCATCGATGACTTCCTTGAAGGCAAACCGGTATCTGCCGAGGCCGAAGCAAAAATCATCAGTATCTTTGTTAAAACCCAGCACAAACGACAGCCGATCCCGACGATCTACGACTGAACTTGAGCTGTGTAAAAAGAACGCCTCTGATGAGGCGTTTTTTATAGGCTAAATTCGACCGACCAATTGATAAGGGGTTGGATCGATTACAGGCGCACGCCCTAACAACAAATCAGCATGAAGCCTTGTAGAGGCTGGCGCCAAAACGAGGCCATTGCGGAACTGCCCAGCGTTCACAGAAAGCCCTTTAAAACCTGGGACCTCGCCAATAAAGGGCACCCCTTCAGGCGAGCCAGGACGCAGTCCCGCCCAATGATGCTCAACAGGGTACTCTGCCAAGCTTGGCACAATCGAGAGCGCGGTTTCATACAGTGATGCGTATGCGGCATCCGTCGCTTCTTTATCAAAGCCGACCCGCTCTAAGGTGCTGCCCACAAGAACACGTCCATCGTTACGTGGAATAACATATCTTCCCGCTTTTAAAACCACGCGATTCACCAAACCAGGTTGTGTATTAAACACCATCATTTGGCCTTTCACCGGCTCAACTGGTAACTGAAGGGACAAGGCATTCAATAAACCGCCACTCCATGCCCCCGCACAGATAATGGTGTGATCGGCACTCAATGTTTCCCCCGTCGCGGAGATAACACCGATGACCGCCTCATTATTGAGGGCAAGCTTTTCTACGCGAGTGTGTTCGTGCAACTGAATGCTTGGGTGATTGTGCAACCAAGCCCTTAACGATTGCCCCAGTCGTGGATTTCGAATACTGGCAACCTCTGGCATCCATAATGCGCTTTCAACCCCCTTAGCAAGATTTGGCTCATTACGGTAAAGATGATCTCCATCCACTTTGACCAACGGACGTTGAAAAGTCTTGGCCCAATCAAGTGCATCCGCCTCATCGTCGACCTCAACCATATACATCCCTTTTTGGCGAAGTTCTGGGTCTATGCCGGTTTCACTTTTTAACGCATCAGCCAACTCGATGTACGAGGATTGAGACCAAGTGGACAGCTGAGTAACCGCAGGAGTGTAACGCCATGGATAGAGCGGCGAGACAATACCGCCACCTGCCCAAGTGCTCTCACGTCCGCATTGCTGCGCTTCAACCAAAGTAACCTTAGCATCGCCCAACGCCAACTCTCGCGCCAACATCATACCAATCACACCACCACCCACTATCAAAAAGTCACTCATCACCCCCTCCTGTTGATAAGGTAAAGTGTACCAACGGGAGGTTATGCGATGCTATGTGGGATTGAATAAGAACGCAGTGTCCTAGTCTTGCATTCGGACACGGCCCTGGATACTGATCACCAAATTTATGGTTTCTTGACGGGTATTGTCCGTCAGAGTAAATGTGCCATTGGATCCCCAATCCATTCGACCCGTAGGTAGGAATGACAAGCTATCACCGCGGTTCCATTGAATCTGAACACTCGGCTCCAACTCTATTCGCTTAATCAACAGGTCCGTACTGGCATCCAACTGACGGTTATCGTTTTTATCCACAAACAATAACAATCCATTATCCCAATTCTGTACACCCTGCAGTGATGTGGACTCACATGATTGCCCCAAAACATTGGCATTGCACAACCGAACGGGTTCACTGCGTTTAATCGCTTCAGAACGCGCTGTCGACAGTAAGTTTCTTAACGTGATGCTTTGGGTGGAAAGCCGAGTTTGAGCGATCCAATCCTGGAAGGTCGGCAATGCCAGAAAGAGCAATACCGATGAAAGAACAAGGGTCACCATCAGTTCAACTAATGAAAACCCCAGCAAGTACATTTTCAAGCGCGACTCGCGCTTTGAATAAGTCTTAGTGTTCATCTGATATCCTCCCTGACGTCGATGAACCAATGAATTTAGATCAAATTACCAACAGGCGTTACCACCTGAAGCAGTAGTCCCTTTCACTCCTGCCTGATTAATGGTTAATGTACCGCAGCGATCACCTGATTGGGCACCTGTTGGAGCGGCACTCAGAGTAAAAGTTGTGTTTGTCGAAGCTAATGAAATTGTATATCTGGTATTTAATCCGTTTTCGTTAATGCATGTCGTTGTCGGCAGCGTTGAGGGATACGCCATAGGCGTATTAGTGGTATAAAGCCGTTCCATAGACTGTGCAACATTAAGCAAACACCCCTGCGCCGTCCCCCGCCAACTTCGCTGAACGTATTCTACATAGCTGGGATACACAATCGCCGCCAAGATGCCGATGATCGCAACAACGATCATCAGCTCAATTAACGTAAAACCTTTTGGTTGTCTTTGCATCTTTATTGATCACTTACTACTGAAAATATTGACGCCAAGACTGACGACCTAGACCTGCACCACAATCAACGGTCATGCTTGCTGTTGAGCTCCCGCTGTACACTTCGGCATCGCCACAATCATCTTCCGTTTGACTGTAACGGTTTGGCAAAATTACCGGCTTGGACGCTCCGCCACTTGAATCATCGTTACTGCAGTTATTTTTACAGACCGATGGATTAGCCGGGCAATCATTTCCGCTGCACTCAACCTCACAGCTTGGCCCTTCACACTCATCCATTTTAAATTGTGATTTACTTGGGCTTGCCCCTGATTCTGCGTCCAAAATAAAGAACCACGAATCGCCGGATGGGTTACAAGTATCTGCCTCAGGAATGCTCGTATAGAAATACAGATAGCCACGACGAAGCACCATATCCGTAATCAGGCGCTCCCCCTGCTCTCCATAAGTGGGCGATACTAAATCCAAATACCAGCCATAGCTGCTATCGGCCATTTCATTGTTTGAAACCACCCGCATCGTGTAAGTATTGGACTCTGTGTCATTGGTGTAGGTGACATCACCCTCGAAATCGATCGTCTGCTCAGTTAACTGATCACGTCCAGAGACCGTCCCACCCAGATCCCAAATACCGTAAATTGTCTGTACACCACCATCAGCACCATTATTATCAGTGATTTCTAGGTACTTACCCGTACCGAAATACACCATAGCACCGCGGCCGGATGAATGAACTTTGACGACTGGCTGAGTAGTGATGGCTTGAACATTATCGGATGTACAGCTGTCATCCGCGCAAGCACTGAACAACTTATACGCTAAATCCCAATTATTTTTGTTGGACGATGTCAGCTTAAACTTCCAAAGATTACCAAAGAGATCTCCCGTGTAGATGTAATCAACCATACCATCGTTATTGAGATCTACAGGGGCGATTTTGGCAATTCCGTTTGGTCGGCCTTGCCCTGTTGGGTCTTCATTAATACCCGTATCGGTGGATAAAGTGGCGACTAATGATCCATCGTCGATATCAACAATGAAGATGCGACCATCACCATCGCTGTTATCAGGGTTGTAGCCGCTACCAAAGACTACGTACCACTTTCCATCATTCATCTTAACAATCAATGGCTGACTGAACGTGAAACCAAGATCGTCATGGGAGAACTCCCACATGAACAATTCAGAGGCATTTACCGTGGTAGGGTTGGTTACATCCAACGCGTAGATCGACTTACCACCGTAATTAAGACCACCCACCAATACCGTTTTCCAATCACCATCAACCTTGGCGTCCAATACTGTTGGAGTGCCATCTACAAAATAGGTATGGTTATAGGACTCATCAGCGTACGAGACAAACTTATTGGCAAAGCCTTCTACGTTTGGGATGAAGGCAAACTCTTCAACGCCCGTTTCCGCATCAAAGGCGTGAAGCATACCGTCATTAGCACCCACATAAATCATTGGATCTCGGTCTTGGTGATCCGATACAAAGGATGCGTAATCCGTATCATCGTAGTCACTGTCTGGCGCCCCGACGTATTTAGGCGTTGAGTTGACAATATCGCCTAATTTAGAAGCACGCTCTCTAAACCCATCAACATTTTCACCTCGGATGTAATCGAAATAATCTTCAATTAATGAAGTCACGTCCGAGAAATTAGTATAAGTAAAATCTACTCCTTGATATCCGGTCAACACACCAGCACCGTTATACGTCGGCTTCCTGGAGTAAATCCGCCGATCCGAAGCGTCAGGGATAAGCTCCGAGGCTTCCCATTTTGCGCCCAGATTATCGAGATCAGCATCCGACGCAAGCGAGCCGTCTTCTTCCACATCAAACGCCAATAACTGTCCTGACCAATCGCCACTGTTAAAGCGTGTTTGGTATATGAGGGTGCCTTCTTGGATGCTGCCTGAGCTAGATGCAGCGGAACCCGCACCGGCAGCACGCGATATGATGCTTCGTACGGCTTGGTTGAGTGCTGTTAAGAGCTGATCAGCATTTGTTGCTTGATAATACTCGCCATCGCCATAATCCGCCGCATCTTGCAGCATGGTATTGTTGGTCGCAAAGCCTACCACATAGGTATTGAGGTTTTGTTGGGCGAACCCCGCATCATCAAAACTCTTGCCATCCAAGTCATTACTGTTGCCATCAAAGAAGTCGATATCGTTTGCAAATTTAGCAATATCATCCAAGTAGAGAGTTGAGCCTTCAGCACCGATACTCTGCCCGTTTGTGCCCCATCCATCGGAAAATTGCGGAAAGCTCGGATATTGATTGTAATTAGTTCCAGGACTTAGTCCATCCCAATCAGGTAAATCACCATCAGATAAGAAAGGCTCTTCAGTCTGATTCGATGGAAATTCCGAGTCATATGTTGGGAAACCATCTGTAATTATAATTGCAAAGTTTTGTTGGCAACGGTATTGAATTGGACTTGAATAAGTTTGCCCCGTATTAGTGTAAAAATGCCTCATCCCCCTAAAGTAGCGAGTTATTTCATATAAAGATTCAGCTAGTGGAGTCGAAGTCATCGCATTTAATGAGTCTATAGCAGATGTCAGCTCAGAGTTTGGAGCCCCGCATTCAGCATTAATGATAGAACCTCTTGATTGAGCTTCAAAACTCGAAAGGCCGAACCTAACACTTTGTACACCATCATTATTTGTCTGTTCGATTATTTGCTTAGCGACAGTTCGAGCTACATTCATGCGGTAATCAGTAGGAAGACCGATACCTGTTAAGTCAATATAAAAACTACCACTTGATCCAGCGTACGTGTTTAGAAGATATGTAATATAACCACTAGCATATCGGGTAATCCCGTTTATAGCGTTTTGCCCATCATCCCCAACACCTGTTGGTAACCTAACGCATTTAATTGTATTTGTACTTATCCGTCTAAAGGTTTTCCAGCCATTGCTGTTATCACAGTTTTGGCCGGTAACGTTCAAGCCATAAACAGCCCCAACCGTCAAATACCCTTGGATCAAGTCTATATTTGACCAATAATAGTTGCCTTGATAGCGAATAATAGACTGCCATTGATTAACATCCGAGCTAGGCCCTGTATAACCACTCTCTTCAATCAATGCATTCATACTGCCCGAGTTATCCACCAGCAGCATAATATTCGGCAACGCATTAGACGAAACACTCAATGGTGCCGACGACAAATTCAGTGGCGCTGCACTAGCAAACGAGCTCAGTGCCAGCAGTAATAATCCGACCCAGGTGTACTTCACGTTACGCATCACTCACCCTCAATCAAAACGCTGAACATATTCAGTTTGCAAGATGGCCTGACTCTGAGCGCTGGCCCCGCGAACTAACGTTGTAATTTTATAACGATGATCCATGGATGGATTATCTTCACCTACATTGTTTGAATCCGGCGTCGAGCCTTTGGCACTTAGATCCACCCCGTCATCACTAAATACATCCTCGGCCGAGTAAGAGCTATCGACTTTCAGATACTCCACCAAAAATTCGGGTTGCGCAGCGATGTGCTCTATAGTGTCCGCCTCAACATCAAAGAAGGCTTTATCTTGGTACGTTATCGCACGGCCTTCCCACGCTTTGATCTTTGTATCATCGCCGCTGGTCAGTATCGTCTCTGAAGCATTGGCATCCCCGGCACTGGACTCAATAATGTCACAATCGCTGGTGCAATCATCATAAGCCTCACCGTCCGGTCGACTGGACAGGGAGCGTATACCCGACTCGGCATAACTTAAAGCCACTTCACCCGCCATCAAGGCAGTTTGAGTATCGCGCATATTACCGGCCATTTTCTCTTGTAGGCCGACATTCTGAATGGCGGACACGCTGATCACCGCCATAAGCAGTAACATAATCAACGCAACGATTAAGGCGGCGCCGCTCTGAGCTTTCTGATTCATCCTGTTCATCATATCCATCATTCCGCTTTATCCAGCATAGCATTTCGCAACGCGACCGTAGTTGAGTACACCTGATACATTCTGCGATCCGACGTATCAAAGTCCTCAAACGGCTCAGCGGTATCATCACTGCGGTTAAGATTCACCGCTTGATCCATAAAACCAGGCTCGCCACCGGCGACTAATAAATTAATCCGTACAGCGATCACATTTCCCCAATCGCTGACGTTCGCTGAATCCGAATAGGAGATCACCGAGTTCAAGTCATCACCGTCCGATTCTCCATAGGTGAACTGAATCCCCTCAATGCCCTCAACACTCGGTTGTCCGTTAATATAGAGCGTATTGATGCCCGATTGCCCGTCAGGCGCAATGTAGAAGTAGCGGTCTGCTGCAATGGCACCGTGATCCACTACCCTTAGAATCTCTGAGTTACAGGTATCCAGAACTTCCGTAATGCTGGCAGCATCGGCCATCCCTTTACTTTCAAGGTAGGTCTGCCCACGCGGCAAATCGTAGCCCGCCATACGCAATTCCTGGCCTAGGATTTCGAGTGCAAAACGCGCTGACTCTTGGGATTGTGCCAAGCCTTCTTGAACACGATAGGTGCGATTTGAGCTGATGAAGGTATTGATCAGCGCACCGACCAACACGAGGCCTAGCACCATCGCGATCATCAACTCAATAAGCGAGAAGCCGGATTGTTTATGAGATCGCATCATATATCCGCCGAAAATTGAAAGAAGTTAAGTGTTTTGTCACCGCAGATAGTAGTATCCGCAGTTACATCTTCATCACCACCGCGCTGATCATCCCAACAGATGGTCACAATCACCTGATTGCCATCAGAAGACTGAGCGATACTGGCATCCCCGGAAGGCAGGGCTGATACATTAGTGAACCAGGCCAGCATATCTTGAGAGGCCATGACCTCATCATTGTCGCCGGATGTTATAGCCGTTGTTGGTGCAGCATCGCCTATACCAATCATATAATCATCGACAGCGGATCGGTTGACCATCATACGATCTACAATATCGGCCGCCATCGCAGAGACTTGTGTGCGAAAGCCTGCGCTCTGATTGAGCTGCATTGAGCGCATTTGCAAAGTTGCAAAGCCCAATAAGCCGATGGATAAGATTAACAAGGTGATCAACACCTCGATCAAACCAACCCCGGTTTGATGCGCCTGTCGACCAAGAATAGATTGTGGTTGAGCCATGACTACTTCCTTTCTTCCAACAGCTAGCATCAAATACTTGAACAGGCTACATCCCTAACAGACGCACGACCGATGGCCGAGATACTGATCTGGCGTCCATCGGACTCGGTACCCGTGCAGCCATAACGCTTCAAACCAACCTGTGCGGCTGCTTGAGATTGGCCATTGCCACGAAATTGAATGAACGCACTCCCGCCTTGCTGCACTAAGGTGACATCCGAAGGCGGCGCTTCCCACTGTTTAATCACCGAGTTATCTGCTGTCAGTGTTACCTGCCATCCCAACGCCCAACTCTGCGTGCAGTCAGTAGGGTCGTCCCCCGGACACACTTGCACACCGGCGTTTCGGTTAATTGCTTCGCTTCTAGCTAGCTGAAGCGCGGTCGTTAACGCATTGGTAGCGGATGTCAGCCGTGTTGATTCAATAAGCCGACTAAAGCCAGGAATCGCAACGGTTGTCAAAATGGACAAGACCGCAACAGCGACCACAAGCTCGATAAGAGAAAAACCACGATTATCTGGCATAACCAAAGACCGTCAAATTACGTTTTAAGAGAAAGCCTACATCCTGTCTTGCTGCTCTTGCCTGCCTTGACGAAGGAGGATTGTACAGATCAAAACTGTACGAAAACCGAACAGAACTACTGAAGTATATGCATGGCAACTCAAAGTTGCCACACTGAAGAGGCTTTTTGTTCGGAAAAAGAGGGAATCAGCCTAAGATCAGACGCTTAAGCTTGGATAACTTGGAGGATTTCAACTTCGAACTGCAATGACTGTCCAGACAGCGGGTGATTAAAGTCGACTTCAACGAATCGATCATTAAAGGACTTTACCACGCCAGGCAACTCACCAGTCGGGTCTTGGAACGAGACCACCAAGCCTGGCTCCAAGTCCATTCCATCAAACTGACTACGGTCAATCTTATGGATATTACTGGGGTTTGGCATACCAAAACCTTGCTCAGGCGCGATCGTCAAAACCTTACGCTCACCCGCGGTTAAACCAAACATCGCCGCCTCAAACCCCACCAGCATATTGCCATCACCCACGGTAAAGGTGGCAGGTTTGGCGTTAAAATTTGAGTCCACCACATCGCCATTTTCGAGACGCATCTCAAAAAAGAGCGTTACGGTTGTTTCCGGTCCTACTGCTGTCGTCATCTAATTACTGCTCCGAATCACGTTGTTTTTCGAAAAACAACATATCGATGATGAGTAAAGCCGCACCAATGGTGATGGCGGTATCGGCCAAGTTAAACGCAGGGAAGTAGTAGTTCTGATAATGAACCGATATAAAATCCACAACAAAGCCATGAATGATTCGGTCATATAGATTCCCTAACGCGCCACCCAAAATCAGCGAAAGCCCCATGCCTAACCACCATTGATGACGGTCCGTGCGCTTTAACCAGAGCACCAGCATGACACTGATCACCACAGCAATCAGGACAAACAGCCAACGTTGCCAGCCACTGGCTCCCGATAAAAAGCTGAATGCAGCCCCGGTATTGTAGAGCAGCGTCATATCCAATACGGACAAGACCGGATTTGGTTCACCGTAATTGAGCTGAGTATTCGCGATGTATTTGGTGATCAGATCCAACGCGATCACAACAACCGCGAGCCATAACCACCTAAGCGCCCCCCACTGAGTGTCAGATGACCCTTGAAGGGTCACCTGCATTGAGGACTCGGATTGAGTTAAGTCTGCGCTTCGTTTCATCATGCGAACTGTCTTGTTTCACCTTCGCCAGATACGTTTTCGACACAGCGGCCACACAGCTCTGGATGATCCGCGTGCTGGCCAACATCAGGACGATGGTGCCAGCAGCGCTCACATTTTGGCTGCTCAGAGGCTTTGATCGTCAACTTAAGCCCATCAAGCTCAGTGCTACGAGCCGATTCAGGTGCCGCTGCCAGTGATTGAACACCCGCTTCCGAGGTAATCAGCACAAAACGAAGCTCATCCCCCAGACGGGTTAGATCAGCTTTGATCTGATCATTCACAAACAGCTCAACCTCGGTCGACAAGGACGCTTTGACGAGCTTCTCGTTACGCGCCTCTTCCAATGATTTGTTGACGGCAGCTTTGACATCCAGAATGCGATTCCAGAAGTCACGACCAAACGCATCATCCGCTGTTAACTCGAACAGCTCTTCATACCACGTAGTCAAGAAGATGCTGTCAGCCTTATCACTGCCTGGTAGGGCTTCGTAAATCTCATCAGCGGTGAAGCTCAGGATAGGTGCTACCCAGCGCGTTAACGCCTGAGCAATGTGATAAAGCGCTGTCTGGCAAGAGTGGCGAACCACACTGTCCGCTTTTGTGGTGTATTGGCGATCTTTAATGATGTCCAGATAAAAACCACCGAGTTCTTGAACACAGAAGTGATGCACTTGCTGGTACACATCCAAGAAACGGTACGCGTTATAAGACTCGATCACTTTCTTTTGCAATTGAGCCGCCGCATCCACCGCCCAACGATCCAGAGCCAACATGTTCTCAGGTGCAACCAGATCCGTCTCTGGGTTAAAGCCATTTAGGTTCGCCAGCAAGAAACGTGACGTGTTACGAATACGACGATACGCATCGGCTGTACGTTGTAGAATCTGTTTAGAGGCCGCCATCTCACCTGAGTAATCGGTCGATGCGATCCACAAACGCAGGATATCGGCACCTAAGGTATCAGTCACTTCCTGAGGAACGATGACATTCCCCAAGGATTTTGACATCTTGTAGCCTTTCTCATCCACGGTAAAACCGTGCGTCAAAAGGGCTTTATACGGCGCGTGACCGTCAATGGCGCAACCGGTCAACAATGATGAGTGGAACCAACCACGGTGCTGGTCAGAACCTTCTAAGTAAAGATCAGCCTGCGGGCCTAGATCATGCCCCATCGGGTGCGATCCACGCAGTACATGCCAGTGCGTTGTACCAGAGTCAAACCAGACATCCAGCGTATCGGTCACTTTCTCGTACTGATCCGCGTCTGCGCCCAACAATTCGGCGGCATCCAGCTTAAACCAAGCTTCGATACCCTCTTGCTCAACACGTTGCGCGACCTGCTCCATCAACTCAACGGTTTGAGGGTGCAACTCACCGGATTGCTTGTTCAGGAAGAACGGAATCGGTACACCCCAGTTACGTTGTCGCGAGATACACCAATCTGGGCGATTAGCAATCATGCTGTGCAAACGGGGTTTACCCCACGCAGGAACAAACTGAGTTTCTTCGATCGCATTCAATGCTTTTTCACGCAAGGTGCCACCGGTGACTTCGCTGTCCATGCCAACAAACCACTGCGCCGTTGCGCGGTAGATCAGCGGCGTTTTGTGACGCCAGCAATGCATGTAGCTGTGTTTGATGGTTTTACAGGCCAGCAGACGATCCGCTTCGTTTAACTTAGTGACGATCTCGGAGTTTGCGTCCCAGATTTTCTGACCACCAAAATACGGCAGATCATCCACATACACGCCGTCGGATTTAACCAGATTCAGGATCTCATCAAACGCCATACCGTAGTTACGGCAGCTCACAAAGTCATCTTCACCGTACGCAGGTGCCGAGTGAACAATACCGGTACCAGCATCCACCGCGACGTAATCGGCTAAATACAAAGGGGACGTGCGATCGTAAATCGGGTGCTGGAAACGAATCAGCTCAAGCGTTGCGCCTGTGGTGGTCGCCACCACCTTACCTTCGGTATCAAAGCGCTCCAACGCACTCTCGACCAGCTCGCTTGCTAAGATCAAATATCGACGGCCGGTATCCACCAAGGCGTACTCTACCTCTGGGTGGACATTCATCGCTTGGTTAGCAGGGATGGTCCAAGGAGTCGTCGTCCAGATGACCGCAAAGGCGGATTTATCCAAATCAACACCAAATGCGGCGGCAAGTTTGTCCGTCTCAACACATTCAAACGCCACATCAATGGCGAGTGATTTCTTATCCTGATATTCAACTTCTGCCTCAGCCAACGCCGAACCACAATCGAAACACCAGTTAACCGGCTTCAAACCTTTAAAGACGTAACCGCCTTCAACCATTTTCGCAAGCGCGCGGATCTCGCCTGCTTCATTGGCAAAATCCATGGTTTTATACGGATTATCCCAGTCGGCGAACACGCCCAGACGGATGAAGTCGGATTTTTGACCATCGATCTGCGTTTGCGCGTACTCTCGGCACAGCTCACGAGTTTTGTCGGCGCCCATATCTTTGCCGTAGGTGACCTCGACCTTGTGTTCAATCGGTAAGCCATGGCAGTCCCAGCCAGGTACATAAGGAGCATCATAACCATCCAGCGTTTTCGCTTTGATGATGATGTCTTTTAACACCTTGTTTACCGCATGACCCAAGTGGATATTGCCATTCGCATAGGGAGGACCATCGTGCAGAATGAAAACTGGGCGACCTTTGCTAATCTCACGAATTTTCTGATACAGCCCCTTCTCCTGCCATGCGTTGAGCATATCGGGTTCGCGCTTGGCGAGATTGCCGCGCATCGGGAAAGCCGTATCCGGCAGATTCAATGTCGCTTTGTAATCGGTCATGCCTAGTTTCCAGTCTTATGCTGCGCCAAACAAAGTACGCGCAGTCTGTATGTCGTTAGAAATCGTTGCTTTGAGCTCATCCAACCCAGAGAACTTTCGCTCTTCACGAATGAACTCGACAAACTCTACACTGAGCAACTGCCCATAGAGGTCGCCATTAAAATCAAATATGTGGGCTTCCAGCACCGGTCGAGTCCCGCCTACCGTAGGACGAATCCCGATGTTGCAAACACCGTTACCCAAAAAAGCACCATCGGCAGCGTACACCTTGACGGCATACACACCGTTGAGGGGCGCCGCAAATCGATGCATCCGCACATTCGCGGTGGGTACACCCAACTGACGCCCCAGTTTTTGGCCGTGCATCACACGTCCACTGATGCGATAGGTTCGACCTAGCAAGGTCTTCGCATGTTCAAAATCATGGTTCTTAAGGGAGATGCGAATACGAGTACTGCTGACACGTTTATCATCAACGGTATGAGTTACGGTATGTTCCACCGTAAAGCCCTTCTCTGCACCCACCTGTTCCAGCATGGCGTAGTCACCCGTTCGATCGCATCCAAACCGGAAGTCATCACCCACCACGAAGTGTCGAATCGCCAGCCCTTCTAGTAACAGAGCATCGATAAACTCGCGGGCTGTCATGGATCTCAGTGCCTCGTTAAACGGCAAACATAAGACCCGATCAATCCCAAACTGACACAGGAGTCGAACCTTTTCGTCGAACCGCGTTAAACGCGCTGGCACCTGTTCACCACCAAAAAACTCGCGTGGTTGAGGCTCAAAAATGATTACCGTCGTTGGCAAACCCAACGCTTTGGCCTTGTGCGCCACCTGTTCCAGCACTTTTTGATGGCCAAGATGAACCCCATCAAAATTACCGATGGTCGCTACGCAGCCGCGATGCTTATCACGAAGGTTATGTAATCCGCGTATAACTTCCATCAGTGGTCCAGCCTTTGAAACAAGCGCAGAATTATAGCGCAACTGTTGATTAACGAGTACCCATCACGCCCCGTTTAGGCGCGAATATGCCTCAAACGCAACCCGCAGATCACTAAGGCGCCTAAATAGGCCGCAACCCCAGCCCCGACCACCAAGGCCATCGACTGAACACGAAACCAGAGCCCCCCTTGCATCCAAGCCGACTCATCTGGGCTCAACCAGAGGATAATCCCCGCCAGAACCGCTAACGCAGCCAACAACCGCACTAGATACAGCGTCCAGCCCGCCTGCCAATGGAACACCTTGGCCTTTATCAAACCATGCAATAACAAACCTGCATTCAAAAACGCCGACAGTGACGTTGCCAACGCCAACCCTACGTGATCTAAAGGGCCGATCAACAAAAGGTTAAACACCATATTGGCAATCATGGCTTTAATGGCGATCGAAACGGGGGTTTTCATATCCTGACGCGAGAAGTACCCAGGCGCCAACACCTTAATCAACATAAAAGCCAGCAAGCCAACACCGTAAGCACGCAAACTCATCGCCGACATAGCAACATCGCGCTCGGTCATAGCACCGTATTTGAACAAGGTAATGATTAAGGGTTCCGCCAGCATGACTAACGCCATCGCCGATGGCAGCCCAATCAACAAAATCATCCGAACCGCCCAATCGAGGGTTTTCGCAAACGCATCCACAGAAGCCGATGCGTGCTTACGCGAGAGGCTCGGTAAGATCACGGTTGAGATCGCGATACCAAACACACCCAGCGGCAACTCAGACAAACGATCGGAGTAATACAACCAAGACACACTGCCGGTCTGTAGGAAGGACGCCAACACCGTATCCAATAGCAAATTGATCTGCGCCACCGACACCCCAAACAAAGCAGGCACCATCAACACCAAGATGCGCTGGACACCCGGGTCTTTCCAACCCCACACGGGTTTTGGCAACAAGCGAATGTGCGCCAAAAACGGCAGCTGAAAGACCAACTGAACTGCACCGGCCATCAGCACACCCCACGCCAGCGCCATCACAGGCACCTCCATGTAGGGCGTTAAGAAATAGGCTGAGCCGATCAAACAGATGTTCAGGAGCACAGGCGTAAAGGCCGGTACCGCAAACCGCTCATACGAATTGAGGATGGCACCGCAAAAAGCAGTCATGGAGATCAGCAGCAGATAAGGGAAGGTGATCCTAAGCATATCGGAGGCCAGATCAAACTTATCCCCCTCATGCATGTAAAACCCCGGAGCAAACACCGCCGTGACCAAGGGAGAAGCCGCAACACACAAAAGGGTGACCAATAAAAGTATGCCACCAAGGGTACCCGCTACTTGATTGACCAGCACCTGAACCTCTTTTAGAGTTCGCTGGGTTCGATATTCGGACAAGACGGGCACAAAGGCTTGTGAAAATGCCCCTTCCGCAAACAAGCGTCGTAAAAAATTCGGTATTTTGAAGGCTACGAAAAAGGCATCCGCACTGCCCGAGGCTCCGAATAGATTGGCAATGACCACATCCCGGACCAAGCCCAACACCCTTGAAAGCATGGTCATGATACCCACGATACCGCTTGACCGAAGTAGCCCTGCCGGAGCGCGCTGCGAGCGCTGAATATCCTTTGCCGACTCGCTGATCTCGTGTGATGTCTGAGGCTTAGAAGGGTCCGTCACCGTGTTTCCTTGATCGCAGTTGCACTAAGAATGCAGATCTTAAAGGAGTGGCCAGAAAAATTCCCCTCTTTTTATTGACATCTTTCGCATAAATATGAATAATTTCGCGTCTCAAATTCTGGTGTATTACCAGAGTACGTTTATATATCCGTTTAATCTATTTTATAAGGAGCCGGATCGTGGCTAACTCCGCAGGATCCCGTAAACGTGCTCGCCAGGCGGAAAAGCGTCGCCAGCATAACGCTAGCCTCCGCTCCATGGTTCGCACGTACGTTAAAAAAGTTGTTGCAGCAATCGAATCAGGTGATAAAGCCGCTGCTACAGAAGCATTCAAAGTAGCTCAGCCTATTCTGGATTCATCTGTAAACAAAGGCATCTTCCCTAAAAACAAGATCGCTCGCAGCAAAAGCCGTCTGAACGCCCGCATCAAAGCATTGGCGTAATCAGATCATCGCTTTTAAAAAAACCGGCTTTTGCCGGTTTTTTTATACCCACCTTTCAGCCCCTTTCAACCACCCAGGCACAAAAAAAAACGCCCCAAAGGGCGCTTCTTGAGACCAAGACCATATCAAGCCAAGACCAAATTATCTCGATGGATCAACTCTTCATCGCTGATGTAACCTAAGATATCCACAATCGACGAACTCGGCTGCCCCATAATTTTCTGAGCATCCGCGGCGCTGTAATTCACCAAACCACGCGCAACAATCTTACCTGACTCATCCGTCATCAAGACCATCTCACCACGCGTAAAATGACCACTCAGACTTTTAACACCGGCCGGCAACAAGCTTTTACCGCGATTAAGCACCGCCTGAACCGCACCGGCATCCAACACCAATGAGCCACGCGCTTGGAGATGCCCTGCAATCCACTGCTTTCGTGCAGCCTGCGGCGAGCGCTCTGGCACCAACAAGGTACCGATCTCCTCACCCGCTCGAAGCCCGAGCAAAACATTTTCGACACGACCGCTAGCAATAACCGTGACCGCACCAGAGCGAGACGCCAATCGCGCCGCTCGAACCTTCGTTGCCATACCTCCGCGACCTAAGCGACCACCACCGCCTGCCATCGCCGCCAACGAATCATCCTCAGCGCGCACCTCGTGCAGCAGCCTTGCTTCAGGGTTTGATCGCGGGTCCGCAGTAAACAAGCCCAGCTGATCTGTCAGCAAAATGACTCCATCCGCTTCAAGCAAGTTACCCACAAGCGCCGCTAAGGTATCGTTATCCCCAAAGCGGAATTCATCCGTCACCACAGTATCATTCTCATTCACGATAGGAACAACACCGTAACCCAGCAAGGTCTTCATCGTCGCTCGCGCATTCAAGTAACGATTACGATGCGTTAAATCATCATGCGTTAAGAGCACCTGCGCAGTATGCGTACCATGACGCTGAAAACTGGCCTGCCAAGCCTCCACAAGCCCCGTCTGACCTACCGCTGCAGCGGCTTGCAATCGAGATAAATCCGCCGGTCGCTCCGACCACTCAAGACGCGTCATACCTTCAGCTACCGCACCCGATGAGACCAAAACAATCTCCAAACCACTCGAGCGCAACTGAGCGAGCTGATCAACCCAACGATCGATCGCCTCGCCATCCAAGCCCTCACCATCATTGGTGAGCAGCGCACTGCCAATCTTTACGACCAGACGGCGCGCTTTTTGTAATTTTTCACGTCCTGCTGTCACAGCAACCTCAACCCTCAGCGATTGTTAACCTCGAACATATTCAACCTCAACATCGTAATCATCATCATTGAAGTCATCATCATCTTCTTGCGATTCCTGAACCCCTTTACGACGAAGACGAGCTTGCTCGCGCAAGCGCTCAATGTGATCACGCGCCTCTGCACTGATGGTATCGCGAATCTCATTCTCTTCATCCAGCAGATCAGGATCCGCTTCCATCGCTTCAGCGCGCTCACCCAAGAAGGTTTGCAGATTCATCAGCAACGGCTGCAAGCCCTCTTTGGCTAACGCCGAAATACGATAGACAGGGCCATCCCACTCCAACGCATCGATCACCGACTGACAACGCGCCTCAAGCTCATCCTCAGGCACCATATCGATCTTATTCAACACCAACCAGCGAGGCTGATTAGCCAGTGTCGGACTGAACTTAGCCAACTCTTCCGCCACCACGACCGCCGCTTCTGCCGGGGTCTGCTCATCCCACGGCGCCATATCCACCAAGTGCAAAAGCACACGATTTCGAGCCAAATGCTTTAAGAACCGAATACCAAGACCCGCACCTTCCGATGCCCCTTCGATAATTCCAGGGATATCCGCGACCACAAAACTGCGGTTACGCTCGGTACGTACCACACCCAAGCTCGGCACCAAAGTGGTAAACGGATAATCCGCCACCTTTGGTGTCGCTGCAGAAACAGAGCGAACAAAAGTCGACTTACCCGCATTTGGCAAGCCCAACAAACCCACATCCGCTAAGACTTTCAACTCAAGCTTGATGTTACGAAACTCACCCGGCGTACCATTAGAGGTTTGACGCGGCGTGCGGTTAACACTGCTTTTGTAGCGCGTATTCCCCAAACCATGGAATCCACCTTGAGCAATTTTCTCGCGCTGACCAATCTCGGTCATATCCGCGAGGACTTCGTCCGTATCCAGATCGATGACGGTCGTACCTACAGGCACCATCAAGGTGAGATCCTCACCTTTTGCGCCGGTACAGTTACGCCCCATACCGCCTTCACCGTTTTGCGCCTTATAGCTACGAGTGTAACGGTAGTCGATCAAGGTGTTCAAACCCGAATCGGCTTCAACGTATACTGAACCGCCGTCGCCACCATCTCCACCGTCAGGACCACCTTTAGGGACGTATTTCTCACGACGAAAACTCAAGCACCCATTGCCGCCCTTACCTGCTTCAACAGTGATTGTCGCCTCATCTACAAACTTCATTTACACCTCCTAATTGGCCATTAATGACAGTAGAACCCGTGATCATAAACAAAAAAAGCCCCGCAAAGGCGGAGCTTTTTTAAAGCATTACAAACCGCGATTAAGCAGTTACGATGCTTACGTATTTGCGGTTGTTAGGACCTTTCACTTCGAATTTTACAACACCATCAGCGGTTGCAAAAAGAGTGTGGTCTTTACCGACACCTACGTTAGTGCCAGCGTGGAACTTAGTACCACGTTGACGAACCAGGATGTTACCAGCGCTTACAGCTTGACCGCCGAAACGTTTAACACCCAAGCGCTTGGATTGTGAGTCGCGACCGTTACGCGTTGAACCGCCAGCTTTCTTGTGAGCCATTATTTATCTCCTGTTGTTCTCAGCTTACGCGCTGATACCAGTGATTTTAACTTCAGTGAACCACTGACGGTGGCCCTGACGTTTCATGTGGTGCTTACGGCGACGGAACTTGATGATCGTAACTTTATCAGCACGACCGTGGTCCACAACCTCAGCAGTCACTTTAGCACCTTCTACTGTAGGCAGGCCAACTTTAACGTCGTCACCTTCACCTACCAGCAGAACGCGGTCGAATTCGATGTTAGCGCCCGCTTCAGCCTTCAGTTTTTCCAGCTTCAACGTTTGACCTTCTTGTACACGGTACTGCTTACCACCGCTTACGATAACTGCAAACATGTTTTTCTCCAGTGTTTTACTTGCCCAGCTACTAAACGAAAACCTACTTCTAATGGCCAACCCATATGGTAGGGAGCGATTTTTGGACAAGTCTAGGGCGCGCAATTCTATAGGAACACCGAATTAAACTCAAGTATACGCCGTGCAAAAATGCGATTTCTTGACACCACAGGTTGCACTCTCTAGCATGCCGCTAACTTACTAAACGTAACCCGTATTAACGCATGCAGCCATATCAGTTAAACCCTGCTATCGTCCCTCAGTTTGAGTCCGTGAATGACTACATCATCAATCACTTGGGCTCCAATGTTCCTTTGGTTGAAAAAATCGGCCATTACATCGTGGAAAGTGGTGGCAAACGCCTCCGTCCACTGTTGGTTCTTTTAGCCGCTAATGCTTGCCAATACCAAGGCGATAAGCACATCCCGTTGGCTGCTATCATTGAGTTTATTCATACCGCAACGCTTTTACACGATGACGTTGTGGATAACTCTGACCTTCGACGTGGCAAGGACACCGCCAACGCTAAATGGGGCAATGCACCCAGCGTTCTGGTGGGCGATTTCTTATACTCACGCGCCTTTCAGGTAATGGTCGAGATTGGCAGCTTGCCGATTATGGATGTGATCTCCAACGCAACCAACGTCATTGCCGAAGGCGAAGTACTTCAACTGCTCAACTGCCGCAACCCTGATACCACCGAAGACGCCTATATGCAGGTCATCATCGGTAAAACAGCGATGTTGTTTGAAGCCGCCACGCAAGCCGGCGCTATTTTGGCCGGTGCCGATGCGGAGCAAGAAGATGCCCTGCGTTTATACGGCCGTCATTTAGGCATCGCCTTCCAGCTGATCGATGATGTGATGGATTATGAATCCAGCGCGCAAGAGATGGGCAAGAACGTAGGCGATGATTTGGCCGAAGGCAAACCAACCTTGCCTTTAATTGAAGCGATGCGAAAAGCCGACGACGAGGGTCGTAAACTGATTCGTAAAGCGATTCGCGAAGGCGGCTTGGACGATTTAAACCCCGTTATGGAGATCGTTCGTTCAACTGGGGCCATCGAATACACCAAGCAATGCGCCCAGCAGCAAGCCGATGATGCCATCGCGGCCTTAAGCGCCCTTCCTGATACATCCTTCAAAGAAACCTTGGTCACTTTGGCCAATATCGCGGCCAACCGAAACGTTTAGTGCGTTTCGGTTCCCCTTTCTAACAACGACATCCGATGATTCTTTTGGCGAAGGATTGAACATATTCGTCATTTTTCCCGATTCACTTCGTGATTACAGAAGGCCAAATCGGTATAATCACCGGATATTTTGACTGAAATTTATTGGATAAACAGTTTTCCACATGACTAAAGCTTCTTCTTTCGACCGTGAAGACTTGCTCAAATGCGGTCACGGTGAAATGTTCGGACCAGGCAATGCACGCTTGCCGGTCGGTAATATGTTGATGATGGATCGCATCGTTGAGATCAACGACGACGGCGGTGAATACGGTAAAGGCGAGATCATTGCCGAGCTGGATATCCATCCTGACCTGTGGTTCTTCGATTGCCACTTCCCAACTGACCCTGTGATGCCTGGCTGCTTAGGCCTTGACGCCATGTGGCAGATCGTAGGCTTTTACCTAGGCTGGCGCGGCAACAAAGGCCGTGGTCGAGCTCTGGGTTCTGGCGAAGTTAAATTCACAGGCCAAGTACTGCCAACGGCGAAGAAGGTCACTTACCACATCCAACTTAAGCGCGTGATCGAGCGCAAGCTGGTCATGGGTATTGCCGACGGTACCGTTTCGGTAGACGGCCGCGAGATTTACGTTGCGAAAGATTTGCGCGTGGGTCTATTTACCACGACAGATTCTTTCTAAGTGAGTGCCAGCTTGGCTGGCCCACAAGTGAAGTACACTAACCAATATAACGATAAGAAGACGATCCTTTAACAGGAGATACAGCATATGCGACGCGTTGTAGTGACGGGAATGGGCATCGTTTCATGCCTGGGTAACGACAAAGAAACCGTTGTCGACGCTCTGAAACAAGGTCGTTCAGGGATCAAATTCCAAGAAGAGTACAAAGAAATGGGTTTTCGCAGCCACGTAGCGGGCAGCATCGACCTAGATCTGGATCAATTGATTGATCGTAAGCTTCGCCGCTTTATGGGTAACGCTGCTGCGTACTCGTACATTGCGATGGACCAAGCCATCAAAGACGCTAACCTGAGCGAAGATCAGGTATCAAACGTACGTACCGGCTTGATTGCAGGTTCTGGTGGCGCGTCGTCTGCGGACATCGTTGAAAGCGCCGATATTCTGCGCGACAAAGGCGTTCGTCGTGTTGGCCCATATCGCGTAACACGCACCATGGGCAGCACCGTATCCGCATGTTTGGCGACGCCGTTCAAAATCAAAGGCGTTAACTACTCCATTACCTCGGCCTGTGCGACCAGCGCACACTGCATCGGTAACGCAATGGAGCAAATCCAACTGGGCAAACAAGACATCGTCTTTGCCGGTGGCGGTGAAGAGCTGCACTGGTCATTGACTGTGATGTTTGATGCCATGGGCGCTCTGTCCAGCAAGTACAACGAAACGCCAGAAAAAGCATCCCGTGCGTATGACGCGAACCGCGATGGTTTTGTTATCGCTGGCGGCGCTGGCATGCTGGTGCTTGAAGATCTTGAGCACGCCAAAGCGCGTGGCGCGAAGATCTATGGTGAGTTAGTCGGCTACGGCGCAACATCCGATGGTTACGACATGGTCGCTCCTTCTGGTGAAGGCGCAGTACGCTGCATGAAGCAAGCTCTGAGCACCGTTGACGGTGGTGTGGATTACATCAACTCGCACGGTACGTCTACACCGGCAGGTGACATCCAAGAGCTGAAAGCGATGAAAGAGACATTCGGTGACAACATGCCACCAGTCAGCTCTACTAAATCGTTGACCGGTCACTCCCTTGGCGCGACTGGCGTACAAGAAGCGATCTACAGCTTATTGATGATGGAAAACAACTTCATCTGCGCATCGGCTAACATCGAAGAGCTAGATCCAGAAGCCAATGGCCTTCCTGTGGTTCAAACTCGCAAAGATGATGTCACTCTGAACCGTGTTATGTCGAACAGCTTCGGCTTTGGTGGTACAAACTCAACGTTGATATTCCAACGTTACGAAGGCTAAGTCCACCAGCCCTAAAAAAACCGCCCACTGGGCGGTTTTTTTGCTTCTGAAACTCTAAATACCTTTATGGCGTATTAGGCATAGCCTTCATTTTATTCACAAGCCAACCAACCGCTTGCTCGTGAACTTCGTCCACTGATGCATCCACCGTAGAGATCGGCTCGCCAATCTCAATCTCAACAACCCCTGGGTATTTCAAAAAGCCTTTACCCGGCCAACAGACACCTGCGTTATGAGCCAACGGAATCATGGGTACCGATGCACTGACCGCTAGCATAGCGCCGCCTTTATTGAATTTACCGTCCTGACCGACCGGAACACGCGTCCCTTGCGGGAAGATCACCACCGGCACTTCATCATCGACTAAACGGGATTTACCTTGAAGCAACAGCTGTTTTAAGGCTCCACGCTTTTGGCTGCGATCCAATGCGATGGGTTTTAACAAAGCTAAGCACCAGCCAAAGAATGGGATCTTCAATAGCTCTTTTTTCAACACCACGCACTGCGGACGAACAATGGTTTGCAGAAAAATCGTTTCCAGCTCGCTCTGGTGGTTAGCGACCACAACATAGGCCTGGTCTTTCGGGAGGTTTTCAGCACCTTTGATGCGCAACTTAACCCCACAACACACTCGTAACCAGAACACGTAGAAAAAGTTAATTTGCGTCACCACTTTAAAGCGAGGCTTTAAGGGTAAGGCCGCACCCAACGTCAGACAGACAACACTGTAAAGGACGGTCGCAAGATAAAAACCTGTGTAATACAGCAGGGCGCGCGCGCCTGCTATCAACGGATTGTGCGATAACACCTGAACTAACCTCCTGTCACCGGTGGGAAAAATGCCACTTCATCACCGTCGTTAAGGACAGTGTTACGACTGGCCATCTCTTGATTGACGGCCACTAAATTTTTAGGGTTGGCCACATCAGACCACGCCTCCCCTTTCTCGGCCACCAGCCAAACGAGCAACTGCTCAACCGTGCCCACTTGATCGGAATAAGGCACATTATGCTGCTCACCTAAGCGCTCGCGTAGAGCAGCAAAACAACGCACATCAAGCATCTACGACTCCTTTGTGCCAATCACCGCTTTTACCGCCGCGTTTTTCCATCAACTCAATCTCGGTAATCACCATGCCTTTATCGACGGCTTTGCACATGTCGTACAAAGTGAGCGCCGCAACCGATACGGCCGTCAGCGCTTCCATCTCAACGCCCGTTTGACCACTTAAACGGCATTCCGATTCAATCAAAATGCCATTGCCTTCAGCCAAAGCAGTCAACTCCACCTTAACCTTGGTCAGCATTAAGGGGTGACACAAAGGGATCAAATCACTGGTCTTTTTCGCGGCCTGAATACCGGCAATACGAGCAACGGTTAACACATCGCCTTTTTTATGACGACCTTCAACGATCATCGATAAGGTGTCCGGTTTCATCAGCACCTTACCCGAGGCTTTTGCAATGCGAGAGGTCACGGACTTTTCCGTCACATCCACCATCTGTGCTCGGCCTTGTTCATCTAGGTGCGTAAACTGGCTCATTCGGCGACCCCTTCAACAACAGGGCTCGGCTCTGGCATGGCTTGAGCCTTACGCTGATTAATGACCGGATTGGCGTACATCGCTTTGAGCTTCTCTTGCTCCAGCGCATTTAAGCCTTCGAGGCGCTCGTTAAAGCGCTGAATCTGCTCTTGAGATATCCCATCAAGCTCACCGGCCGCAATGTAGTTGGACGGTTGGCATTGGTAGTTAAGGTGAATTTGGCGGTCGATTTCAGCGGCAAGAGCCTCGGGCGACTCGAAGTCGTTTTCGATCACATTCCCGAAATTAACATACACATGCCCTTTAAAGCCTGTAATCCCCTGCACAATGCTTTCGATGTCTTCGTACTGGCCTTTTTGATAATCGCCTTGCGACTCTTTGGCAGCCAACTCACGAGCTTTGGCCTGATCGCACGGATCAAACTCATACGAGATCGACACAGGAACAATGTTCAGCTTTTTCGACATCTCGGCAAAGCTGCCTTTTTTGCGCTGACTCATGTAGAACATTTTAAGCAACGCAGGATCGGTACGATCGTTACCGTCTTTGGCGCGACCTTCGCGCTGCGCAATCCAAATGGAGGAGTTATCCACACGAATGCTGTGATGGATGTATTCAGACAGCTGCGTCAGTGCCGTCATCATCTCGCGTCCTTTTGCGGATCGATTGACGATAAAGCTTTTGTTCAAGCGCATCAGATCCGACACGTAGGGCTTTTTCAGCAGGTTATCACCGATCGCGATCCGTACGGTATCCATGTTGCATTGATGACGCACCCAGTTCACAAACGCAGGGTCCATCGCGATGTCTCGGTGGTTCGAGACAAACAGATACGCTTCATCTTCGTAGATGCAATCGATACCTGTGCTGTGTAATTTTGTGGTGGTGCGCGCAATCATTTTGGACATGTAGCGCGCAACGGTCATCTGAAAGCCGCGAACGGTTTCAATCTCGCCAAATTCGCGCGCCAATGCAATGCGCACAACCGGTTTCAACCAACGCGCCATCCAGATCGGCAAACGGGGAAACTGATAGTGCGCCAGAGCGCTCATTAATTCGTCGTCGTGTAAAAGGTGTTGAAGGACCGCCTCAACTTCGCGGTCGTGATAAGGACGAATCGCCTGAAAAGGATCGTCTATAACCTGATTGTCCATCGGGAAACGGTACCGAAAAATGAAAGGGCATATTCTACCTGTTTCGGCGTCGGAAACCCAATCGCTAACCGGCCAACCATTGATCAAACGGCAAGTAATCAACCACCTGACCTTCGGAATATTCTGTAAAGGGAGGAACCACCACCACGCCATCCGCCCACTGCAAAGAGCTCAGCACCCCCGAGTTTTGGTTGGAATGTGCCTCCAACACACCGTTGTGATAACGCACTCGGATGTACTCCTGACGCGGCCCGGTCTTGGCTGAAAAGCCAAGCGGCAATGGGTAGCTGACCACCTTAGGTTGATGGCCTCCACCATGAATCGCCAAAAACGGGCGGACAAACACTGCAAAGGTAATTAAGGCCGACACAGGGTTACCAGGGAGACCAAAGAAAGGCTTACCTTTAACCTGACCAAACGCGAACGGCTTGCCGGGTTTTAGCGCAATGCGCCATAAAGAGAGCGCCCCAAGTGCCTCTACCGCATCACGAATGTGATCTTCCTCACCAACGGAGACACCGCCGGTCGAGATCACCACATCGCACTGCTCGGCCGCCTCTTCAAGGGCATCCACACTGGCCTCATAGGTATCCTTACAACTGAAGGTCACAGGCACCAAACCCAGACGCTCAATCAGACTGCTTAAAAGGTAACGGTTTGAATTGTAGATCTTACCTGGCGGTAAGGCTTCGCCTGGGTTAACCAACTCGTCACCTGTGGATAACACACCCACACGAAGCGTTGGCCATACCGATACCGAATCCACACCCACGGATGCGATCAAGGCCAGATCCGCGGCACTCAGCACCGTTCCAGCTGTGCAGACACACTGACCCAACATGACATCTTGGCCTTGCTTACGCACCCATTGCCCCACCTTGGGAGACTCGGTAAATCGAACCACCCCATCGGTGATCAGCTCGGCAGCCTCCTGCGGGATCACACAGTCAGCCCCCTCGGGCAACTCAGCACCTGTGAATAACCGAACCACACTACCGGATAATAAAGGGTCTGGTGCTGAGCCAGCAGTAATGCGCTGCGAAATCCGATATTCCGTATCTTCGGTGATCTCTGCGGCGATCATCGCATACCCATCCATCGCACTGTTATTGCGCGGAGGCACAGCCACACTGGCTAAGACATCCTCAGCCAGTACCCGACCTAACGCCTGCTCTAGATACACAGTCTCGGATGCTCGTTCAGAAGGCTCAGCAAAGGATAAAACGGTTTCCAATGCGGTTTCGACCGCCATTAGCCCTTGCGTGTCACATCCTGACTGATGGGGTGCGCTCATAGAGTGACGCTCTCGTAGATCAATTAACGGGGAATTGGTTTGGAGTAGATCTCTTTCAACACAGCCACCAGCTCCGAGCGCCAAGGTTTCTGCTTAATACCGAAGCTTCTCAGTATTTTCTGACACTTAAGCACGGAGGACGCTGGTCGCTCGACTTCGGTGTGCAACTCTTTCGAGGGGACGGGGACGATCACCTCCGTCTGCAGCGCTTCGTATTGGCCAGCTCCGGCCAAGATGGCCTCAGTGAATCGGTATCGCGTGGTGATCTCGGCACCGCAGTAGTGATAAGTACCCCACGCATCCGCACCGTTTTCTACCTGCTTAAGCATGGCCAAAATGACACGCGCGACGTCCTTAGCAGAAGTTGGGCAGCCTTGTCGGTCATCCGCCGCTTCAATCGCTTTTTGCTCGCGCGCTTTATCCAAAGTACGAAGCACGTAGTTGTAGCCGCGGGCACTGAACACCCAGCTCAAACGTAAGATCAAATGTTTAGGCTGATGCTGCTCAAGCAGCTGTTCGCCTTGGTATTTACTGTCACCAAACACCCCAAGCGGGGATACTTCATCGTCTTCGCTGTAGCCACTGGCATAGTGACCATCAAACACGTGATCGGTTGATAGGTGCACTACTGGGATGGACAGATCGCTGCAGGCTTGCGCCAGAATACCAACACCGTCGGTATTTACTTGGTAACACCGTTTGTGATCAAACTCCGCCGCATCCACTCGGTTAAACGCCGCGGTATTAATCACGTAATCAGGCAGATGATGGTCCAAGGTTTGTCGAACCGCTTCCGGTTGTGTGATGTCGAGCCCTTGATGATCCATAGCAATGATCGAAAAGAAAGGATCATTCGCCCCCATACGTACTAACTCTGAGCCAATTTGGCCACCGGCGCCGGTTACCAACAGTTTAATCGGCCCACTAGGAATCCAGTTCGACATAACACCTCAATTCTCAAGCTATGCCCCTGAGTATAATCAAAAAAGACTGAACCGAAACCACCTAGATAGCATTGTCACACGGATGACATGCTTTTTACGCGTCCGGTTCACCATTGGCGATTTTTCGGGACCGGTCATAGCCATAAAAAAGGCCCCATCACTGGGGCCTCTTTCAAACGCTGATGAGTCCATCGCTTAATGAGATGACTTATCGGGCCTATTCGTTTTTAGAACGGGATATCATCATCAAAATCGTCAAAGTTCGGTGCTGCAGGTGCCTGTTGTTGTGGCGCTTGCTGCGTTGTAGCTGGACGATTTTGTTGCATCGGCTGTTGAGCCTGAGGGCGAGATTGCTGAGGCGCCGACATGCCATAACCTGGATCTTGGTTGTAGCCGCCAGCATTACCGCCGTCGCCACCGCGACCACCCATCATTTGCATTTCGCTGGCAACGATTTCCGTGGTGTAACGGTCTTGGCCGTTCTGATCTTGCCACTTACGTGTGCGCAGCGACCCTTCAACATAGACTTGCGAACCTTTACGCAGGTATTCACCGGCAATCTCAGCCAGCTTGTTGAAGAAAACCACGCGGTGCCACTCGGTACGTTCCTGGTTTTGTCCTGTTTGTTTATCTTTCCAAGACTCACTGGTTGCAATAGTGATGTTGGTAACTGCATTGCCAGAAGGCATGTAACGCACCTCTGGGTCACCGCCTAAATTACCAACCAGGATTACTTTGTTAATACCACGCGCCATGATTACTCCACTTCGTTGTCGGGGGATGACTCCCCTACTGTCTGTTCAATCCATTCTTGCTCGATGGGCGTACAAAACGCACCAAACTCGGAACAAAAGCCCAAAGAGCTCGTCTATTGTAGACCGATTACTCGATGCAAAAGACGGATCTCATCCACTGAGATTGTCTAAAAATTATGCGTATAAGCATAACATAGCGCTGGCTCTTTCCGGTACTCTATAATCCCATCTTTGCCTTTCAGACTCATGGAGATGTCATGGATTCTATTCTGGTTCGCGGTGCTCGCACCCACAACCTGAAAAACATCGATTTAACCATCCCTCGCGACCAACTTGTTGTGATTACTGGCCTTTCAGGCTCTGGTAAATCCTCGTTGGCGTTTGACACACTCTATGCTGAGGGGCAACGTCGCTACGTAGAATCGCTTTCTACTTATGCGCGCCAATTCTTGTCGATGATGGAGAAACCCGATGTCGATCACATCGAGGGGTTATCCCCTGCGATCTCCATTGAGCAAAAATCCACCTCGCACAACCCGCGTTCAACCGTAGGTACCATTACCGAGATCTACGACTACCTACGTTTGCTCTACGCCCGTGCGGGTGAGCCTCGCTGCCCAGATCACGATCTGCCGCTTGAAGCGCAAACGGTAAGCCAAATGGTCGATCAGGTACTGGCATTACCGGAAGACACCAAGCTGATGCTGCTCGCACCGGTAGTCCAAGGCCGTAAAGGTGAGCACTTACATACCTTTCAAGAGATGCGTGCTCAGGGTTTTGTGCGTGCTCGTATCAATGGTTTGGTGGTGGATCTCGACTCCGCGCCAGAACTCGATAAGAACAAAAAACATACGATAGAAGTCGTCGTCGATCGGTTTAAAGTACGTGAGGATCTTCAGATACGTTTGGCCGAATCCTTTGAAACCGCATTGAACTTGACCGACGGTATCGCTCGAATTGCCTATATGGATGGCGATCAAGAAGATATGGTCTTTTCGGCACGTTTCGCCTGCCCAGAGTGCGGACACAGCATTCAGGAACTCGAGCCGCGCTTGTTCTCGTTCAACAACCCACATGGCGCATGTCCAAGCTGTGATGGTTTAGGGGTTAAGCAATATTTTGACCCTAAAAAGGTGGTTCATGACCCGACCTTGACGCTATCTGAAGGCGCTATCCGCGGTTGGGATCGTCGTGCGCTGTACTATTTTCAGCAATTAAAGGCCGTAGCGAACCATTTTGGTTTTGATATGGATACGCCCTTTGAGGCACTGACTAAAAAACATCAAGAGCTGATCTTAAAGGGCTCGGGTAAAGAAACTGTCCCCTTCAAATACCTGAATGACCGTGGTGACCAGATCACCAAGCCCCATCCCTTTGAAGGGGTGCTGAACAATTTAGAACGCCGTTACCGTGAAACAGAATCGGAAATGGTCCGCGATGACTTGGCCAAATACCTGAATATGCAGCCATGCCCTTCGTGCCACGGTACTCGACTGCGTCGCGACGCACGCCATGTCTATATCGAAGACCTAACACTGCCCGATGTCGTCATCAAACCCATTGGCGACTGTTTAGCCTACTTTGATGAGCTTAATTTGACCGGTAAGCGCGGGGAGATTGCCGACAAGATCCTAAAAGAGATCCGCCTTCGATTAACCTTTTTGGTGAACGTCGGTTTGGATTATCTCTCGTTGGATCGAAAAGCCGATACCTTATCAGGTGGCGAAGCCCAGCGTATCAGGCTTGCTAGCCAGATTGGCGCAGGTTTAGTGGGAGTGATGTACATTCTGGATGAACCGTCCATTGGTTTGCACCAACGCGATAACGAGCGACTGTTAAACACGCTTACGCACTTACGAGACTTGGGCAACACGGTACTTGTGGTTGAACACGACGAAGATGCCATTCGACTGGCCGATTATGTCGTCGATATAGGCCCAGGTGCTGGCGTTCACGGAGGCCAAGTGGTGGCCGCAGGTACACCAAAAGAAGTCATGGCCAATCCAGACTCCCTTACCGGTAAATACCTTACAGGCGAGCGCGCCATACAAATCCCAGAAAAGAGAAATGCGCCTGACCCTAAAAAACAGTTGATACTTTCGGGCGCAACGGGCAACAACCTTAAAGACGTCACGCTTACGCTTCCTGTTAGCTTGATGACCTGTGTGACGGGTGTGTCAGGCTCGGGCAAATCAACACTGATCAACAACACGCTGTATCCGTTAGCGGCGACTGCACTTAACAATGCCACCACCTTGGAAGCAGCGGCTCACAAATCGATTAAGGGCTTAGAACACTTTGATAAAGTCATTGATATTGACCAGAGCCCGATTGGACGGACACCACGTTCAAACCCAGCGACCTACACCGGTATTTTTACTCCGATTCGTGAATTGCTATCTGGAACACAAGAGGCACGCTCCCGAGGTTACAAACCGGGACGTTTCAGCTTCAACGTAAAGGGCGGTCGTTGTGAAGCCTGCCAAGGTGATGGAGTTATCAAGGTAGAGATGCACTTCCTTGCAGACATCTACGTACCTTGTGATGTGTGTAAGGGCAAGCGCTACAACCGTGAAACCCTTGAGATTAAATACAAGGGTAAATCGATAGACGAAATATTAGACCTAACCATTGAGGAAGCAAGAAGCTTCTTTGATGCCATTCCAGCCCTTGCCCGAAAGCTCCAAACCTTGATCGATGTAGGTCTTTCCTACATACGATTAGGACAGTCAGCTACTACGCTGTCAGGTGGTGAGGCACAAAGGGTGAAGCTTGCCAAAGAGCTATCCAAACGCGATACCGGTAAGACACTCTATATATTGGATGAGCCAACCACAGGTCTTCATTTCTACGATATAGAGCAATTATTATCTGTGTTAAACCGCTTACGGGATCACGGCAACACCGTGGTGATTATTGAGCACAACCTAGATGTGATCAAAACCGCTGACTGGATAGTCGACTTAGGCCCAGAAGGTGGCGTGCGCGGCGGTGAAATCTTAATCGAAGGTACGCCCGAAGATGTAGCCGAATGCAAAGCATCCCATACTGGACGCTTCTTAAAAGAGATGCTTAAGTAGCTATATTACCGAAATGGTAAGCGCCACCAACGAAAAAGCCGCTCAACAGCGGCTTTTTTATGCGCAATTACTTTTTTGAGCAGGCAATAAAAAACCCGGCCGAGGCCGGGTTTTTTTTATGTTACTTCTGTTGATTAGTCTTCAGTAGACTCGTCAGCAGCACCAGCAACCTTACGGTCAACCAGTTCAACATATGCCATTGGAGCGTTGTCACCTGGACGGTTACCGCATTTCATGATGCGAATGTAACCACCTGGACGGTTCGCGTAGCGAGGGCCCAGTTCGTTGAACAACTTACCAACGATTTCTTTATTACGAGTACGGTCGAATGCCAGACGGCGATTAGCAACCGAATCTTCTTTCGCCAGTGTAATCAGCGGCTCAGCTACACGACGTAGTTCTTTCGCTTTTGGCAACGTAGTTCTGATCAGCTCGTGCTCGAACAGAGAGTTAGCCATGCTCTTGAACATCGCTTTGCGGTGTGAGCTCGTACGATTCAGATGGCGGCCAGATTTACGATGACGCATTGTAAATTCCTTACCAACTTGGTGAGTTAAAACCGCATCTTACGATGCGATTTTATCGTCATTTTTCAGGCTAGCCGGTGGCCAGTTCTCTAGACGCATGCCTAAGGACAAGCCTTTAGATGCTAATACGTCTTTGATCTCTGTCAGCGACTTCTTACCCAGATTTGGTGTTTTCAGCAGCTCAACTTCAGTACGTTGGATCAGATCACCAATGTAGTAGATTTGCTCAGCTTTCAGACAGTTCGCAGAACGTACTGTCAGTTCCAAATCATCAACTGGGCGCAGCAGGATCGGATCAACTTCCGGCTCTGCTGGTTCATCTTTCGCCTGATCAGCCGCATCTTCCAGATCAACAAATACAGACAGTTGATGCTGAAGGATCGTAGCTGCACGACGGATACACTCTTCTGGATCAATCGTACCGTTTGACTCGATATCAATAACCAGCTTATCGAGGTCAGTACGCTGCTCCACACGAGCGCTTTCAACTACATATGAAACACGGCGAACCGGGCTATAAGACGCATCTAATTGTAGACGGCCAATAGCACGAGTCTCGTCTTCATCGCTTACACGGCTGTCAGCAGGGACGTAACCACGACCACGAGTCACTTTAAGTTGCATGTTTAAAGTTGCGCCGCTGTTCAGATGAGCGATCACGTGATCAGGATTCGCAACTTCAACATCCTGAGTCAACTGGATATCACCAGCTGTTACAGGGCCTTCGCCGGTTTTGGTCAGCGTAAGGGTAGCTTCGTCAGCGTTATGCAGAGCAATAGCAACACCTTTCAGGTTAAGCAGGATTTCGATAACGTCTTCCTGCACACCTTCGATAGTGCTGTACTCATGCAGAACACCGTCGATCTCAACTTCAGATACAGCACAACCTGGCATCGAAGAAAGAAGGATACGACGAAGCGCATTCCCTAGAGTGTGACCGAAACCACGCTCCAGAGGTTCTAATGTGACTTTCGCACGTGTGTTACTGATCTCCTGCACATCAATGTGGCGAGGACTCAGAAACTCATTTACAGAACGCTGCATAGTTCCACCAATCAAGAGTTCATGAATTACTTAGAGTACAGCTCAACAATCAGCTGCTCATTGATATCGGCTGACAGTTCGCTACGCTCAGGAACGGACTTGAAAGTACCTTCCATTTTGCTTGCGTCCACAGCAACCCACTCAATAGGAGCGCGCTGAGAAGCCAAATCCAGAGCGTTTTTGATACGCAGCTGGTTCTTAGCTTTTTCACGAACTGCGACCACATCACCCGCTTTCACTTGGTAAGAAGGAATGTTCACAACTTGACCATTAACAGTGATTTGACGGTGTGATACGACCTGACGAGCTTCTGCACGAGTAGCGCCAAAGCCCATACGATATACCACGTTATCCAGACGACCTTCCAACAGTTGCAACAAGTTTTCACCTGTAGAACCGCTCAGACGAGCCGCTTCTTTGTAGTAGTTACGGAACTGACGTTCCAGTACACCGTAGATACGACGTACTTTTTGCTTTTCACGTAGCTGCAAACCGTAATCGGACAGACGACCACGACGAGCACCGTGTACACCAGGAACAGTTTCAGCTTTACACTTACTGTCCAGAGCGCGTACACCACTCTTCAGGAATAGATCTGTACCTTCACGGCGTGACAGCTTGCACTTAGGTCCAAGGTATCTAGCCATTATACCGACTCCAGTTTATACACGACGTTTTTTAGGTGGACGACAGCCGTTATGTGGAATCGGCGTTACGTCTGTAATGTTTGTGATCTTGTAACCACAGCCGTTCAATGCTCGCACAGCAGATTCACGACCAGGTCCAGGACCTTTTACAAAAACGTCAAGATTTTTTAAACCATATTCCAAAGCTGCCTGACCGGCACGTTCAGCAGCAACCTGAGCTGCGAACGGAGTACTCTTACGAGAACCACGGAAGCCTGAGCCACCGGAGGTTGCCCAAGAAAGAGCGTTACCTTGGCGATCGGTAATGGTGATAATTGTGTTATTAAAAGAAGCATGGATGTGCGCGAACCCATCCACAACTTGCTTTTTAACCTTTTTACGTGTGCGATTACCTGGCTTAGCCATATTGGAAATTCCTATCGCTTAACACTTATTTACGGATCGGTTTACGTGGACCCTTACGCGTACGCGCATTGGTCTTACTACGCTGTCCACGAACAGGTAAGTTACGACGGTGACGGATGCCACGGAAACAACCAAGGTCCATCAAACGTTTGATGCTCAATGTGAGCTCACGACGCAGGTCACCCTCAACAGTAAACTTACCTACTTCACCACGAACTACGTCTAGTTGCTCATCAGACAATTCGCCGATTTTTACATCTTCAGCGATGCCGGATGCAGCACAGACTTTCTTAGCAGTAGTGCGGCCAATCCCATAAATGTAAGTCAGAGAAATAACCGCATGCTTATTGTCAGGAATATTGACGCCAGCTATACGGGCCATTCAACTTACTCCATCTAATACGTGCCATTGGCACTAATATCTATAATATGTACATAGAAGGCGCGCAATTATACGCCCTGATTAAAATTAAATCAATAACCGCATAGCGGCCTTCTATGCCCCAATCAGGTTCTTAGCCCTGACGCTGCTTGTGGCGAGGTTCCACTTTGCAGATCACGCGGACGGAACCGTTACGACGTACGATTTTGCAGTTACGGCAAATCTTTTTAACAGATGCACGTACTTTCATGATCCACTCCTAGGGTGCTTAGCGCAGCAAGCCTGCGCCGCTACCTTTGAGATTAGATTTCTTCATCAGAGACTCATACTGGTGACTCATTAAATGAGATTGCACCTGAGCCATGAAGTCCATCACAACAACTACAACGATCAACAGCGACGTACCACCAAAATAGAAGGGTACGTTCCAAGCCACCACAAGGAATTGCGGCATCAAGGAAACAGCGGTTATGTAAAGAGCACCAAACAATGTTAAGCGACCCAATACAGAATCAATGTAGCGTGCAGACTGCTCACCAGGACGAATACCTGGGATGAATGCCCCTGACTTCTTAAGGTTGTCTGCAACTTCACGAGGATTAAACATAATCGCCGTGTAGAAGTAACAGAAGAACACGATGCACACTGCGAACAGAATGATGTACAAAGGCTGACCCGGGCTTAATGCCATGGCAACGTCTTGCAACCACTCCATCCCTTCAGTCTGACCAAACCATTGGCCGACTGATGCAGGGAACAGCAAAATACTTGAAGCGAAAATTGGCGGGATAACACCGGCCATATTGACCTTCAGAGGCAGGTGGCTCGTCTGAGCTGCAAACACCTGACGACCTTGCTGACGTTTCGCATAATTTATCGTGATACGGCGTTGTCCACGCTCCATAAACACAACAAATCCTACCGTTGCTACCGCTAAAAGTGCGATGGCAAGTAACGCCAGAATGTTTAGATCGCCTTGACGCGCAGCTTCAAAAGATTGACCAACCGCACCAGGAAGACCGGCAACAATACCTGCAAAGATCAGAATAGAGATACCGTTACCGATACCACGCTCAGTCACTTGCTCGCCTAACCACATCAAGAAGACCGCACCTGCAACCAACGTAACAACCGCTACAAAGTAGAAGTGGAACGATGCTGAGAAAGCGACACCTTGGTTAGCCAAACCGACCGCCATACCAAACGACTGAACCGTCGCCAGTATAACAGTACCGTAGCGCGTGTACTGATTGATTTTGCGACGACCTGCTTCGCCTTCTTTCTTCAACTGTTCCAGTTGCGGGCTCACGACTGTCATCAACTGCATGATAATCGATGCAGAGATGTAAGGCATGATACCTAAAGCTAAAATACTCATGCGCTCAAGCGCACCACCTGAAAACATGTTGAACAGGCTCAAGATCGTGCCTTGATTCTGATCGAACAGTGCAGCTAGACGATCAGGGTTGATACCAGGCACCGGAATATGCGCGCCAATACGGTATACAATGATCGCCAACAGTACAAAGCGTAGACGAGACCAAAGCTCACCTAAACCACTTTGAACACCTGCTGGTATTGTTCCTTGCTTTGCCATTTACGCCTCGACTTTACCGCCAGCAGCTTCGATTGCAGCTAAAGCACCTTTAGTCACTTTAAGACCTTTGATGTTAACTGCTTTCTTCAATTCACCAGACAGGATGACTTTAGCAGACTTGATCTCTTCAGAGATGATGTCTGCAGCTTTCAACGCTGCCAGATCGATAACTTCAGCTTCTACGCTGTTCAATTCGTTCAGACGAATCTCAGCAACGTAACGAGCTTGACGGGAAGTGAAACCGAACTTAGGTAGTCGGCGTTGCAGTGGCATTTGACCACCTTCAAAACCCGGCTTAACAGTACCGCCAGAGCGGGACTTTTGACCCTTATGACCACGACCACCAGTTTTACCTAGGCCAGAACCAATACCGCGACCAACGCGTTTTGGAGCCTGCTTAGAACCAGCAGCTGGGCTTAGAGTGTTCAGACGCATGATGAACTCTCCCTTACTCGCCTTCTACACGAACCATGTAGTTGACTTTATTGATCATACCGCGAACAGCTGGAGTATCTTCCAGTTCAACAGTATGGCCGATACGACGCAGACCAAGACCCTTTACGCACAGTTTGTGCTTAGGAAGAGTAGCAATCGGACTACGAACCAATGTAACTTTTACAGTATTCGCCATGATTGATTACCCCAAGATCTCTTCAACAGTCTTGCCACGCTTAGCTGCTACATCTTCAGGAGAGCGCATTTGCTGCAAACCTTTGATAGTCGCGCGTACTACGTTTACAGGGTTTGTAGACCCGTAGCACTTAGCCAATACGTTGTGGACACCTGCGATTTCCAAAACGGAACGCATAGCACCACCTGCGATTACACCAGTACCATCAGAAGCTGGCTGCATGTAAACGCGAGACGCACCGTGACGAGCTTTAACAGGATACTGCAAAGTATCACCGTTCAGTTCAACACGGATCATGTTACGACGTGCTTGCTCCATTGCTTTTTGAATAGCAACAGGCACTTCACGTGCTTTACCACGGCCAAAGCCAACACGGCCTTTGCCATCACCTACAACTGTCAGGGCAGTAAAAGCAAAAATACGGCCGCCTTTTACAACTTTAGCGACACGATTTACTTGAACCAGCTTCTCCTGCAGTTCACCATCTTTTTGTTCGTGATTTGACATCATCGACCCCTTTAGAATTCCAGGCCGCCTTCACGGGCTGCGTCAGCGAGTGCTTTAACACGTCCATGGTATTTAAAACCAGAACGGTCGAAAGCAACCTTTGTGATACCTGCATCTTTTGCACGTTCAGCAATCAACTGACCAACTTTGCCAGCCGCTTCAACGTTACCAGTAGCGTTAGCACGCAGTGCTTGTTCTACGGTTGATGCAGAAGCCAGAACCTTGCCACCGTCAGCTGAAATCAGCTGAGCGTAAATGTGACGAGGAGTGCGATTGACGCACAAACGAGCCACACCCAGTTCGCGCATTTTCAGGCGAGCACGGCGTGAGCGACGAATACGAGCTTGTTTCTTAGCGTTCATAACCCTGCCTTACTTCTTCTTAGCCTCTTTACGACGAACATATTCGTCAGCGTAACGAACACCTTTACCTTTGTAAGGCTCTGGTGGACGGAATGCACGAATCTCAGCGGCTACCTGACCGATGCGCTGCTTATCAGCACCACGAACAACGATTGTTGTTTGGTTAGGAGTCTCAGCTGTTACGCCTTCAGGCAATTCATAATCGATTGGGTGTGAGAAACCCAGTGTCAGGCTCAATACGTTGCCTTTAGCAGCAACACGGTAACCAACACCTTGCAGCAACAACGTTTTTTCAAAACCTGTGCTAACACCAACAACCATGTTGTTAACCAGGGAACGAGCTGTACCCGACATAGCGCGCGCCAGCTTAGAACCGTCACGTGCAGCGAATTTAACTTCGCCACCGTCTTGTGAAATTTCAACGGATGGGTGCAGGTCGATAGCAAGCTGACCATTTTTACCCTTAACGCTTACAGAGTTGCCGTCAAGTTTCAGTTCTACACCAGCCGGTACAACAACAGGATTTTTAGCAATACGTGACATAGTAAAAATCCCCTTAGAATACCGTTGCAACGACTTCACCGCCGATACCGGCAGCGCGTGCAGCACGATCAGTCATCACACCTTTGGAGGTAGAGACAATAGCAACACCCAGACCGCCAGCTACAGATGGCAAATCACCTGCGCCTTTATAAATACGCAGACCTGGACGGCTAACACGTTTAATCTCTTCGATAACCGGCTTACCTTCGAAATATTTCAGTTCTACACTCAGAACGGGTTTCGCATCACCTTCTACAGAGTAGGCAGTGATGAAACCTTCGTTCTTCAGTACTTCAGCAACTGAAACTTTCATTTTGGAAGACGGCATAGAAACAGCTGTTTTACCAGCCATATGACCATTACGGATACGAGTAAACATATCCGCAAGAGTATCTTGCATGCTCATGCTTTTTACTTCCTCATTGTGCAGCGCAGTGCGGTAGCTAAAATTTAGCCCTGGCCACTGCGCTTACCGTTTAACAAGCTATTACCAGCTTGCCTTCTTCAAACCCGGTACGTCACCGCGCATTGCCGCTTCACGCAGCTTGATACGGCTTAGGCCGAACTTACGGTAAACCGCATGTGGACGACCAGTCAGCTGACAACGACGTTGCTGACGTGATGGGCTAGCGTCACGTGGCAATTTTTGCAACGCAACCTGTGCATCCCAACGCTCTTCTTCTGAAGAGTTAGGGTTGCGGATGATTTCTTTCAGTGCAGCACGCTTCTCAGCGAACTTTGCAACCAGTTTTGCACGCTTGTCTTCACGCGCCTTCATGGATGTCTTAGCCATTCTTTGATCCCTGCCTTATTTCTTGAAAGGAAAGTCCAGGGCAGCCAACAGAGCACGACCCTCTTCGTTAGTCTGAGCGGTAGTTGTGATAGTAATATCCAGACCACGCAGCTTATCAACTTTATCGTATTCGATCTCAGGGAAGATGATCTGCTCTTTAACACCCATGCTGTAGTTACCGCGACCGTCAAAAGACTTAGGATTCAGACCACGGAAGTCACGGATACGTGGGATAGAAACATCTACCAAACGATCCAAGAAGTCCCACATACGCTCGCCGCGCAGAGTTACTTTACAACCGATCGGCCAACCTTCACGGACTTTAAAGCCTGCGATTGACTTACGAGCTTTCGTTACAACTGGCTTTTGACCTGCAATTGCAGTCAAATCATTTACTGCATTTTCCAGCTGTTTTTTGTCGCCCAGAGCTTCACCAACACCCATATTCAGGGTGATTTTAGTGACACGTGGAACCGCCATGATGTTAGGACTGTTCAACTCTTCTTTGAGCTTTTGCTTAACTTCGTTTGCGTAAAGCGCTTTCAATCTTGACATGATTCTGCTCCTTATTTACCGACGACTTCGCCGTTAGATTTAAAGAAGCGAACCTTTGTACCGTCTTCAAGCGTCTTGAAGCCTACACGATCGCCTTTACCCGTTGCTGGGTTAAAGATAGCAACGTTAGAGGTAGCGATACCTGCTTCCTTCTCTACGATACCACCTGGCTTACCCTGATAAGGGTTAGGCTTAGTGTGTTTCTTCACCATGTTGATGCCAGAAACGATCAGGCGATCATCATTCAGGACACGCAGAACAGTGCCGCGCTTGCCTTTATCTTTACCAGCGATGACGATTACTTCGTCGTCACGTTTAATCTTACGCATGTTATACCTATATCCTTTCCTACTACCCTCTCATGCTGAAAAACGCCAAACCCTTTCGGGAGTGGCGTTTTTAAGACAAAAATTCTTAAGAATTAAGGTCTTACAGCACTTCAGGCGCCAGGGAAATGATTTTCATAAACTTCTCAGAGCGAAGTTCACGAGTTACTGGGCCAAAAATACGAGTACCCATTGGGGCATCGTTTGCGTTCAGCAATACCGCAGAGTTTGTATCAAAGCGGATTACAGAACCGTCTGGACGACGTACACCTTTACGGGTACGTACTACAACAGCCTTAAGGACCTGACCTTTTTTAACGCGACCGCGTGGAATTGCTTCCTTAACAGTCACCTTAATAACGTCACCGATACCGGCGTAACGACGGTGGGAACCACCCAGGACCTTAATACACTGTACACGCTTAGCACCGCTGTTATCAGCAACGTCAAGCATAGTTTCAGTTTGAATCATGGTCTACTCCAAAACTTATAAGCTGCCCGTCTTTATTAACGGGCAAACCGTCAAATGGAGCGAAGGCGCATATATTACACCTTCGCAGCACGCTCTTCAATAGATACAAGTGCCCAAGTTTTGCTCTTGGAGTAAGGACGGGTTTCCTTAACGGTTACCAGATCACCTACATTACACTCATTTTTCTCATCGTGAGCGTGGAGCTTGGAGGAGCGCTTTACGAATTTACCGTAAATAGGGTGCTTCTCTTTGCGCTCAACCAGAACTGTGATGGTTTTATCCATCTTGTCGCTAACAACACGACCAGTCACAGTACGAGTACGTTTTTCAGCGCTCATTTTTCACCTGCCTTTTGATTTAGTACAGTCTTAACGCGAGCGATGTCGCGACGAACTTGGCCCAGGAGGTGAGTCTGCGCCAGCTGACCAGTTGCTTTCTGCATACGCAGATTGAACTGGTCTTTCAGAAGATTCAGCAATTCTTGCTGAAGTTCTTCAGATGACTTTTCACGCAGTTCAGTAGCTTTCATTACATCACCGTCCGTTTTACAACAGTTGTAGAGATCGGCAGCTTAGCAGCAGCCAAGTTGAACGCTTCAGTAGCCAATTCTTCAGGTACACCGCTCATTTCGAACAGTACACGACCTGGCTGAATCTGAGCTACCCAGTATTCAACGTTACCCTTACCTTTACCCATACGTACTTCAAGCGGCTTAGTGGTAATTGGCTTATCTGGGAAGATACGGATCCAAATTTTACCACCACGCTTAACGTGACGAGTCATGGTACGACGAGCGGCTTCGATCTGACGAGCTGTGATACGACCACGACCCGTTGCTTTCAGACCATATTCACCAAAGCTTACCTTGCTACCGCGCTGCGCCAGACCACGGTTGCGGCCTTTTTGCACTTTACGGAATTTCAGTCGTTTAGGTTGCAACATTGACGTCTACCTCACTTAGAATTTTTCTTCTTAGGTGGGCTTTTCTTCTCAGCACGTACCTGTTCGATACCACCAAGAACTTCACCTTTGAAGATCCAGACTTTAACGCCAATCACACCGTAAGTAGTGTGCGCTTCGTAAGTAGCGTAATCGATATCTGCACGCAGAGTGTGCAAAGGTACACGACCTTCACGGTACCACTCAGCACGCGCGATTTCAGCGCCACCCAAACGACCGCTAACCTGAATCTTGATACCTTTAGCACCAAGACGCATAGCGTTCTGTACCGCACGCTTCATAGCACGACGGAACATAACACGACGCTCCAACTGGTTAGCTACGCTTTGAGCAACCAATTGAGCATCCAGCTCAGGCTTGCGAATCTCTTCGATGTTGATATGAACAGGAACACCCATCATTTCTGAAACAGTGTTGCGCAGTTTCTCAACATCTTCACCTTTTTTACCGATCACGATACCAGGACGTGCAGTAAAGATGGTGATTTTAGCGTTTTGAGCCGGACGTTCGATTTCGATACGGCTTACAGACGCGTTCTTCAATTGACCTTCCAGGTACTCACGTACTTGCAGGTCGTTTAACAATTTTTGTGCGTATTCGTTCTTGTCCGCGTACCACACAGAAGTGTGATCTTTAACGATACCAAGTCGAATACCGGTCGGATGTACTTTCTGACCCATAACGAACTCTCCTAGCACTCAGCCTTAGTCAGACACCTTAACGGTGATGTGGGAGTTGCGCTTAAGGATACGGTCAGCACGACCCTTAGCACGCGGCTTGATACGCTTCATGGTCATAGCTTCATCAACAAAGATAGCAGACACACGCAACTCTTCGATTTCAGCACCGTCGTTGTGCTCAGCGTTAGCAATAGCAGACTCAAGTACTTTCTTAACCAGCTCAGCACCTTTTTTAGGGCTGAATGCAAGAATGTCCAAAGCTTCCGCTACAGACTTACCGCGTATTTGATCAGCAACCAAACGCGCCTTCTGAGCAGAAATGCGGGCGCCTTTTAATTTAGCAGCGACTTCCATCATTTATCCCCTATTAGCGCTTTTTGGCTTTCTTATCCGCTGCGTGACCACGATAAGTACGCGTAGCAGAAAATTCGCCTAATTTATGGCCAACCATGTCTTCAGTAACGAAAACTGGAACGTGCTGGCGGCCGTTGTGAACTGCAATTGTCAACCCAACGAAGTGTGGGAAGATAGTAGAGCGACGAGACCAAGTTTTGATTGGTTTGCGATCGCCTTTCTCAATTGCAGCTTCTACCTTTTTCAGCAGGTGAAGGTCGATAAATGGACCTTTCTTCAGTGAACGTGGCACAGCTGTATCCTCACTCTAATTATTTGGAACGACGACGTACGATTAATTTATCAGTACGCTTGTTCTTACGAGTTTTATGACCTTTAGTCGGAATACCCCATGGAGTAACCGGATGACGACCACCAGAAGTACGGCCTTCACCACCACCATGCGGGTGATCTACTGGGTTCATTGCAACACCGCGAACGGTAGGACGAACACCTTTCCAACGCTTAGCACCGGCTTTACCCAGTTGACGCAGGCTGTGTTCGCTGTTGCTGACTTCACCCAGAGTTGCACGACAGTCAACGAGGACTTTACGCATTTCGCCAGAGCGCAGACGCAGAGTAGCGTACGCACCTTCACGAGCAACCAGCTGTGCAGAAGCACCAGCAGAACGAGCGATTTGAGCACCCTTACCCGGCTTCAGTTCGATACAGTGGATAACGCTACCAACTGGCATGTTGCGCAGTGTCATAGTGTTACCTACTTTGATATCAGCTGTTTCACCAGAGATAACTTTATCGCCAGCAGCGATACCCTTAGGTGCAATAATGTAACGACGCTCACCATCAGAGTATTTCACCAATGCGATGTGAGCAGAACGGTTTGGATCGTATTCCAAACGCTCAACAACTGCAGGGATTCCATCTTTGTTACGACGGAAATCGATCAGTCGGTAATGTTGCTTGTGACCGCCACCAATGTGTCGAGTTGTGATTCGACCATTATTGTTGCGACCACCGCTTTTGCTTTTCTTTTCCAGCAAAGCAGCAAAAGGCTTGCCTTTGTGCAGATCAGAAGAAGAAACCTTTACAACATGACGACGGCCAGCAGAGGTTGGCTTTGTTTTAGTAACTGCCATGATTTAACCCCTCTTATTCGCCACCTAGGAAGTCAATTTCAGAGCCTTCAGCAAGACGTACGTAAGCTTTGCGAACATCGCTACGCTTACCCATACCACGCGCAGTGCGCTTGGTCTTGCCTTTAGCATTAAGAACGTTTACGCCATCAACTTTGACGTTAAACAGTTTCTCAACGGCTTCTTTAACTTCCTGTTTGGTAGCATCTTTTGCCACACGGAAAACTACCTGCTGAGAGTTATCAGCTACGATAGTCGCTTTCTCAGAGATATGAGGACCTAAGAGAACTTTGTACAGACGTTCCTGGTTCATGCCAGCGCCTCCTCGATTTTCTTCAGAGCAGGTACTGTAATTACAACCTTATCAAAACCAACAAGGCTTACCGGATCAACACCTGCAACATCACGCACATCAACGTGTGGTACGTTACGAGCCGCCAGATACAGGTTTGCTTCCACATCTTCTGTAACGATCAAAGCGTTAGCCAGATCCAGTTCTTTCATTTTTGCAACGAACTGCTTAGTTTTTGGAGCCTCCATAGAGAAGCTCTCAACCACTACCAGACGTTCTTGACGAACCAGTTCAGAGAAGATGCAACGCAGAGCTGCACGGTACATTTTCTTGTTTACTTTTTGCGCATGGCTACGTGGCTTCGCAGCAAAAGTAACACCACCGCTACGCCAGATTGGCGAGCTGATTGTACCTGCACGAGCACGACCAGTACCCTTTTGACGGAATGGCTTAGCGCCACCGCCAGCTACTTCAGAGCGAGTCTTTTGTGCTTTCGTGCCTTGACGAGCACCAGCCAGGTAAGCTGTAACTACCTGGTGAACCAGTGCTTCGTTATATTCTTTACCAAATGCTAGATCGGATACTTCGACCGATCCCTTGGTTCCAACGAGATTCAGATTCATTTCAGGCCCCCTTACGCGCCAACTTTAACGGCTGGCTTAACGATGACGTCACCGCCAGTTGCGCCTGGAACAGCACCTTTGATCAACAACAGGTTGCGTTCTGCGTCTACGCGCACAACTTCCAGAGTCTGAACAGTAACGCGCTCAGCACCCATGTGACCTGCCATTTTCTTGCCTTTCCAAACACGACCAGGAGTCTGACACTGACCGATAGAACCCGGAGCACGGTGAGACAGAGAGTTACCGTGAGTCGCATCTTGAGTACGGAAGTTCCAGCGCTTAACGCCGCCTTGGAAACCCTTACCTTTAGATTGACCAGTAACGTCTACTTTCTGACCTGCTTCGAAGCGCTCAACTGTAAGTGAATCACCTACGTTGATTTCTTCATCACCCGACAGACGGAACTCCCACAAACCACGACCTGCTTCAACACTTGCTTTCGCGTAGTGTCCAGCTTCTGGCTTAGTCAGGCGGTTAGCCTTAACAGAACCAGTAGTCACCTGGATAGCTGTGTAGCCATCCTTCTCAGCAGTTTTAACCTGCGTAACGCGGTTCGGATCCACCTCGATGACCGTGACTGGCACGGATACGCCATCTTCTGTGAAGATGCGAGTCATACCCGCTTTGCGTCCGATTAAACCTACAGACATTTGTTAACACCTCTTGCCAGTTGTGTACGGGGCTGTTACCCACTACGGCTGCCCATTTCAGGAGCATTCCACAAGCAGCGCTTCATTAAATAATAAAAACGCCAGTACGAGAATCAGCCCAAGCTAATCTGTACTTCAACACCTGCTGCGAGATCCAGCTTCATCAATGCGTCAACTGTTTTTTCAGTTGGCTCAACGATGTCCAGAACACGCTTGTGCGTACGAATTTCATACTGATCACGCGCGTCTTTGTTGACGTGCGGAGAAATCAGTACAGTGTAACGCTCTTTGCGTGTTGGAAGCGGGATCGGACCACGCACCTGAGCTCCAGTACGCTTCGCTGTTTCAACGATTTCTTGCGTAGAAGAGTCGATCAGGCGATGATCAAACGCTTTCAGACGAATTCTGATTTTCTGGTTTTGCATTCTGATCACACTTTTTCAAAATGTTTATTAACGGCATATGCCGACCACCCCTTGATACAAGGGGACGCAAATTCTACTCAGACGACTTTTTTCAGTCAAGCACAATCGCTTATTTTTTGAACAGATATAAAAAAAGCCCTCCGAAGAGGGCTTTTTTAGTTCAAATCATCGATTACGCGATGATTTTAGATACAACACCTGCACCTACGGTACGACCACCTTCACGAATCGCGAAACGCAGACCTTCGTCCATCGCGATCGGAGCGATCAAAGTAACAACCATCTTAACGTTGTCACCTGGCATTACCATTTCAACGCCTTCTGGCAGCTCGCAAGAACCGGTTACGTCAGTTGTACGGAAGTAGAACTGTGGACGGTAACCTTTGAAGAATGGAGTGTGACGACCACCTTCATCTTTGCTCAGTACGTATACTTCACATTCGAAGTTAGTGTGCGGGTTGATAGTACCTGGCTTAGCCAATACTTGACCACGCTCAACGTCGTCACGCTTAGTACCACGCAACAGCGCACCAACGTTCTCACCTGCACGACCTTCGTCAAGCAGCTTACGGAACATCTCAACACCAGTACAAGTTGTCTTCGTAGTATCTTTGATACCAACGATTTCAATCTCTTCACCAACCTTGATGATACCGCGCTCTACACGACCCGTTACTACGGTACCACGGCCAGAGATAGAGAATACGTCCTCGATAGGCATCAGGAATGGCTGATCGATCGCACGTACTGGCTCAGGGATGTAAGTATCCAGAGCTTCAACTAGGTTTTTAACCGCAGTTGTACCCAGCTCGTTGTCGTCTTCGCCGTTCAGTGCCATCAAAGCAGAACCGCAGATAATTGGAGTGTCGTCGCCTGGGAAGTCGTAAGTGTCTAGCAACTCACGGATTTCCATTTCTACCAGCTCACGCATCTCAGCGTATTCTTCAGAGTCAACGCCGCCACAGTCTTCAGCCAGCAGGTCAGCTTTGTTCAAGAATACTACGATGTAAGGTACACCTACCTGACGAGACAGCAGGATGTGCTCACGAGTCTGTGGCATAGGACCATCAGTCGCACCACATACCAGGATCGCGCCGTCCATCTGAGCAGCACCAGTGATCATGTTCTTAACGTAGTCAGCGTGCCCTGGGCAGTCGACGTGCGCGTAGTGACGAGTGTTTGATTCGTACTCTACGTGTGAAGTAGAGATTGTGATACCACGCTCACGCTCTTCAGGTGCCTTATCGATACCGTCGAAAGCTACCGCTTCACCACCGAATACTTCAGCGCATACGCGAGTCAGAGCTGCTGTCAGAGTTGTTTTACCGTGGTCAACGTGGCCGATAGTACCTACGTTGACGTGCGGCAGATTACGTTCAAAAGATGATTTTGCCACGAGAATTTACCTCTTTGTTCTGGCGAAAATTAGTTATCCTTCATCACCGCTTCAGCGATGTTGTTCGGAGCTTCGGCGTAGTTTTCAAATTCCATTGAGTAGGTTGCACGACCCTGCGTTGCAGAACGCAGATCAGTTGCATAACCAAACATTTCACCCAGAGGAACTTGAGCGTTGATCACCTTACCTGAAGACGTGTCTTCCATACCTTGGATCAGACCGCGACGACGGTTAAGGTCACCCATCACGTCACCCATGTATTCTTCTGGAGTAACAACCTCGACTTTCATCATAGGTTCCAGCAGAACAGGGTCCGCCTGCATTGCGTATTTTTTCAACGCTTGGGATGCAGCAATTTTAAACGCCATTTCGTTCGAGTCAACATCGTGGAACGAGCCATCATACAGACGGGCTTTCAGGCCGATCAGAGGATAACCAGCGATAACGCCGTTTTTCATCTGCTCTTCGATGCCCTTCTGAACCGCTGGGATGTATTCCTTAGGAATCGCACCACCCACGATCTCGTTGATGAACTCTAAGCCTTCTTCATCCGATGGAGTAAACTCAACCACAACGTGACCGTATTGACCACGACCACCAGACTGACGAGCAAACTTGTGGTTTGCATCGACGGCTTTACGGATTTTCTCACGGTATGCAACCTGAGGCTTACCGATGTTCGCTTCAACCTTAAACTCACGCTTCATACGGTCAACGATGATCTCAAGGTGAAGCTCACCCATACCAGAGATGATGGTTTGACCTGATTCTTCGTCAGTTTCAACACGGAAAGATGGATCTTCTTGAGCCAGTTTACCCAGCGCAATACCCATTTTCTCTTGGTCAGCTTTCGACTTAGGCTCAACCGCAACAGAAATTACCGGATCCGGGAATTCCATACGCTCAAGAACGATCTTGTTGTTCAGATCACACAGAGTGTCACCTGTAGTCACGTCTTTCAGACCGATCATCGCAGCGATATCGCCTGCACGAACTTCTTTGATCTCTTCACGGCTGTTAGCGTGCATTTGCACCATACGACCGATACGCTCTTTCTTCTCTTTAACAGAGTTGTATACGCTGTCACCAGAGTTCAGGATACCCGAGTAAACACGTACGAACGTCAGAGTACCAACGAACGGGTCAGTTGCGATTTTAAATGCCAGCGCCGCGAATGGAGCATCGTCGTCTGCTTCACGAGTAGCAACGGTCTCATCTTTGTCGTCCAGCGTACCTTCGATCGCTTTAACTTCAACAGGAGAAGGCAAGTATTCAATTACAGCATCCAGTACCGCTTGAACACCTTTGTTCTTGAACGCAGAACCAGCCTGCATCAGAACGATTTCGTTAGCCAGAGTGCCCGCACGCAGACCTTGTTTGATCTCGTCTTCGCTCAGCTCACCTTCTTCCAGGTATTTTTCCATCAACTCTTCTGAAGACTCAGCCGCAGCTTCAACCATTGCTTCACGCAATTCGTCAGCTTTGTCTTGCAGATCAGCTGGGATGTCTTCCAGCTCGTAGGTCATACCTTGGTCAGCTTCATTCCACATGATGGCTTTCATGCGAATCAAGTCAACCACGCCTTTGAACTCGTCTTCAGCGCCGATTGGGAAGTTGATTGGTACAGCGTTAGCGTTCAGACGCTTTTTCAGCTGTTCAACGACCATGAAGAAGTCTGCACCTGCACGGTCCATCTTGTTTACGAACACCATACGAGGAACTTCGTATTTGTTCGCTTGACGCCATACAGTTTCAGTCTGAGGCTGAACACCAGAAGATGCACACAGTACAACGACTGCACCATCCAATACACGCAAAGAACGTTCTACTTCGATTGTGAAGTCAACGTGCCCAGGAGTATCGATGATGTTTACACGGTGCTCTTCGAACTGCTGGTTCATACCCTTCCAGAAACAGGTAGTCGCAGCAGATGTGATCGTGATACCACGTTCTTGCTCCTGCTCCATCCAGTCCATGGTAGCAGCGCCATCGTGTACTTCACCGATCTTGTGAGAAAGACCTGTGTAGAACAGTACACGTTCAGTGGTGGTGGTTTTACCAGCATCTACGTGTGCACAGATACCGATGTTACGGTAACGTGCGATAGGAGTTTTACGAGCCACAACTCAATCCTCAATATTAGAAGCGATAGTGTGCAAAAGCTTTGTTAGCTTCAGCCATACGGTGCACGTCTTCACGTTTCTTAACAGCAGCACCACGGCCTTCTGCAGCGTCCAGCATTTCACCAGCCAGGCGCAGAGCCATCGATTTTTCACCACGCTTACGAGAAGCATCTACCAACCAACGCATAGCCAAAGCCATACGACGTGATGGACGAACTTCGCAAGGAACTTGGTAAGTAGCACCACCTACACGGCGAGACTTAACCTCAACGGTAGGCTGGATGCTTTCCAGAGCTTTATCGAACATTTCAAGCGGATCAGCTTTAGTGCGTTCTTCAACTTTTTGCAGTGCACCGTACACGATACGCTCAGCAACAGATTTTTTACCGCTGACCATAACGTGGTTAATGAATTTTGCCAGTGTAATGTTACCGAATTTTGGATCTGGCAGAATTTCGCGCTTTGCAGCGACGCGTCTTCTAGGCATGATAAGCCCTCATAATTAATTAAAGGTCTTCAGGAACTTCAGGTAGATTTCGGCTACCTGACCTTACTCTTACCGTCTCCGGCCTAGCTAAAAACAGTATTGGTTCTAAAACTGACCCACTACTAGATTAAAGCTCTCACCGTGATTAAACGGTGATTAAGACTTAGGACGTTTAGTACCGTACTTAGAACGAGCCTGTTTACGGTCGTTAACACCTGAACAGTCCAGAGCACCACGTACTGTGTGGTAGCGAACACCTGGCAAGTCTTTTACACGACCGCCACGGATCAATACAACACTGTGCTCTTGCAGGTTGTGACCTTCACCACCGATGTAGGAAGTCACTTCGTAGCCGTTCGTCAAACGAACACGGCATACTTTACGAAGAGCCGAGTTAGGCTTCTTCGGAGTAGTAGTGTAAACACGAGTACAAACACCACGACGCTGTGGGCAAGCCTGAAGGGCTTGAGCATCGCTCTTTTGTACTTTGCGCTTACGTGGCGAGCGAACCAATTGGTTAATAGTTGCCATTTAAGCAAACTCCACGTTTTCACGTTATTTAACTTATAAGTGGTTAAGTCACTTATAAACACCAAAACCGGATTCTTGTGAATCCGGCACTAAGGGGGCGGAATTTTAATCAATTCCACCCGTATTCGTCAATCGCTGATCAGATTTTAATCAGCATCTGACAAAGATGCATTCAGCGCGGCGGTCAAAGCCTCTTGTACTTCTTCTGCACTTACAGTTTCAGTACCTTGGGTCAATGCACGCTTACGCTTACGCTCAGAGTGATAAGCCAGACCGGTACCGGCTGGGATCAGACGACCTACCACAACGTTTTCTTTCAGACCACGCAAGAAGTCTTGCTTACCAGTCACCGCACCTTCTGTTAGGACACGTGTAGTCTCCTGGAAGGATGCCGCTGAGATAAACGACTCAGTTGCCAAGGACGCTTTGGTAATACCCAGAAGTACGCGTTCGAACTTCGCAGGGATCTTACCATCGGCTTCCAGCGCTTCGTTTTCAGTAACAACTTGCGAGTATTCAACCTGTTCACCTGGGATCAGAGTTGAGTCGCCAGCAGACGTTACTTCAACTTTGCGCAACATTTGACGAACGATAACTTCGATGTGCTTATCGTTAATGATTACACCCTGGAGGCGGTAAACCTCTTGGATTTCATTGACGATGTATTCAGCCAAACGCTCAACACCAAGCACTCGCAAGATATCGTGCGGGTTAGATGGACCATCGGAGATGACCTCACCCTTCTCGACTGTTTCACCTTCGAAGACGTTAACGTTACGCCATTTCTGGATCATAACCTCGTAAGGATCAGCATCGCGTGGTGTGATCACCAAGCGCTTCTTACCTTTTGTCTCTTTACCGAAGCTCATGACACCCGTGATTTCCGCAAGAATCGCAGATTCTTTCGGCTTACGCGCTTCGAACAAGTCAGCAACACGCGGCAGACCACCGGTGATATCCTTGTTCACAGAGCCTTCTTGCGGGATACGTGCAAGCACTTCACCGACAGATACGGTTGCACCGTCTGCCAAGTTGATGATCGCTTTCGCTGGCAGCAAGTACTGAGCTGGAGAGTCCGTACCTTCATGCAAAATTTCGTTACCAGCGTTATCAACCAACTTAATCATCGGACGAATGTCTTTACCGGCCGCTGGACGGTCTTTCAATTCCAAGACTTCAGTGGTCGACAGACCTGTCAGCTCATCAATCGTTTGCTTAACGGTGATGCCATCTTCCATACCGGAGAAGACAACGCGACCAGACACTTCAGACACGATTGGGTGTGTGTGTGGGTCCCAGTTAGCAACGATTTGGCCAGATTCGACTTTATCGCCATCTTTTACGGTCAGTACTGCACCGTATGGTAGCTTGTAGCGCTCACGCTCACGGCCGTGCTCATCGGTTACACCCAGCTCGCCGGAACGAGAGGTAGCAACCAGTTTGCCTTCTGGCGTTTCAACTGATTTCAGGTTGTGCAGACGAATTTCACCGCCGTTTTTGACCTGAATACTGTCGACAGCCGCCGCTCGAGATGCCGCACCACCGATGTGGAACGTACGCATGGTCAGCTGTGTACCTGGCTCACCGATCGACTGTGCAGCAATAACACCGACAGCTTCACCTGGGTTAACCAAGTGACCACGACCCAAGTCACGACCGTAACAAGCCGCACAGATACCAAAGCGCGTATCACATGTGATTGCAGAGCGAACTACGATCTCATCGATCGATGAGTATTGCTCGTCGTTTTCCAGCTTCGCAACCCAAGTCTCGTCGATCAGAGTGCCTTTAGGGATCAGTACATCCTGGTCAGCAGGATTCAGTACATCACGCGCAACCACACGACCCAGAACACGATCACCCAGCGCAACAACAACGTCGCCACCTTCGATCATCGGCTGCATAACCAGACCTTGATCTGTTCCGCAATCACCTTCAGTGATAACAACGTCCTGTGCAACGTCTACCAAACGACGCGTCAGGTAACCGGAGTTCGCTGTTTTCAGTGCCGTATCGGCCAGACCTTTACGAGCACCGTGAGTCGAGATGAAGTACTGAAGTACGTTCAGACCTTCACGGAAGTTCGCAACGATTGGCGTTTCGATGATCGATCCATCCGGCTTCGCCATCAGACCACGCATACCCGCCAACTGACGAATCTGTGCAGCACTACCACGGGCACCGGAGTCGGCCATCATGTAAACCGAGTTGAACGATTCTTGCTCAACTTCGTTACCTTCACGGTCAAGAACCGTATCGGTTTTCAGGTTTTCCATCATGCGCTTCGCCAGCAATTCGTTGGCACGCGACCAGATATCGATAACCTTGTTGTATTTCTCGCCTTGCGTTACCAAACCGTCTGCGAACTGACGCTCGATGTCTTTTACTTCCGCATCGGCCTCGCCCACGATGGTGGCTTTTTCAGCAGGGATTACGAAGTCGTTAACACCGATAGAAGAGCCCGACAGCGTTGCTTGACGGAAGCCCATGTACATCAGCTGGTCAGCAAAGATGACACAGTCTTTCAGACCGCAACGACGGTATGCTTCGTTCAACAGCTTAGAGATCGCCTTCTTCTTCATCGCTTGGTTGACCAGCGAGAATGGCAGACCTTTCGGCACGATAGAGAACAACATCGCACGACCGACCGTCGTCTCTTTGACTTCGGTTACTTCGGTTTCGTTACCTTCGATGTCACGAATCAGTTCGTGAAGACGCACTTTAATGCGTGCTTGAAGGTCGACTTGTTTAGCACCGTAAGCGCGCTCAACTTCATCCAAGTCTGCGAACACCATGCCTTCGCCTTTCGCATTGATGCGATCACGTGTCATGAAGTACAGACCCAGTACGACGTCCTGAGATGGAACGATGATCGGTTCGCCGTTTGCTGGAGACAGGATGTTGTTCGTTGACATCATTAACGCACGCGCTTCAAGCTGAGCTTCCAGCGTCAACGGTACGTGTACCGCCATCTGGTCACCGTCGAAGTCAGCGTTGTAGGCCGCACACACCAATGGGTGCAGTTGGATCGCTTTACCTTCGATCAGAACAGGCTCAAACGCTTGGATACCCAGACGGTGAAGTGTCGGTGCACGGTTCAGAAGAACTGGGTGCTCACGGATAACTTCATCCAAGATATCCCATACGAGTGGCTCTTCGCGCTCAACCATCTTCTTAGCCGCTTTGATGGTGGTCGCATAACCACGCAACTCAAGCTTAGAGAAGATGAATGGCTTGAACAGCTCAAGTGCCATTTTCTTAGGCAGACCACACTGGTGCAAACGCAAGTATGGACCTACTACGATTACAGAACGACCGGAGTAGTCAACACGCTTACCCAGAAGGTTCTGACGGAAACGACCTTGTTTACCTTTGATCATATCAGCCAAAGATTTCAGAGGACGTTTGTTAGAACCTGTGATCGCACGGCCACGACGACCGTTATCTAACAGCGCATCAACCGCTTCTTGAAGCATACGCTTCTCGTTACGAACGATGATGTCTGGTGCGTTCAGATCCAGTAGGCGCTTCAGACGGTTGTTACGGTTGATAACGCGGCGATACAGATCGTTCAGATCCGATGTTGCGAAACGACCACCATCCAGAGGTACCAACGGACGCAAATCAGGCGGCAGCACTGGCAGAACAGACATTACCATCCACTCAGGCTTGTTACCGGATTTGTAGAAAGATTCACACAGTTTCAGACGCTTAGACAGCTTCTTGAGCTTAGTCTCAGAGTTGGTTTGTGGCATCTCTTCACGCAGACGCTCGATCTCTTCTTCAAGATCGATAGACGCCATCAGCATTTGAACCGCTTCAGCACCCATGCGTGCGTCGAATTCGTCACCGAACTCTTCCAACGCTTCAAAGTACTGTTCATCGTTCAGCAGCTGACCACGCTCCAGCGTAGTCATGCCTGGTTCGATCACGACAAATGATTCGAAGTACAGAACACGCTCGATGTCACGCAGCGTCATATCCAGCATCAAACCGATACGGGACGGCAGCGATTTCAAGAACCAGATGTGTGCAACTGGGCTAGCCAGCTCGATGTGACCCATGCGCTCACGACGCACTTTGGTCAATGTAACTTCAACACCACATTTTTCACAGATAACACCGCGGTGTTTCATGCGCTTGTATTTACCACACAAGCACTCGTAGTCTTTTACTGGACCGAAGATCTTGGCACAAAACAGACCGTCACGCTCAGGCTTGAACGTACGGTAGTTAATCGTCTCTGGCTTTTTAACTTCGCCGAAAGACCAAGAGCGGATCATCTCCGGTGACGCCAGAGTAATCTTAATCGAGTCAAACTCTTCGCTCTGGCTTTGTGCTTTTAATAGATTCAGCAAATCTTTCATTACTTAAAGCTCCTCACGGGAGTTGTGGGCTGACCTCAGCCAGCCCGGTGAATCGGTAATGCCTTATTCGTTTTCAAGCTCGATATCGATACCCAGAGAGCGAATCTCTTTGATCAATACGTTGAAGGATTCCGGCATACCCGGTTCCATTCTGTGATCGCCATCGACGATGTTTTTGTACATCTTCGTACGACCGTTAACGTCATCCGACTTAACGGTAAGCATTTCTTGAAGCGTGTAAGCCGCACCGTATGCTTCCAGTGCCCATACCTCCATCTCACCGAAACGCTGACCACCGAACTGTGCTTTACCACCCAGCGGCTGCTGAGTAACCAAGCTGTAAGAACCTGTCGAACGAGCGTGCATTTTGTCGTCTACCAAGTGGTTCAACTTCAGCATGTACATGTAACCTACCGTTACAGGACGCGAGAAGGACTCACCAGAACGTCCATCGAACAGGGTAACCTGACCGGTGTCATTCATATCCGCCAAACGCAACAGCTCTTTGATCTCAGCTTCTTTCGCACCGTCAAATGCAGGCGTTGCCAGAGGCACACCGCCACGCAAGTTGCGTGCAAGTTCTAGGATCTCTTCATCGGTGAAGTTCTCAAGATCTTCACGACGAGACGTTGTCCAACCATCCAGCTCGCTGTTGTAAATGCGATCTAAGAATTCACGAACCTCTTTAACGGTTTGTGCTTTCTCGCGCTCAACTTCCAGCATGGAATTAATTTTGATACCTAGGCCTTTAGCAGCCGCACCCATGTGCGTCTCAAGGATCTGACCTACGTTCATACGAGACGGTACACCCAGTGGGTTCAGTACGATATCGACCGGTTCGCCGTTCTCGTCGTAAGGCATGTCTTCAACTGGCATGATAACCGAGATAACACCCTTGTTACCGTGACGACCTGCCATCTTGTCACCCGGTTGTACACGACGCTTCGTCGCAACATACACTTTGACAATTTTCAGGACGCCAGGGGCAAGATCATCACCCGTTTGCAGCTTGCCTTTTTTGTTTTCGAACTTCTTATCCAGCTCTTCGCGACGCTCTTCTAGCTGAGTTTTCGCTTGTTCAAGCGCTTCAGCCGCAGCTTCGTCAGCCACACGGATTTTGAACCACTCGCCGTGCTTCAGACCGTTTAGGAACTCTTCAGAAATGGTTTCGCCTTTGCGAAGACCAGCACCACCGTCGGCGACTTGACCAACCAGAGCGCGCGTCAGACGTTCGAACGTTGCTTGCTCAACGATGCGGAACTCTTCGTTCAAATCCTTACGGATTGCGTCCATTTCCGCTTTTTCGATCGACAGAGCACGGTCATCTTTCTTCACACCGTCACGGGTGAATACTTGAACGTCGATAACTTTACCGGTTGTACCGCCCTTAACTCGCAAAGAAGTATCTTTAACGTCGGAGGCTTTCTCACCGAAGATCGCACGCAGCAGTTTTTCTTCTGGTGTCAGCTGTGTTTCACCTTTAGGGGTTACCTTACCAACCAGAATATCTCCAGGACCAACTTCCGCACCGATGTGAACGATACCGGACTCATCCAGTTTCGCCAGTGCAGACTCACCTACGTTCGGGATATCAGAGGTGATCTCTTCAGGCCCCAACTTAGTATCACGCGCCACACAGGTCAGTTCCTGAATGTGGATAGTGGTGAAACGATCTTCCTGAACGACACGCTCAGAGATCAGGATGGAGTCCTCGAAGTTGTAACCGTTCCAAGGCATGAACGCGATGCGCATGTTCTGACCCAAAGCCAGCTCACCCATATCAACCGATGGACCGTCTGCCATGATGTCGCCACGTTGAACGATGTCACCTGGGTTTACGATAGAACGCTGGTTGATGCAGGTGTTTTGGTTAGAACGTGTGTACTTCGTCAGGTTGTAGATGTCTACACCTGCGTCACCTGCTACTTCCTCTTCACGTACGCGAACAACGATACGCGCCGCATCAACAGACTCAATCACACCACCACGACGGGCCGTGATACATACACCTGAGTCACGTGCTACGTAACGCTCCATACCGGTACCCACTAACGGCTTATCAGCGCGCAGAGTAGGTACAGCTTGACGTTGCATGTTGGAACCCATCAATGCGCGGTTCGCGTCATCGTGTTCCAAGAACGGAATCAAAGACGCCGCAATCGATACTACCTGACGTGGAGATACGTCCATGTAGTCGACTTTATCTGGGCCCATTACCGTTGTTTCGTTTAAGTGACGTACGGTTACCAGCTCATCCAACAGGCGGTTGTTTTCGTCCATAGTTGCAGATGCCTGAGCGATAACGAAGTTGTTTTCTTCGATCGCTGACAGGTATTGGATATCGTCAGTAACAACACCGTCCACTACCTTACGGTAAGGTGTTTCTAAGAAGCCGTAGTCGTTAGTGCGAGCAAAGGTAGCCAACGAGTTGATCAGACCGATGTTCGGACCTTCCGGCGTTTCGATTGGACATACACGACCGTAGTGCGTTGGGTGTACGTCACGAACCTCAAAGCCTGCACGCTCACGCGTCAGACCACCTGGGCCTAATGCAGAGACACGACGTTTGTGCGTAACTTCTGACAACGGGTTGTTTTGGTCCATAAACTGAGACAGCTGAGAAGAACCAAAGAACTCTTTAATGGCAGCAGCAACGGGTTTCGCGTTGATCAGATCCTGAGGCATCAGATTGTCTGATTCAGCCATAGACAGACGCTCACGAACCGCACGCTCAACACGCACCAAACCAACACGGAATTGGTTCTCTGCCATTTCACCTACAGAACGGATACGACGGTTACCCAAGTGGTCGATATCGTCGACAATACCTTTACCGTTACGGATGTCGATCAATGTCTTCATCACGGACAGGATGTCTTCTTTATCCAACACACCCGAACCGGTTTCGTCTTCACGGCCTAAACGACGGTTGAACTTCATGCGACCTACAGCAGACAAGTCGTAACGTTCTTCTGTGAAGAACAAGTTTTCGAACAGGGCTTCTGCAGACTCTTTCGTTGGCGGCTCGCCAGGACGCATCATGCGGTAGATTTCTACCAATGCTTCCAACTGGCTGCGCGTAGGGTCGATACGCAATGTATCTGAAATGAACGGACCGCAATCCAGGTCGTTGGTGTACAAAGTTTCCAACGCACTGATGTTCGCCGCCAGTAACTTCTTGATCAGATCTTCAGTAACTTCGGTGTTGCATGGGCAGATCAATTCGCCCGTTGCAGGATCCATCAAGTCTTTACCGATGACTTTGCCCATCAAGTACTCGTTTGGTACTTCCAGCTTAGTCATACCAGCGTCCGTCATCTTCTTGATGTGACGCGGCGTAATACGACGACCTGGCTCAACGATTACGTTGCCTTCAGGGTCTTTGATATCGAAGGACATGGTTTCACCGCGCAGGCGCTCAGGAACCAGTTCCATCTTGACGCCCGCTTCACTGATCGTCCAGTTGGTCGTAGTGAAGAAGGTATCCAGAATTTCGTTTGCCTCGTAACCCAGCGCACGCAACAGAATCGTTGCTGGCAGTTTACGACGACGGTCGATACGTACGAACAAGGCATCTTTTGGGTCGAACTCGAAGTCCAACCAAGAGCCACGGTAAGGAATGATTCGCGCAGAATACAACAACTTACCAGACGAGTGCGATTTACCCTTGTCGTGATCGAAGAATACACCCGGAGAACGGTGCAACTGAGAAACGATAACACGCTCAGTTCCGTTAACAACGAATGTACCGTTTTCAGTCATCAAAGGCATTTCGCCCATGTAGACTTCTTGTTCTTTAATATCTTTAACCGCTTTGTTCGATGATTCACGATCGTAAATCACCAAGCGTACTTTCACACGCAGAGGGGCAGCGTAAGTCACACCACGCAGTTGACATTCTTTAACGTCAAATACTGGTTCACCCAAACGATAGCCAACATATTCCAGAGCAGCATTGCCGGAATAAGAAACAATTGGAAATACGGATTTGAATGCAGCGTGTAAACCTTCTTCTCTACGCTGCGCCGCATCTACACCTTCCTGAAGGAATTTGCGATAAGAGTCCAGCTGGATTGCCAGCAGGTAAGGTACATCCATGACTTGCAGCAATTTGCTGAAATCTTTGCGGATGCGTTTCTTTTCTGTATATGAGTAAGCCATCAGTGTTCCCCAGCATGTGCACCAAGTTGAGAAGCAGTCCAGAAAGAGAGCTTCCGGTCTGTGCTGCCGCTATTTATTTGCTGTCTATAAATAACGGAAAAAGGCCGGTGGCAAATTGCCACCAGCCATTGACGTGTCAAGCAGTTTAAGCTGCTTGCTGAGCATCAGTCAGATTACTTAAGCTCAACAGAAGCGCCAGCTTCTTCCAGAGCTTTCTTAAGCTCTTCAGCTTCGTCTTTGCTAACGCCTTCTTTAACAGTAGAAGGAGCGCCATCAACCATTTCTTTAGCTTCTTTCAGACCCAGGCCTGTAGCGCCACGAACGGCTTTGATTACGTTTACTTTCTTATCGCCAGCAGCAGTCAGAACTACGTCGAATTCTGTTTGCTCAGCTGCAGCCGCACCAGCGTCACCAGCAGGGCCCGCTACAACAGCAGCTGCTGCAGAAACGCCGAATTTTTCTTCCATTGCTGAAACCAGTTCAACTACGTCCATTACAGACATTTCAGCGATAGCGTTGATGATATCTTCTTTAGTCAGAGACATGACTTATTTCCTATAAAACTAGTGGAGCGTATGCTCGTTTAAAATCGTTCCAGAGTGCGTATAAAAGATTACGCAGCCTGTTCTTTCTGATCGCGAACGGCAGCGATGGTACGAACCAACTTGCCAGCTGCTGCTTCTTTCATACAGCTCATCAGCTTCGCCAGACCTTCTTCGTATGTTGGCAAGCTTGCCAGCATGTTCACGTCTACAACGGCGCCTTCAAACGCTGCGGATTTCAGCTCAAACTTATCGTTCTCTTTTGCGAATTCTTTCAAAATACGCGCGCCAGCACCTGGGTGCTCGTTAGAGAAAGCGATGATAGTTGGGCCAACGAAAGATTCAGACAAGCATTCGAAATCTGAGCCAGTTACTGCACGACGAGCCAGTGTGTTACGAACAACACGCAGCCATACGCCGTTTTCACGCGCTTTCTTACGCAGAGCAGTCATGTCTGTCACGGTAACACCGCGAGAGTCAGCAACTACTGCAGAAAGAGCGCCTTGAGCAGCTTCTTGGACTTCAGCGACGATCGCTTTTTTGTCTTCTAGTCCTAATGCCACAATTAACTCCTGGATTGAGTCTTTCGACTATTTACCTAACCTGCCGAAGCAGGCCATGAGTGTGCGGTGGTATTTCACCGTCTGCGCAGGCTGGATTCACCATTAAGATGCGCTTGGCATCACCTGCGGTCTTTGACGGCCTTCGTCTCTGTCTAAACAGGTCTCGAAGACCCTCAAAAAACCGTTTTTGAGTGATTGATTAAGCGTTCAGTGACGATTGATCGATCACAAGACCTGGGCCCATAGTAGAGGACAAGGTCACTTTGCGTACGTATACGCCTTTAGCAGAAGCAGGCTTCAGCTTTTTCAGATCAGCCAGCAACGCTTCGATGTTTTCACGGATAGCGTCTGCAGAAAATTCGATCTTACCAACACCAGCATGGATGATGCCGTTTTTGTCAGTACGGAAACGAACCTGACCTGCTTTCGCATTTTTAACCGCTGTAGCAACGTCAGTTGTTACTGTGCCAACTTTAGGGTTAGGCATCAGACCACGTGGACCCAACACTTGACCAAGTTGACCAACAACACGCATTGCATCTGGAGTTGCAATAACAACACCAAAGTTCAGATCGCCGCCTTTCATCGCTTCTGCCAGGTCTTCGAAACCTACAACATCAGCGCCAGCTTCTTTTGCTTTCTCAGCGTTATCGCCTTGAGCAAAAACGGCTACACGAACGTCTTTACCTGTACCGTTTGGCAGTACAGTAGAACCACGAACTACTTGGTCTGATTTACGTGGATCAACGCCCAAGTTTACAGATACTTCGATGGTTTCTTTGAACTTAACAGCAGATACTTTTGCAAGCACATCAACTGCTTCAGTGATTGAGTAAGCTTTACCAGCTTCAACAACTTCACGAATTGCCTTTTGGCGTTTAGTCAGCTTAGCCATCACTCTTCACCCTCCACAAGAAGACCCATGCTACGAGCGCTGCCCGCGATGGTACGTACAGCTGCATCCATATCCGCTGCTGTCAGATCCGCCATTTTAGTGGTTGCGATCTCTTCCAGTTGAGCGCGAGTAACCGTACCCACTTTCTCAGTGTTTGGACGACCAGAACCGCTTTTCAGGCCTGCTGCTTTTTTCAACAGGATTGAAGCTGGAGGAGTCTTAGTAATGAATGTGAAGCTACGGTCACTGTAAACAGTAATCACAACAGGGATCGGCAAACCAGATTCCATGCTTTGTGTTTCAGCATTGAACGCTTTACAGAATTCCATGATGTTTACACCGTGTTGACCCAGTGCTGGACCAACTGGTGGACTTGGGTTCGCCTGACCGGCTTTAACCTGCAGCTTAATGTAAGCTTGGACTTTCTTAGCCATTAGTTTCTCCTAGTGGGTCATCGCTTTATAAAAAGCTACCCGTTTTCAAAGACGCAAAAACTCCGCTCAGTGATGAGCAGAGTTTTATGCTTTTCTTTCAAGCCCTATCAGGTTTTCTGAACCTGACTGAACTCCAATTCGACTGGCGTTGATCGACCGAAGATCATTACAGCCACCTTCAAGCGACTCTTTTCATAATCAACTTCTTCAACCACACCATCAAAATCTGCAAATGGACCATCAGCAACACGAACCATTTCGCCCGGCTCAAACACCGTCTTCGGCTTCGGTTTATCACCAACGCTTTGAACACGAGACAACATATCTGTTGCTTCACGCGGCGTCATTGGCGCTGGCTTATCAGCTGTACCGCCAATAAAGCCTAACACTCGATCGGTATACTTAACCAAGTGCCACGTTTCGTCGTTCATTTCCATTTCGACAAACACGTAACCTGGGTAAAACTTACGCTCAGACTTACGCTTCTTACCGTCTTTGATTTCAACCACTTCTTCGGTTGGAACCAGGATCTGGCCGAACATATCTTCCAGACCATTTAATACAATGCGCTCTTCGAGAGAGGACTTAACACGCTTCTCGTAGTTAGAGTGAGCATGAATGACGTACCAGTTTTTAGACATGCCCTTTCTCCTAACCGATTACGCTGGAGACAATCCACGCTAACAGCGAATCCAATCCCCAGAGAAATAATCCAATAAGCAAAACAACCACAACAACCATACCCGTTGTCTGCAGCGTTTCCTGACGCGTTGGCCATACTACACGGCGGATCTCATTTTTCGCTTCTTTAAAAAGCGTAAAGAACGCCTTACCTTTTGCCGTCTGCAGCGCAACAAAACCCGCCACAACTGCCAACGCCAACAAGGCTAATACTCGGTACAACAAAGATTCTTCTGAGTACAGCGAGTTACCAACGACACCAACTGCTACCAGCAGTACTACGACAAGCCATTTAAGACCGTCGAGCTTAGATCCTTCAGATGTTGTAACTTTAGAACTCACGCTTAATAGCCTCGGCTTATCTAAGCTTTCGCTTTGAATGCCACTTTACTTGAGAGATCGACCTAATCGATTTGTAAAGTGGCAGGCCAGGAGGGACTCGAACCCCCAACCTGCGGTTTTGGAGACCGCTGCTCTGCCAATTGAGCCACTGGCCTGTAGAAATCAGGGATGCATACTATATAAGCACCCCTGTTCGATTGCAACACCTTATTGCAATACTTTCATCACTTACGCGATGATTTTAGATACAACACCTGCACCTACGGTACGACCACCTTCACGAATCGCGAAACGCAGACCTTCGTCCATCGCGATCGGAGCGATCAAAGTAACAACCATCTTAACGTTGTCACCCGGCATTACCATTTCAACGCCTTCTGGCAGTTCGCAAGAACCGGTTACGTCAGTTGTACGAAAGTAGAACTGTGGACGGTAACCTTTGAAGAATGGAGTGTGACGACCACCTTCATCTTTGCTCAGTACGTATACTTCACATTCGAAGTTAGTGTGCGGATTGATAGTACCCGGCTTAGCCAATACTTGACCACGCTCAACGTCGTCACGCTTAGTACCACGCAGCAGCGCACCAACGTTCTCACCTGCACGACCTTCGTCAAGCAGCTTACGGAACATCTCAACACCAGTACAAGTTGTCTTCGTAGTATCTTTGATACCAACGATTTCAATCTCTTCACCAACTTTGATGATACCGCGCTCTACACGACCCGTTACTACAGTACCACGGCCAGAGATAGAGAATACGTCCTCGATAGGCATCAGGAATGGCTGATCGATCGCACGTACTGGCTCAGGGATGTAAGAATCCAGAGCTTCAACCAACGCTTTAACCGCTGTTGTACCCAGCTCGTTCTCGTCTTCGCCGTTCAGTGCCATCAAAGCAGAACCGCAGATGATTGGAGTGTCGTCGCCTGGGAAGTCGTAAGTGTCTAGCAACTCACGGATTTCCATTTCTACCAGCTCACGCATCTCAGCGTATTCTTCAGAGTCAACACCGCCACAATCTTCAGCCAGCAGGTCAGCTTTGTTCAAGAATACTACGATGTAAGGTACACCTACCTGACGAGAAAGCAGGATGTGCTCACGAGTCTGCGGCATAGGACCATCAGTCGCACCACATACCAGGATCGCGCCGTCCATCTGAGCAGCACCAGTGATCATGTTCTTAACGTAGTCAGCGTGCCCTGGGCAGTCGACGTGCGCGTAGTGACGAGTGTTTGATTCGTACTCTACGTGTGAAGTAGAGATTGTGATACCACGCTCACGCTCTTCAGGTGCCTTATCGATACCGTCGAAAGCTACCGCTTCACCACCGAATACTTCAGCGCATACGCGAGTCAGAGCTGCTGTCAGAGTTGTTTTACCGTGGTCAACGTGGCCGATTGTACCTACGTTAACGTGCGGCAGATTACGTTCAAAAGATGATTTTGCCATCGTTAAATTCCTAAACGGTCATTTGTGAATCACAAATACAACAAAGGGCAGACATATTACTACATCTACCCTTCACAAACTGGAGCTCAAGAGCGGATTTGAACCGCCGACCTCACCCTTACCAAGGGTGTGCTCTACCCCTGAGCTACTTGAGCATAACATAAGCTTTTCAGCTTTAAACTTTCAGAGTCGCTACCAAAGATTTATCCATGATAACTACCACACTCTGGAGCGGGTAGCGGGAATCGAACCCGCCTCTTCAGCTTGGAAGGCTGAGGTAATAGCCACTATACCATACCCGCACTACCGAGCAGTGATGGTGGTGGGGGGTGGATTCGAACCACCGAAGCTTGCGCGTCAGATTTACAGTCTGATCCCTTTGGCCACTCGGGAACCCCACCTCATCGGTTACTTCGTGGTGCCGGCACCAAGAGTCGAACTCGGGACCTACTGATTACAAGTCAGTTGCTCTACCAACTGAGCTATACCGGCTTAACGAAGTGGCGCACATATTAATGATCGAACTTTCAGTATGCAACCCCTTCACACACTTTTTTTCAATTTTTACAGATGGATAGCGCTCTTTGATCAATCGATGAACAGCATCGTTCGTTTTCTGATCAAAACGATGCCCTAAAGCGATTTGATAGTCCTTATGCTTGGCATTGGGTAGACGCAATATCGGCTGAAACGCCTGCTCTACCAAAAAATCCGATAAAGCTTGTTGATCTTGCTCTCGCTCAATCCCTATTAATAGCCAGCACGACTTTTTTGTAGCCTGCTTATTACCAGAAGCCCCATCCGTTCGACCCACAACTTGGTCCGGATCGGTCAAGCCCACCTCCGAGACCAACTTTATGCGCTGAATCGCGGCATTTTGCTCGGCATTTTCATTTTGGGTCGATGCGGATTGCCCGGAGATCACATAAAAGAGCAACCCATTCGCAAGCGCGAGAAAAACAATGATCCACTTGGTCATTGTTTTTCTGCCCATAGAAGACCATCTAAAACCAAATCAGGGATCAGCAAAGAGCCTGGGATATCTTTGTGCAGTAGATCCCCATCACCACCGGTAATGTAAATTTGATATCCCGATTGGCCGGCCAACTCATGCCCAAGTGCACTTAATAAGAAGCGCGTGCCATTGTTCACACACGCGCCGGTGCTTTTGCCAGGTTTAAGCTGCTCCTGATCGGTCTCGTCGTAGCGAACATAAGCGGTGTTCCGTAACAGTGTGGCACGCATCATTTGAAGGCCCGGTAAAATATACCCCCCTTCATGACGCCCAACGCTGTCCAGATAATCCACGGTAATGGCACTGCCACAATCGACAATGATAGCAGGCGCTTCATCCTGACACCGTGCCGCAAGCATCGCCAGCCAACGATCCACGCCCATTCGCTCGGGGTCGGAGTAGCTGTTGGTGACGCCTGAGGCCACTTGCGTGGTTTTAGCAAACTTAGGGGTGACTCCAAAGCTTCGTAAGATGCGCTCTGCCAAGGCATCATTGAATTGATCCCCCGCGACCGAGCCGATCCAAATTTCGCGCAGCGTCTCTGGGTAGTTTTGGGATTCCAGCTGAATCCACTCATCGAAAAACTTTTCTTTCAGCAATCGAAGCGTCGCGGACTGGTATCCATCCCCCACCCAGCGCCATTTTATAAAGGTATTGCCTGCATCAATCTCAAGCCGCATGTGTGCCTCGCAAACTAACCTCACCGGCGTAAAACGCTTCTTTCCCGTTGGCATGTTCAATCACAAGCGCACCGTGATCATCGACACCCAAACAAACCCCGGTAATTTCCTGCTGAGCAGAGCTCAGCGTCACCGTCTGACCTTGGTGAGCATGCAGGCTTTGCCATTCACCTTTAAAAGGAGCAAACCCTTGCTCGGCAAACAACTTTAACGTGGGGACTAAGTGATTAAGCACAGTTGCCATTAATTGATTACGCGAGACCGATCGGCCCACTAAGCGGGTGAGATCCGTCCACGGTTGTGTGATATGCTCCTCTGCTTCATCAGGCATCTGAACGTTCACACCGACACCGATCACGACCTGACACTCGCCAGACGCATCACCTTGCATCTCGAGCAGAATACCGGCCAGTTTCTTTTGATTGGCTAACAGGTCATTCGGCCATTTGAGGGCAACTTGATCCAAACCAAGGTCGGTTAATGCACGATGAAGCGCGACACCCACCACAAGACTTAGCCCTTCAAGCCCAGCGGCACCTGCGGCAAAAGACCAAACCAAGGAAAAGTACAGATTACGCCCAAACGGGCTAACCCATGTACGACCACGACGCCCTTTACCGGCCGTTTGATATTCGGCCAAATACAGTTGCCCAGAGCTTGCGCCAGCCTGAAGTTCGCGCATCGCTTGGAGGTTGGTTGAGTCCAATACACGGTGCACTTCAATTTTTTGAAGATCACCCACGACCGATTGACTGCACGCGTTGGCGATTCGCTCTTCGCATAAGAGCTCCAAACCACCCGGGATGCGATAACCACGCCCCCGTATGCTGTACACCTCGACCCCCAAAGACTCTAGGGTTTTCATCTGCTTCCAGACCGCACTTCGGCTAACACCCAGCAAGGCACCCAACTCTTGACCCGAATGGAATTGCCCATCGGCCAGCGCGGTTAATAAACGCTCATCCAGCATGCGCTTATCCTCGCTCGTATACGATGAAGCTGTAGTCGTAAGGGTTAGGCTCTTGCGCGCTGTAATCTTCGCGTCCAAGCTCGCGCCACTGTTCGAGCGAAAACTCAGGGAAGTGCGCGTCGCCCTCTACCTCAGCGTGTACTTGGGTGATGTAGAGTCGGTCCGCTTTTGGCAGAGCCAACGCGTAAATTTGTGCGCCACCGATGACCATGACCTCGTCGCCGCCATTAATCTCGACCAGACTTTCTGCAAGCGAGATCGCCTCCTCTAAAGAAGCCACCACACCGACACCCTCTGGCGCGTATTCGGCTTGTCGACTGATCACGATGTTTGGACGTCCGGGCAGTGGTCGACCGATGGATTCGTAGGTCTTTCGCCCCATTATGATGGGTTTCCCCAGCGTGACCTTTTTGAAGTATTTAAGATCGTTCGGTAAGTACCAAGGCAGGGCATTGTTGCGCCCTATGACGCGATTTTGCGCTTGGGCCACAATCAAAGAAACCTTCATGGGGAGCATCTCTCTTTGGCAAACGCAGCATTGTCGAAACCCAAACAATGCCGCAAAACATGTGTCGTTTTATTAACCAGCTGTCATTCTGGGGATGGCAAGTGTACACCATAGCGGTGGATCAGTGCACCGTACAGACCATACATGGGTCAAAAGATCGAATGATGTGTTGTACTGAGATAGGCTCTTTTTCGCCTTGACGGATCAGTGCCCCCACCAAAGCTTGCTCCAGCGCCCCAGGAACGGCCTGCTCATCACGCGGGGAAAAATTCCACGTGGTAGGCGCTATAATCTGGTAATGCGTGATTTTTCCGCCCTTGAGCTTTAACCAATGCCCTAACGAACCGCGCGCGGCTTCAATCATGGCAACGCCCTCACCTTCATCACAAACTGACGCGTGATCACAAAACGGGGCGTTCACATCAAGGTGGCGTATCCAGTTTTCCATCTCAGGTACGATGTAGGCCAACTCCAACAAACGCGAGACGACTCGACTGCGCACGTTCGCCCCCTCTTTCTGGAGCAGATCCAGCACCAGAGGATGACCTTGATTGACCCAGCGCGCCATCGCGCCAACCTCAACCACTTGATGCGCAAAACGCGGTGCCTTACACCAGCTGTAGGCGTCGGTTTGATCAATCGTCGGGGCCGCTAGCTGCGCGCGAGGGTCGGATGGATGCACAGGTAACGAAACACCGTCCATCCAAGTGAAGGCGATCTCTTCGGTAATCGACTCAGGCGAGAGCGGGTAATGCTCACCTTGAACGCTAAAACCTGCTTTGAATGAGGCCTGCTGCGTGATCGGATTATCGTAGTTGCCGTAGCTGACAAAACGGTCGGTAGCACGGCCTAAGGTGCACAGTGACAAGGCATCGGCGATGTGCAGAAACTGACGAAGATCCCCCGAGGTTTCGGCGTGCTGCCATTGCATTAACGCTTCCCGAGAGTCGATCGCTAAGATCGCCTCTAACGAGTCACCAAATAAGGTGCGCTCCAGAAACGCCCTAAAGCTTCGCACGATGGTCAACAAACGAATGCGCTCTTGCGCTTCGATGGGTCGAGCACTGCCACCGGGCTGCAGACTCAACGTATGAGGCCACTTCCCAGCCATGATGCCCAAAAGGTGCAAAAACTCTGCACGTGCCGGCAAAACCTCTTTGGCTGCGTTGCCTTTGATCGCCTTAAATCGCGCTTGCGCCCCCAAGAACCACGGCTCGTTTTGGTACACATCGCGGGCAAAGTCCGGCATGAAAAACAGGTAAAAGTGTGTGAGTAGATCCGTCAGACTCTCGGTGGCCAGCATCAAGTTATGACACAGCTGACCGTTGGGGGTTGGCGTAATCCCCATCGCTGAACCAAGGGCTTTGGCCGCAGCCGTGGATTGACTCACTGAGCAGATACCGCAGATGCGGGGTGTGTATACCAGCGCATCCATCGCTGACTTGCCCACCAGCATTCGCTCAAACCCACGGTACAACGGCGAGTTCACACGGGCGGAGACCACTTGATCCTGCTCAGATTCCAGTGTGATCTCAAGATCCCCCTCGACTCGATTGAACGGGCCTAACAGAGTGCGACTCATCGGATACTGCTCTCCACTTCGATCAGAAGACGTATTGTGCCATTAACGTTTGCGCCGCGTACTTTTGAGCGTCGGCGGGTAGATCAACTGCTCCGATACGGCATTTTGTTTTAGACGCTCGGGGGTGGCCGCTTTGGACAAGGACGCCAGCGCGACAAACCACGCCTTGGGCATATCGGTTGGCAACCCGACCGGAATACCCGCAATCTTCGGGGTCTGCATAAACGCGTGTCCGGGCTCTTCAAACTCTGGGGCGGTGCAGTTGATACAGGCATAGCCGCCACTGGTGCACGAGCCAAAACCGTTCCAATCCCGCACATTGCAGTCGGCGTGCGCTTGGGTGCCTAAACAGCCCATGTGCTCCATCATACAACCGCGATCACCGGGTTGCTCGGCACTGGCTTTGTACTCGTAGTATTCGTTTCGATGACAACCGTGATGCACAAGGTGATCGGCATAACTGCGCGGTCGACCAAGCGGGTCGGCCAATTTAGGCTGCCACTCATCCATGGCCAGCGTGCTCAAGGTTTCGGTGATCCAATCAGGATGCGTTGGGCAGCCTGCAATGTTAATGACCTGATCTCCACTTCGCGAGCGATAACCATCGCCCAGTAAGCCACCTGGCAACTCGCCATCGTATTGAAGCCCGGTAGCCTCCACCTCATTAAGGCCTGCGGCTGTCATTCCGCCATACGCAGAGCAGCTCCCGACCGCTACCGTGTAACGTGCTTTTGCCGCAAGGGCTTGCACCCAATCGATCATCGGACGCCCTGTGCCGCCCAACAGATGAAAACGCCCGGTGCCATTGGGGCCCATCATCATGGAGCCCTCAATGCAGAGCACATCCAGCGCCTGCTCACCTTGCTCGATAGCGGTCAGCAGTTCAATTACCTCGGAGCCTGTGGCTTCACTTAAGGAGGGGTGCCATAGGAGCTCAATCCCCATCGCGTCAAGATGCGTGAGTAGATCCGGCCCTTCGGCGTTTAAGAGGGACATGGTGCAACCACCACAACCGCCCGACTGTAACCACAGCACTCGCATTATGCGCCCCCCGTTTGACTCTGATTAAGGTTTGGCGCTGCCGCGGGGATGATTAAACAAGCTTCCACACCCGATTCGCCTTCGTGTTCCGCTCGGTTTTTGATGGTTAATACGCCGTGGTGCTGCGCCACAATCCCATAGCTGATCGAAAGCCCAAGACCGGTGCCTTGCCCCACCGGTTTGGTGGTGAAGAAGGGATCAAAAAGCTTATCCATATTGGCTTGATCCACCCCCGTGCCGGTATCTTTGATGCACAGGTGCACCCCACCAAAGAGCGCGGTGTCGGGCTGATCTTCCTGTGGGGCTTTTGCGCTGTGGAACACCTTAACGATTAAGGCGGGATGCGCACTTTGCTGCATCGCATCCACTGCATTTTGAATCAGATTAACAACGACTTGATGGATTTGCCCCGCATGACCCACCGCCCAAAGCTGATCGGGTAGGTCGAGGTCCTTTTGGATTGAGACTTTGGATTCTTTGACGATCCAGTGCAGGGCTGTTTTTACGACATGCACCACATCAAATGGCGCTTTGGCTGACTCTTGAGTGGACGAGAATTGACGAAGGTCGTTGACGATCTCCCGCACCCGATCCGCGCCTTCTTTGGTGCCCTCAACCAAGGAGTTGAGATCGCGAACGGCTTTATCCAGCCGCATGGACTCCCTAAGCTCACGCAGGGATTCTCGTGATTGGCCTTCTTGGATCGCATCAAAGTAGTGAATCAGTCGAGTCGTATAGCGCTCAAGCGCGTGCATGTTGCCGTAGACAAAGCTGATAGGATTGTTCAGTTCATGTGCCACACCGGCCACTAAGCGGCCCAAAGACGCCATTTTCTCAGCTTGGATCAAGCGCTCTTGCGCAAGCTTTAGCTCGGCGTGGGCATCGTTGAGTTCTTTATAGGCTTTTTGCAGCTCACCCAGTGGGCGGCCCACCAGCACTAAACCGATCAGGCGCTGGCGGTGATCCAGCCGTGCAGAGACATTGAACGAGAGCGGCACGACCTCTTTTGCGCCTTGCAGCATCACCTCGACATCGCGCTGCACGCCACGTTTGACCTGTTCGATGCAGGTGGTAAACCGGTCGATATCGCTTGGGATGATCCAATGCTCTAAGCGCGAACCAATCAGGGCGCTTTGCTCCACACCCAACAGGGTTTCTAGGGCGCGGTTGACTTGTTCTATCTGGCCGGACAGATCCACCGCGAGCAAGGCATCGTGCATGGCGTGTCGAATGCTGTCGGTAAAGCGGGTGGCGTCTTCTAGGGCTTGGTTTTTCTCTTCGATCTCGACCTGACTTTGCACAAGCTCGGCGTACGCTTCGTCCAATTTTTGGATGACACTCAGCCAAGCTTCATCCTCCATCGGTTGTGCGTCCTCTTCGATCACGCGCAACTCATCCACCGAGTCGGTCGATTGCGCGATACGTGTACGAAGTGGAGACTGATCTTTCACCTGACCCTCTAACTGGTTACGCCCTTTCCATTGCGTTCTGTTCAGCACAGCAAAGACACCGATCTTACGCTTAGTGCGGTGCGGTTTTCGCCACAACATACCGCGATGGCACCGCATTTGCTATCTCTGAGTCTTGCTTAATCACCCAATGAATATCCCAAAGGCCGAGCGTTCGGCCTTTTTCGATAAGCGTTCAAGCACTAAGCCTGTATCGCAGGCTACATCACCCCACCTCGGCCGGGACTTTCCCGGCCATTTTTTTACCGCGCTGTAGGCTTAACAGATACGGGGCAGCTGCTCGCCCACCAACGTATCTAGGATGCGCTCGCTACCAAACGCGGTTTGCATCACAACCCGACCCGCGACACCTTCGGTGACTTCACCGATGATGGCCGCTTCCTTCCCAGCTGGGTGCGCGTGCATGGCCGCTAATACCGCTTTGGCATGGGACTTTGGCACTACCGCCACTAACTTCCCTTCGTTGGCAAAATAGAGCGCATCCAACCCCAGAATTTCGCACACACCGCGCACCGACTCCCGTACTGGCACCGCCTCCTCAAACAGAGTGATCGATACACCGGAGGATTCAGCAAACTCATTCACCACCGTTGCTACGCCCCCACGGGAGGCATCGCGCATCGCGTGAACATCCTCACACTCGGCTAACATGCTTTGTACCAAGTCGTGCAATGGCTGACAGTCGGTTTCTAGTGCAACATCTAAGGCCAGATCCCCTCGGGCATTTAATATGGCCGCGCCGTGATCACCAATCCAGCCATTGACTATGATTTGATCGCCGACTTCACAGCGGTGCGCCGATATCTCGACCCCTTTGGGAATCACGCCAATGCCTGTGGTGTTGATAAAGATCTTATCGCCCTTGCCTGCAGGGACAACCTTGGTATCGCCCGTAACAATCCGAACGCCCGCCTCATCGGCCGCACGTTTCATCGAGGCGACGATGCGGCGAAGCTGATCCACCTGCAGCCCTTCCTCTAAAATCATCGCGCAGCTTAAATACTTGGGAATGGCACCGCTGACCGCCAGATCATTCACCGTGCCATTCACCGCTAAGGTGCCGATATCCCCCCCTGGGAACTCAATCGGATCCACCACGTAACTGTCGGTGGTGAAAGCCAAGCGATCCCCTTGAGGTTTGAAGCCATCCAGTGAGAATCGCGCTTGATCCTCTAGGGCGTTGAGGTCTTCGTTATCAAAAGCTTCGACAAAGACGGATTCGATCAAATCCCGCATCGCTTTACCACCCGCCCCATGGGCAAGCGTAATGGTTTGTTCTTTTAAGGTACGTTGTGTGCTCATAGTGCCGTTGCCTCGATCCGTTGTACGCTGCGACGCTCCGGTTTACCGTAGTTGTAGTACGCCGAACACGCCCCCTCGGCCGAGACCATCAACGCGCCGATGGGGGTTTGCGGTGTGCAGGTTTGACCAAACGCATCGCACTGCCACGGTTTTTTCTGCCCTTTTAACACCTCGCCGCAGTGGCAGGCTTCTGGGTCGGCCACATGCGCGGCGGTATAAGCAAAGGCGCGCTCGGCATCAAAGGCTGCGTACGCTTGGGTGATCTGTACGCCTGAGTGCTCGATCTCACCAAGGCCGCGCCACTCAAAGGTTTCACGCAGCTCAAACACATCTTGAACCGCGGTCAGTGCGGGGTTATTGCCACCGCTTTGAACAATGCGTGTGTACTGGTTTTCGATGGTACAGCGCTGATCGCGCATCTGTTCCAGCAACATCAACAAGGCTTGCAGCACATCCAATGGCTCAAAGCCTGCGATCACCAATGGGCGCTGATACCGCTCGGCAATGAAGCGATAAGGCGCCTCGCCAATGATCATGCTAACGTGCCCAGGGCCTAGGAAACCGTCGATTTTAAGATCCGGATCATCCAAGATCGCCTGCAAGGTCGGGATGATGGTGATGTGGTTACAGAAAAGATAAAAGTTACTGATCCCTTCCCGTTTGGCTTGCTGGAGGGTCAGTGCCGTACTTGGCATGGTGGTCTCAAACCCCAATCCAAAGAACACCACGCGTTTATCGGGGTTTTGCCGTGCCAGTGCCAGCGCATCCATCGGCGAGTAGACCATGCGGATGTCCGCCCCTTCAGCTTTGGCCTGTAACAGGCTTTTACGAGAGCCAGGCACACGCATCGCATCGCCAAAGGTTGTGAAGATCACATTGGGTTGTTCAGCAATCGCTACACAATCATCCACACGCCCCATCGGCAATACACACACCGGGCAACCCGGGCCATGCACCCATTCGATCTCTTTCGGGAGCAAGGACTCAAGGCCGTAGCGGAAAATAGCGTGGGTATGACCGCCGCACACCTCCATGATTTGCAGAGGGCGCTCTTTAGCAAGCGGGATCGATTCCACCACGGAGTGGATCTTTTCGATGATGGCTTTGGCCGCGACCGGGTCGCGAAACTCATCAACGTATCGCATCGAAGGCTTCATACGGTGACTCCTGTCGGCGCAGAACCGAAGGCGTCTAGTTCTTCGTCCAGCTCGTTTAGCTCATGCAGTAACGCCAAGGTGCGTGCCGCTTCCGCCTCGTCGATTTGGCTCATGGCAAAGCCGACATGGATCAGCACCCAGCTGCCAATTAGGCTCTGCAGTGGTTTATCCACAGGCGCAACGCAGGTGATATTGACTTCACGGCGCACGCCGGAGACTTCTGCAATCGCCATAGCCGGGTCGGATAAAGACAGCTCTACAATCTGGCCGGGGATTCCCAAACACATTTGTTGCTACTCCCGTGTGTTCTTGTCGTGGTTCTTATTGATTCAGTGCGCTTGGCTTGGGCTTGAGTCCAGTACAGGCTCTAGTTCGTATCGCTCTAACTTTGAGCGAAGTCCAACGCGCGATAATCCAAGCTCTTGCGCGGCTCGGCTTTTGTTCCAACGGTGACGAATCAAGGTCTCGCGCAGAATGCGCTTTTCCAGTAACTCGACCCGATCTTTCAAGGAGCCCTCAAGATCACACAGGCGATCATCGACGATCTCACTTTCATCGGTGGGTTCAGCACGCAAAATGCGAGGGCTCAGCAAATGAGAGGTCAGCTCATCACTGTCGGCCATCACCACCATTTTGCGCACTTCGTTTTGCAGTTCACGGACGTTTCCGGGCCACGGATAGCGCTGCATACACAGCAAGGTCTCGCGGTGGATGCGCTCAATCGGCTTATCAAAATCGCTACAGGCACGCGCTAAAAACGCGTTGGCCAGTACAGGGATATCCACCGCACGCTTATTCAACGCGGGGATTTCTAACGTAACTTCGGCTAACCGGAAATACAGATCCTGACGGAAACGCCCTGCGCGGACCTCCGCTTCTAGGTCACGGTTGGTCGATGCCACCACGCGCACATTCACCGGTCGGCGTTGATGATCCCCCAGGCGGCGCACCTCGCGCTCTTGAAGGACGCGCAGTAACTTCACTTGAAACGCAGGCGAGATATCGCCGATCTCATCCAGAAAGATGGTGCCGCCATCGGCTTGTTCGAACAAACCGCGGTGATCAGTAACCGCCCCCGTAAACGAGCCTTTTTTGTGACCAAACAGCTCCGAGGCCAGCAGTTCATCGGGCATGGCACCGCAGTTTTCCACAACAAACGGCTGATCTTTTCGAAGGCTGTTGTAATGAAGGGCACGGGCAAACAGCTCTTTACCGGCACCTGAAGGGCCTGTGATCAGCACCGATACATCGTACGGGGCGATTTGACCGGCTTGCTCGCACACCGCATTAAGCGGGCTGTTAACCGCGCGTTGGATCTCTTCTATCTGGAAGGCTTTTTTCAACTGCTCCTTTTTCCGCACGACGCTTTGTTCGGCTTGCGTCTCAGTCAGGCGCATCTCCATCGAGAGCTGATCATTTTGCTGCTGCAACGTGACCATGCGGCTGGCACTTCGGATGATCATCAATAAATTATCCGGGTGCCAAGGCTTGGTCACGTATTGCAAAATACCAGCTTCGTTCAGCCCTTTGATGATGTCGTTGGAGTCGGTGTAACCGGATAAGATCAGTCGGGCGATGTGCGGCCAGCGCTCGCGCACTTCGGTCAAGAGATCAACACCGGTACGATCCGGCATACGCTGATCACACAGCATGACATTCACTTCGTGCGCCTCAAGAAGGCTTAATGCCTGATCCGCATTAGCGGCGGTCAAGACATCAAACTCTTCATCAAGGGTACGCTCAAGTGTCTCTAAAGAGCGCACCTCATCATCAACGCACAATACCGTCGGGCGCTGCATCGCGTTCATCAACCAGACTCCTTATCCGTTACACGGCTACAGGCAATGTTCTAAAGCGTGGATATCCGCTTTCAGGTGCGCGATGCGCTCTTGAATGCGTGCGGTACGGCGCGATTCGATCCACTCAAGCCATGTATCCATCCCCTCACCTGAACGCGCAGAAACTTGAAGCACCTCGATGGTTGGGTTCACACGGCGGGCGTATTCGATGCAGGCCTCTACATCAAAATCCAGATGCGGCAGCAGATCCACTTTATTCAGGATCATCACATCGGCTGCATGGAACATATCCGGGTATTTGATCGGTTTATCTTCGCCTTCGGTCACGGATAAAATCGCCACCTTGTGCGCTTCGCCCAAATCAAACGCCGCTGGGCACACCAAGTTACCGACGTTTTCGATAAACAACAGACCACCGTTAAGCTCTGGCAGATCGTCCATTGCATGGCCGATCATGTGCGCATCCAGATGACAGCCCTTGCCGGTGTTGATCTGGATGGCAGGGACGCCTGTTGCGCGGATTCGATCGGCATCGTTGGCGGTTTGTTGATCCCCTTCGATGACCGCCATTTTGCGTCGGCCTTCCAAACGCTTTAGGGTTTCGGTCAGCAAGGTGGTTTTGCCAGAACCTGGGCTTGATACTAGGTTCATGGCAAAGATCGCATCGCGGAAAAAGCGCGCGCGGTTGAGCTCTGCGTAGCGGTTGTTTTTCCCTAAGATGTCTTGCTCGATCTGCACCATGCGCGCTTGGGTCAATCCCGGGGCGTGCGCACCGGCGGGGCCTTGGCCAAAGTGAATGGTGCCGGCGCTGTGCTCTTTATGGTCATGATCATGAGCGTGATGATCGTGCGCATTGGTATGCGTGTGCCCCTCTGAGTGAGAGTGCGGTTGTCCTTCAATGGTGACATTGCCGTCACTGCATCCACAAACCGTACACATTACTCGACCTCCAGTTCTTTAATTCGTAAATCGTCACCTTGGGTGACTTGTAATTGGTATGACCCGCACTTAGGGCACTGATCAAATCGTTGCGTCACCGGCACCGTGTCCAAACACATCAAGCAAAAGGCTTCGCCGGGTGTGGCTTCTATGTGCAGCTTGGCACCCTCTGCTAGGGTGTTTTTTGTGACCGCCTCAAAACAAAACGCCAAGGCTTCAGGCTCGATGGCCGAGAGCGGCCCAACCACCAACCACACCTGTTTCACTTTCTGGTATTGCTGTTTAACGGCCTCATCCTCAAGGATGGAAACTAAGCTTTCAGCAATCGACATCTCATGCATGGCGTTTTTGTCCTGCTCGTAATAACGGCCCGATCAGGGTGTCTTCTGCGATATTGATTCGAATCGGGACGCACGGGTCCCACAACTGAGCCAGTGCACGCGTTTGGTGCTCAATCGTCTCGGCATCGCCGGTTAAGTGTTTAAGCATCTGCTGCAGCTCGCCGTGCGGGTGGAAGTTCCACTCGGTCGGGGCCACGATGTGGTAGGCATGAATGCCGTCGTGTGTGGTATCCCACTCGATGTGGTGGACCAAGCGCCCGCGTGCCGTCTCAATGCAGGCGATAGCCGAGTGCGCCGAGCACTTCATCGCCACCCCTTCACCCAAATCCAAACAATCCGGTTCTGGCGGGCAATCGGCCAGTACATGCCGCATCCGGTGAATCACGCTGTGCATCTCGGCGATTAAGCACTCGACGCGCTCTTTGGGCGATCCGGTCACGGTGTTGTTCAATTCGACCCCATTGGTCAGCGCTCTGGCCAGCACACCGGTTTCCATGGTGTGTCCAAGATAGGTGGGTGCTTGGCAGAGGGTTTGGGCATCGGTTTGTAACTGCTGATCCATCACCTCTAGAAAGCGAGTGATGTGGGAGCGCGATAAACACTGCAACTGACCTGAAGCTTGGTACGTAAGCCCCATCCCTACACGCCCAAGGTCCACACGAGTACCCCTTACATACTGATCCACCCATTCGGTCAGTTCGCTGAGCTGTCGCATCCCCGCTTCGGGGTCGATCGCGCGTTGTGCATCAGTGAGCGCCGGCGTTTGGCACTGGCAAATCTGAATCAGCTTGGCGAGCGCATGGGATGGGAGATTTAACACTTCTTTACCTAAGCGAAGGCCCAGCTCACGGGCAGACTCCAGTAGCAGCTGAAAACGCATGTACGAGCCTGCACTGATCTGATCATCTCCGCCGTGGCAGGCCGCCCACGCCAGTGTCAGCGCCGAGGTGTGCGCCACTTTGCACAGTCCGTATACCCACTCCAAGCGCTCCAGCGCGGCTTGGCTGGTTTGTCCCATCAGTAAGCGGTTCAACGCACGAGGCCGTTTGGAGTGCACACTGACGCCTTCTACTTTGCGCTTTCGCACCAGCAAGGTGATCTCAATTTCGCCGGACAAGCTGCCCATCTGAGTTAAGGGGTTGGCCGTGTTCATAACTCATCCCCCATGCCTGAGAGTCGGCGCAGAAATCCGCGTCGACTGACCGGTTGTGCAGCGTCCTGCTTTGGACTGACCTTAGACGGTACTTCCAGCAGGGTATGCAAGACATCATTCGCGGTGGTGTGTGCATCCTTCATCGTTTCGATCTCCGATAAGGGCGAGAGCAGCGATAAGCTGGCATACGCCCCCAACCTCTCCTGAAACCCGAGTGTGAAGGTGTACTCGCCGGTGGGTAACGCAACATCGACCGGCTCACCCACCGATTCTGCGCCCCAACTTCCTGAGAGATTACGCCACAATGCATTGATGCACCAAGGGGTAATCAAGATGGCTAGGTGCGGCGCACGCTCATCCACCACCAGCTCGACATCGATCTGTGGGTGATAGATGGGCAGGTCCTGCATTCGAGCATCCACTTCACGGTAGAAAGCTTCGAACTCGGACCACTCGGTTGCGCCGTCGCTCACGCCACCACCATAAACTGATCTTTATCGCCATCGCACTCAGGGCAGCGCCAATGATCCGGCAACTGACTGAACGGTGTGCCGGGGGCTATTTGCCAGACATCATCCCCTTCGGCAGGGTTGTATTGGTGCCAGCAGATTTTGCACTCCAACACCGCATCATCGGCAATGCGCTCGTTGTTCCCAAGATAGCTTCCTTCAAACCCTTGGCTCATGCGTGCGGCTCCACAAACACCTCTCGAATCTCGTTCAGACGCTCGGTTGAATCGTCGATGTCCTCCTGAGCAGCACACGCCACCAGTGGAATATCGATCACCTCCAAGGTGTCTAAGATCAGTTGATCGGTGCTGTTAAAGTACTGCACACGCCAAATGCCCGGAATCTGAGTCGAGGTGATACGGCAGTTACCGTAGCCACGCGAGAGCATCATCACAGAGCCGGTCCCAAGCTGATCATTCAGCACCGAGTGATCCTCTGGCGAGAACGGCAACAGGGTTAAATTCACCACCGGATAATCGTTGGTTTCGCTGACCAACAGATCCGTCGCTTTCTTTTTCGAGTAGCTGGCCGACGCGTCTGCTAACTCCACCAAAACAGAGGGCGCATTGAGCACGGTTTTAGGGATGGCGCTAAGATCGATCTTTTTATCGGCCGCAATGAACGCAAATTGACGCACCGCTGCGGGAATGTCCGCCACTTCCAGTGATTCACGCACAGTTTGATCCGCCATCACTTCACGCAGTCGCCACACACCCGCCATCACGGTTTCCTGAATACGGATCTGGCGCTGCTGACTCATCATCAGCAACACACTGACCTCGCCCTCGCCCAAAATCTGGTTGAGCATCTCTAGGTCCGCGTCTGGCATCTCGTTAAGGGGGAGCACTTCGGTATTTTGCCCCACACGGTAGCGATCCAGCATGGTTTGCAGCGTGTTCAACACACTCATGGCGTGCGGACAGCTGGCCATCTCATGGGCTTCTGGTAACACTGGCACATCGTAGGTGTTCATCTCCGATGGCATCTTCATGTAATCCAACACCATGTCGCCTTCGGACTGTGAACCTGGCCCAATCGAGAGGTTCAACGTAGGGATACTTGCATCAAACATAGACTCTCTCCTTGTTAACCGGCACAGCCTGTGGGCTCACTGCCCACCGACACGACAGGGATACCAATGCCCGGATCACGACGGGGTTCAAGCGTCAGCAAAATCTCGATTTCGCGCACGTAATCATCCCAGTTTTGTACCTTAGGAATGGCACCGAGATAGCGACCCTCTTTTAAAAACACCAAGGTTGGCCACACCGTAAAGTTGTAGCGACCTTGCAGGGTTTTCTCGAAGGCGGTATCAATCACAGCAGCGGACAGCATCGGAAAGCGCTTAACCAGCTCTGGCAGAATCACCGCCACGTCATTACTTTCTGGGAAGCGCGCGGCGTTTTCCGTAAAAAAGAGAACAGAGAAAGGCGTGGCTTGAATAAAGGCCTCAAAGCCTTCGGCATCCAGTTTTGGGTAACCCAAATCATCGGTTAAACGGTCGATCAGAGGGGATGACATCGATTAATCCTCGTGCGGTGAAGCGTTCTGTTGTTGAAGGGCGGATTGAAGGTGCGATGGTAAGGCCGGCTCACGCGATACAAGATCAGCAAAAAGGTGATCGATCGCTTCCGAGGCTCCCAGCGCATCAGAACCTGCGTTCACTAAAAAAAGCGCCGCCAGTGCGTTATTGATCTGATCGGCTCGCTCATCGCTTAATCGCTCCCGTGCTGCATCGTGAAACACCAACAGCCATTCACCTTCAGAGGCTTCACCGACTAAGCGAGTATCGATCAGATGAATGGAGCCGTTTTGCTCAATGCAGTGGGCGCTGTATTCGGTGACCAAGCGATCCACCTTCATGGGAATACCAATGCACATGACTATTCCTCAACGCCGGTCACTGTTTTGGCGCGCGCACCGACCAAATAACGAAGATCCCCTTTACGAAAGGCTTGCTCTTCGCTTGGGCGCTCAGCTTCATAGCGGTCCATCATCAACTCTTCGGGCGCCAGCGGGTCAGCCGTGTGGCTATCGCCCTCTGGTATCACACCGTGCTTGGCGAGGTAATCAAGCGCGATCTCGATGGCAGGCTGCACCTGCGCTTTGACAGGCTCCCGAAGACTGCCGCCAAAATCTTCAAGCTCCACCGGCTGACAACCGATCAATAACAGATGCTCTGGGTAGTGGCCGGTAAATTCCGCCAGTGCCAGTACCTCTTGGAAACCGGTTTGATGAAGGCTCATCTGCTTTGCGCCCATAAATTTGGGGACTTCGTCGTTTTCGACCAATTTGAGGGTACCCGCAGGCAGGCCGTAATCGACCGCATCAAACACCACCAAAATATCGGCGTCTTGTACGTGCTGAACCAGATAGATGCCTTGGGTGCCACCATCCAGCAGGGTGACGGACTCATCAAAGCGGTATTGTTGATTTAAAAGCTCGACGCAACGAACGCCAAAGCCTTCATCGGCCCAGAGAATATTCCCGATGCCGAGGATTAAAACGCGTGGAGATGCCATGTTGGGTTCTTATCTGTGCATTATTTTTAGTGTTACACCCTCCGTTACAACTACCATGCCAAGATGATAAACCCTTGTTTTTAAAGGAAACCAAGCAGTACCAAAAACACTTACTGGAAACCAACCTTCCAGCAGATCAGAATTATCGGACGGCTTCTTTCCATTGAGTTTTTCAATGTAGTACCCCGGTATTACCCCACGTATCTTGCAAGGCGTACGCTCATTGAACAACCAGATGCCTGACAGCAAAGGAAGCACAACAATGAGTAAAAAGATTCTGTTTTTGGTCGGTGATTTTGTCGAAGATTACGAGGTGATGGTGCCTTTCCAAGCACTTGCCATGGTGGGCTATACCGTTGAAGCGGCTTGCCCTGATAAAAAAGCGGGAGATACGATCAAAACCGCCATCCACGATTTTGAAGGCGACCAAACCTACACCGAAAAACCGGGCCACCTATTTACGCTGAACGCCGATTTTGAGCGCATCCAACCGGAAGACTACGCAGGCTTGGTGGTGCCAGGTGGCCGTGCCCCCGAGTACATTCGTTTAAATGAACGCGTTTTAGAGATTACCCGCGCCTTTGCCGCCGCCAATAAGCCAATTTCGGCCGTTTGTCACGGTGCTCAGGTGCTGGCAGCCGCTGGCGTGATTGAAGGAAAACAGGTATCGGCCTACCCTGCGTGTAAGCCAGAAGTCTCGTTAGGCGGTGGTCACTATCAAGAGATCCCGGTGGATCAAGCCTACACGGATGGCAATCTCGTCACAGCGCCTGCATGGCCTGCCCATCCAGAGTGGCTGCGACAGTTTTTAGCAGTATTGGGCGCCAAGATTACGCTGTAATGACTTATCACCCTTAGGAATAAGCGTTAAAAAAGATCGATCTAACGCCGCGGCGTAACGCATCTTGATCCGTGTTACGCCACGGCGTATAACAAAGGCTCGCTCAACGGAGGGAGCCTGTTATGTGCCATATCTTCACATCAACACCCGCTAAATGGTACGAGTCCACTACGCGCTCAGTACGCATTGAAGGGGTGGTGACCAGCATTCGATTGGAGAACCATTTTTGGCAGACGCTGGATCAGATCGCCCACGAGGAGGGCCGCTCAACGCCTAAATTCCTCAGCGAGCTGTATCGTGAAGTGATCGAGGAAAAAGGCCAAGTGGATAACTTTAGTTCACTGCTTCGGGTGATTTGCAGTGTTCATGCACAGCAAACACTGCCGGCTTAACGCGAAGATTCCGATGTACGCCCAGCCCAGTACAACTCCCACAGTACCTGCTTCTCTAACCAGAACATAGGGGTGGTTTTAAAATACCGCGCTAACTGAATGGCCGTTGCCGCCGAAACAGCGCGCTGCCCGTTCACAATCTCATTAACCCGCCGCCGTGATATACCCAACTCTTTCGCCAACTGGGTTTGACTGATATTCAACGGAGTAAGATACGCACGTTCAAGAAACGCGCCCGGGTGCTCCGGCTTTCGCATCCGGTATCGTTGAGATGGTTGCGGATTGGATTGCGTATGTACCATGTTGAGAGAGAGCGCTCTTTTTAAAGGGCGTGCCATCGGTTATACACACCCGAAAATGGATGAAAAACGGGGGCATTACGCCCCCAAAAACATGTGACAAACACAACAATCAAGCATCCTTGCTCGGAGAATCTTCGCCGCCCTAATCAGGGCGGTCGTCCTTAAACATGCGCCATCCACCGATCATGGTGGAGATCAAACTTTGACGGGACATGATGTCCTCGCGCACCGCGACGTACACATGGATCATGATGAAGGTAATCAAATACCACATGCCCAAATGGTGCCAGGTGTGCACATCTTGGCTTTGACCAAACAGCGGAATCACCCAGCCAAAGAGTTGATCCGCCCAACTGTCTTGCCCAAGCCCCTCCCCATAGAGCGCGAAGCCTGTGATGATCATGAAGATCATCCCCAGCACAAAGAAGAAGAACATCGCCAACTGGCCCATCGGGTTATGGCCGATGTATTTACGTGGGGTCTTTTCCAAAAACAGATACCAACGCATCTCATGCCACACCCCTTCCCAAAAATCCGGGTCGTGGATGCGCGGCATAAACAACTCTTTGGCGTGACTGTTACCGGCAAATGCCCAGTAGATACGACCAATAAACGCAATACTGACAATGTAACCCGCCGCAAAATGCGCAAAGCGGATATACCCCATCAAGTAATTATCGCTGGCCTCTCCTGGCTGAGTCGGCAGCGGCGCACCAATAAAGTAGCCACTGACGCACAAGGTAAAAATTGAAAACACCGTTATCCAGTGCCACAACCGAAGCGGTGCTTCATAAACATACACCGCGGTTTGACGGCGCGTAATCGGGCGCTCGTCCGCTTCATGCTCTGGCAATGATGGATCCTGTTTCTGCATCACTTATCCTCCCTGCTAAACGGGGACAGAGGCAGAGCCTTCGCCCTGCCTGCCAGTTAATTAACGAACCGTGACTCGCGTAAGCTCCTGACCATCTTCTGACATCACGTGCGTTGAACACGCAAGACAGGGGTCAAAGCTGTGCAGGGTACGCAGAATCTCGACCGGCTCATCGGGGCGCTCCATCGGGGTATCCAGCAAGGACGCTTCAAAGGCACCGATATTACCGGCAGCATCACGAGGAGAGCCGTTCCACGTCGTTGGCACGACCGCTTGGTAGTTCTCGATTTTGCCGTCTTTGATCTTGATCCAATGCCCCAATGCGCCGCGCGGTGCTTCGTTGATGCCAACGCCTTTGGCCTCTTTTGGCCATGTGGATGGATCCCATTTTTCGATGTTGGCGGTGGAGCTGTCGCCGTTTTTGATGTTATCCACCAGCTGATGCCAATCATCCAACATGGAATCGGCACACAACTCGCATTCCAGCGCGCGCGCCAGCGTTCGACCCAAGGTCGATGGCAAGAACTGTTTAAGTCCCAGATCCAACCCCGTGCTTTGGTTAAACGCCGAGAGGGATTTATCCACCTGTTCTTGGACGTACTCTTTGCCAGAAGCATACGCAATGATGTAGCGCGACAGCGGCCCAACCTCCATCGCATGACCACGCCAGCGTGGCGCTTTGATCCACGAGTATTTCGCCGCCTCATCCAAGGCTTCGATGTTGGTTTTGGTGCCTTTAAAGTTCGGGCCAAGCTCAAACTTAGGCTCGGTCACACCATCCCACGGGTGTAAGCCTTTACCGGCTTGCTCACCTTCGTAGGTGTACCAAGAGTGATCGACAAACTCCTGAACTTGCTCAGGATCACGCACATCCACTGGATGAATCTCATCCCAGTTACCGCCAATGATCGCACCGCCCGGTAACAGGAAGGTCGAGTCATCGTACGGTACTTTTTGATAGGTGCCGTAGGCCATCACGTTTTCAGCGGCCAAACCACCACCGTAGAGCCAATCTTTGTAGATGCCCGCAATCGCCAGCACATCCGGCACGTAGACGTTTTTGGTAAAGTCGCGCGCTTCTTTGATGCGCTCTAGCACAAAGTTCAGACTGACCATGTTGACCGGCGCACCGGAGGAGCCCGTGCCATCCATATTGATCGCACACGCTACGCCGCCCACCATGTAGTTAGGGTGTGGGTTTTTACCGCCAAAGATGGTGTGGATTTTAACCAGATCTTTTTGCAGTTCCAGCGCTTCCATGTAGTGGGTCACCGCCATCAAGTCCGCTTCTGGCGGTAATTTGTAGGCAGGGTTATCCCAGTAGCCGTTGGCAAAAAGCCCCAACTGCCCGGATTCAACAAACTTCTTCAAGCGGGTTTGCATATCCTTAAAGTAACCCGGGCTCGATTTTGGATGATTCGGAGAGATCATCTGCTGAAACTCGGAGGTCGCTTTCGGATCCGCCTTTAACGCATTAACCGGGTTAACCCAATCCAGCGCGTGCAGGTGGTAAAAGTGCACAATGTGATCGTGCATCTGCAGAGTTTTATCCATCAAGTGACGGATCAAGTGCGCGTTCAGCGGGATCTGAATACCAAGCGCATCTTCAACGGCGCGAACCGAGGTCAGCGCGTGCGTACCGGTACACACACCACAAATACGCTCGACAAAGGCCCAAGCATCACGCGGATCACGCCCTTTTAGAATCACCTCAAGGCCACGCCACATGGTGCCTGTGGAGACCGCGTTGCGGATGATGTTGTTCTCATCCACGTTAACCTCGCAACGCATGTGACCTTCGATCCGAGTCACCGGGTCCACCACGATACGGCGGCCGGAGTTATCCAAGTTTCGGCTGTTCAGTTCGGTTGTCATGCGTCACGCCCCTCTTCATGCGTCACTGTTTTTTTAGATCGTTTTACCGCGCTGACCGCCGCGTGTGCCGCAATGGCTGCACCCACACCGCCGGCCACCGCCATGCCGATCTCATCGGCGTTTTTCTCGATACCAAATTGGTGGATGTCGGTTAGACGGTCGTAGAACGAGCCTTTATCCCAGAAGCCATCTTCGGAGCAGCCAATACAGCCATGACCTGCCTGAATCGGGAAGGAGGTGCCCTCGTTCCAACGCACCGTCGAACAGGCGTTGTAAGTGGTAGGGCCTTTACAGCCGACCTTGTACAGGCAGTAGCCTTTACGCGCGCCTTCGTCATCCCACTCTTCAACGAATTGGCCCGCATCAAAGTGTGGACGGCGATAGCATTTATCGTGAATCCGCTGCGAGTAGAACATCTTCGGACGACCTTGGCGGTCAAGCTCAGGCACGCGACCAAAAGTCAGCATGTAGGTGATCACACCGGTCATGACTTCCGCAATGGGCGGGCAACCCGGCACTTTGATGATCGGCTTATCGGTGATCACTTTATGGATCGGCACCGCTTGGGTTGGGTTAGGACGGGCCGCTTGGACACAGCCCCATGAAGCACACGAGCCCCACGCGATGATCGCAGCCGCATCTTTGGCCGCGTGTTTTAACTGATCCAAAAACGGCTTACCGCCGACGATACAGAACATCCCATCTTCATTGAGCGGCGGGTTACCTTCCACCGCGAGGATGTATTTGCCTTTGTATTTTTGGATGGTCTCTTCAAGGATCGCTTCCGCCTGATGCCCAGCGGAGGCCATCAAGGTATCGTCGTAGTCCAAAGAGATCATCGACAAGACCACATCCTTCACCAAGGGATGTGCCGAGCGAATAAAGGATTCCGAACAACAGGTACACTCTAAACCGTGTAACCAGATAACCGGCGTACGCTCTTTGGTTTCCATCGCATGTGCGATGCGCGGCGCAAACGTTGGGCCTAAACCCAGTGCGGCGGCGGTTAGACTGCAATATTTCAGGAAGCTACGGCGAGTGATGCCTTGACGCCGCATCACTTCGTAAAAGGTTTCTATATGAGGCATTGGGTTTCTCCGAGCGGGTCTCTGCTGCAGAGCCACGTCCCTGATGCTCCTTTGCTCGCAAAGCACCGTTGGTCGTGTCAGCTTATTATTGTTTCTCTATCAGACACCGTAGGAGCAATCTTTAGGCCAAACCTTTATTTCCTTTATTTTCAATACGTTAATAAAAACCCACCCAAAGGCGATCGAACACCACCTATCCACTCATCGTTTTCAACCGAGAGGTTAGTTTCCATCCACTTCATGATTTGCCAGCGCCACCAGCGCTTGACCAACACACAAACCGCCATCGTTCGCAGGCAGTTGCTGATGGGTCAGCACCACGGCCTCAGGATGAGCCGATGTAAGCGTTAGGGTGATCAACTCCCGAAGTGAAGCGTTTTGCATTACACCGCCCGTGAGCGCGATGGTTAAAGGTAAGCCCTCCTCAAGCTTTAGCACACGAGTGGTTAACTCAACGGCGCTGATCGCCAAGCGAAGATGAAAAAGCCATGCCCAATCCGGTGCTGTCAACCCGTGAGCCTCTTGAATGTCTTGCCACCAAGGCGCAGGGTTCAGAGTTAAGCGATCTTCTAAAATATCTATTGGCCACGCTTGGCTCACCTTTTGACAGAACGCTAGCTGCTGATCAAAGGGGCGTTTAACCCACGTCGATTGCATGGCAAGGGCTTCCAGCTCTATCGCCGCTTGCCCTTCGTAGGTGACTTTATCGGGTGCAACACCCAACGCCGCCGCTGCCGCATCAAACAAACGACCAATGGAGCTTGTGATCGGGCTGTTTAAGCCCTTTTGGGCCATCGCTTTTAACGGCTCGACCGGTTTGTCGCTCAGTGAGGCAAAGGCACTGTTGGGGGCTCCCGAAAGCCCAGCCGCTAACCATTGCCCTAACCAAGAACGCCAAGGGGATTGAATGGCCGCCGTGCCGCCGATCAAGGCGAAGGGCGCAAGCGAGGCGACCCGCTTAACGGATCGATACCCACCCAAAAGCCATTCACCGCCCCACAAGGTGTTATCCACACCCAGCCCTGTGCCATCAAAACACAGTGCAAGTACTTCGGTGTCTTTGGGTAAATGATGATCCGCCAACAAAGAGGCCAGATGCGCATGATGGTGTTGAACCTGCGTCACCGTTCGAATCCCACCCGACTGCTTCGCTTGTTCTGCCCACTGAACCGTGCGATAGCCCGGGTGCTGATCCACCACCCAATGTTGATTGGAGTGACGATACAAGCCTTGGTACAAAGCCGCCGTTTGCTGGTAGGCATCTTGATTGGCGGGGTTATCCATATCGCCCAGATACTGGCTGACAATCCACTGCCCCGCTTTAATCCAACACTGCGCCGCTTTTAGCTCTGCTCCAAGGGCCACACACTCGTGCTGCGTATCAAACCCGTTAGGCAGCGGCGACATCCAAGGCGATAAGCCCCGAGCGCGGCGGAGCACCTCGGTCGAAGGTGTGCAGCTTTCGGTAAGTCCAACATTCAGCGCCAATACCGAATCATCAACACGGTTGTGGATATCTCGGTTATTGAGGACAAAAAAGTCGGCAATGCCGCGTAACTGGGTCAGCGCCGCATCGTTGGTGATCGCCTGTGGAAAACCGGATCGATTACCGCTGGTCATCACCAAAGGTCGCTGAAAAGCCTGCATCACTAGGTGATGGATTGGGCTGTAGGGCAAGATCACACCCAAACGGTGCTGGCGTGGGGCGAGCTCGTTGAAGGCGATGTCATTTGCGTTCTGCCCATCGTGTTGACTCGTAGGTTTCCAAGGTACCAAAACAACCGGTGCGATGGGGCTTTGTAAGGTTGCCCACAGCAACGACTGTGCATCGTGAGAAAGTGCTTTAACAGAAGGTGTTTCCGATAAAGCCGATCGGGAGGCAAACATCACCGCTAAGGGTTTATCGGGTCGATGTTTCAGTGCACGAAGCCGCTTGATGGCTTCAGCTTGCGTCGCATCACAACACAGGTGAAAGCCACCTACGCCCTTGATCGCCACGATCTGGCCTTGCTCTAATGCATCGACCATTAGGCTCACCCAATCCTGAGTTGATACAGGCTCGCCTTCTTGATCACAGATCCAGACCGTTGGCCCACACACAGGGCACGCATTGGGTTGTGCGTGGAAGCGTCGGTCCGCTGGGTTGGTGTATTCAGCTAGGCACGCATCACACTGTTCAAACGCTGCCATGGTGGTTGAGGCGCGATCGTAAGGGATGGACTGAATGATCGATAAGCGCGGCCCACAGTGTGTGCAGTTGATAAAGGGGTATTGGTAGCGGCGGTTGGTTGGGTCGTTCATCTCATCCAAGCAAGCTTGACAGGTAGCGGCATCGGCGGGCACGCCTGCGTGCGGGTCGCCCATTTGTGAGGTTTGGATCTCAAACCCGACAGCTTCGGGCAAAATTATGGGATGAACCGTGACCGAATCAATCCGACACAGAGGCGGTGTCGAGCTTAGCGCGAGCCTAAACGCATCGCACTGCGCGCTTGTCGGCTGATAAAGATCAATCTGCGCGCCAACGGCGGTATTACATACCGTCCCTTTGATACCCAATTGATGCGCGACTTGCCAGATCCACGGGCGAAACCCCACCCCTTGGACCACACCCGTGACGACCCAGCGCTGACTCTTTTCCAAACCTGATCTACCTTAAACAGTAACCGACACGGTGTTCAGTACTTTGGTACTCACCCACCGGTCTAATTGCATCCGCTTGGGTGCAGGTTCACAGTGAAGTCTAAGAACCGCCCCTAAAACGAAAATAATAAGAACCGTTGAACATGCAATCGTCAAGGATTACCAAAGCATTTGGGTTGTGCGCGTGGCTGTTGATGCTGCTTATATTGATGCAAGCAGCCCCAAGCGATGCCAACGATGCGGTGATGGCGCCGCACTACGTCGAGTCCGAGCGGGTGGATGGCCTGCCGCTTCGCGGCTTATTCCCCAAATTAACCCGCGTAGGCGATAAACAATCCAAACCGCCTGTGTACCCGATTTATCAGCTGGATGAGCTGATCGGCTACGCGTGGCTGTCCGATGAGATCAACGACCTGCCGGGTTTTGCGGGCAAACCGATCAAACTCCTCATTGGCTTAAAACCCAACGGCGAGTTTCAGGATGTGACGGTGATCGATCATCACGAACCGGTGTTTCTGCACGGCTTAGGTAACGACGCCCTGCATCAGTTTTTGGCACAATACAAAGGCCGATCCGTTAAAGATCAGATCATCGTCGGCAGCGCCCAAAACGACTCACTCAGCAAAAGCGATAACAGTACCGTCATCTTTGATGGCGTCACCAAAGCCACCGTGTCGGTGATGATCATCAACGATGTGGTGTTGACCACCGCGCTACAAGTCGCCAGAGCCAAACTCGATGGCTTTGCTCTGCCAACGCAAACCCGTTTGATTGACCGCCCACTCGAGGTACAAACGCCCGAGCAGTTATCTAAAGCTGGGTTGATCCAAACATGGACCATCAGCCAAGAGGACGCCGAAAGCGCATTAGGCCGCTCGTTAGATCAATTTCCAGAGCTCGACGGCCCACTTGATACCGAAGCCCCTTTTACTCAAGTAAAAATCGCCTATCTAAACGCGAGGCAAGTAGGTGCTAACTTACTGGGAGAAGCAAGTTTTAGCGAATGGCTGGCCACCTTACCGGACGGTGATCATCTCATCTGGATCGCCTCGAAGGGCTTATACCCTCACGCCAGCGACGACTATACCCCCGCCACGGTGCCGGCTCGAATCTCATTAGAACAAGCGGGGCTCTCGATGGAGATTCGGGACATCAACAGCCCCGATTTGGCGGACGCGCTGCGACAAAAACTGACGTTGGATGATGAGTGGACGAGTCATATCTTTAGGATTAAAGGCAGCGCCGGTTTTGACCCGGGCACCGAATGGTTGTTAACCCTGCATGCCAATTTGGCCAGAAATCATCTGGTGCACGATACCGCAAGATTCAAAACCACCTATCAACTCCCAAGCAGCGAATGGGAAACCCAAACAATAGAGGCCGCTGAAAAACCCTTGCCGCTTTGGGCAAAACTCTGGATAGACCGCTGGTTATCCATCGCCATTTTAGGGGTGGGCTTGGTGATATTACTGGTGATGTTTATCCGCCAAGACCGATGGAGCCGCTCGCCCCACTTTCACCGGTTCCGCTGGGCCTACCTGTTCTTTACCCTCTTTTTCATCGGCTTTTATGCCCAAGGGCAGCTCTCAGTCGTTAATATTTATACGCTTTTGCACGCGCTGGTGGACGGCTTTGACATCACGCTCTTCCTACTCGACCCCGTAATCTTCATTTTATGGTGCGTGACCTTTGTTAGCTTATTCATTTGGGGACGAGGGTTATTCTGTGGCTGGCTCTGTCCGTTTGGTGCCCTTCAGGAGATGACATCATGGCTGGGTAAAACGCTAAACGTGAAGCAGATTCGCATCTCCGATGCTTGGCACCGCCGACTTATCCACATCAAATATCTGATCCTGATCAGCTTGGTCGGCATCTCCTTTTACTCCCTCACATGGGCGGAGAAACTCGCCGAAGTCGAACCCTTTAAAACCAGCATCACTTTAGTGTTTGATCGGACATGGCCGTTTGTCCTCTATGCCGTGCTGTTGCTGGTGGTCGGTATGTTTATCCACAAGTTCTATTGCCGATATTTGTGCCCACTTGGGGCTGGGCTTGCTGTGATTGGTTTACTCAGACGGTTCGAGTGGCTTAAACGCATCGAGTTTTGCGGAAATCCCTGTCAAACCTGCCATCGTCGATGCGAGATAAAAGCGATAAAGCGCGATGGGGAGATCGACTATAACGAGTGCATTCAATGTTTAGAGTGCATTGTGATCTTGCATGATGAGACTCAGTGCGCAGACAAGTTGATTAAAGCAAAGAAGGCCAAACGAGCAACCGAGCAGCGCATCCCTTCGGTTCGAACTTATACGCCGTAAGCACCCCGACGGCACTTGCATCAAAAAAGCTGTTCACAAAGGCGTAACCACTTCGTGTTCACAACCGACATCTCTGTTGTGGCGTTAATAGGAATATAGTAACTGGCATGCCAATTTATTTTTGATTTATAAATCAATAACTTAAAACAAAACAGCACTTCATCCAAACAGGCTCATTGGCAGTTTTTACATTGTGATCCGGTAAAAGAGACAGAGCCGCTTTACCCCTTTGGCCTGCCTGTGGTATCACTTACAGACACACTCTAAGAAAGGACGCGCCGCCATGTATGTTGCGATGAACCGTTTTAAAATTGCGCTGGGAAAAGAAGCTGAATTCATCGAGATTTGGAAAAACCGCGACAGTCACTTAAGCGACGTACCGGGTTTTAAAGAGTTTCATCTGCTACAAGGTCCAACCACAGACGAATGCACCTTGTTTGCCTCCCACTCGATTTGGGAGTCGGAACAAGCCTTTTACGATTGGACCCGCTCAGAAGCGTTTCGAAAAGCGCACGCTAATGCTGGTAGCTCCAAAGATGTCTATCTTGGGCCACCGCACTTTGAAGGGTTTACTCAGGTTTTATAGATCTTCTTGCTTGGTAAAACAGCTAAGGACTGAAGTGCGAACAGCATCTCTACCTTAATATGGTTTTAGGAAATTGATGGTTGATACAAGCTGACTTTCACTCGCAAAATCTGATTCATCAATGTGCTGTATAGCACATGCAAACGGACACCCTCTTTTTCCCATATAGCAAAGCCATCCAGTGCATAATCACGCTGCTCTAATGGTGGCTCAGCGATGTGCTCCATCAGCTCGTTGGGTGTCATATTGAACTTCAGACCAAAAGGAAGTGTTCCCGTCCACTGTGTAGCATCCAGCATACGGTCGGCGTAAAACAGCACCGATGTGCAAAGGGTTTTCTCTTGAGTTAGGAAATAAAGCTCGGCGCCGTTTCGATGACGAAGATCGATCTCCTCATCATCAAAGCATTCGGCTCGATCTTCTTCGCTTAACGCCATAAACGGAGGCTGCGCCATTACGTCATTGATTTCGTGTCCTAGACAACCCATTAAAAACTCAGCATTTAATATCAGAGGCCGATCCTGTGGAGGAAAAGACTCTGATTTTAAGCAATAAGCCAGTTTCTCGACGCATCCTTCATCATCGTATTGAACGTTTAGATAGGTTGTTGGCCATTCCCATGTGTCGGAAAGATAGGATCGACGGCAATGATCATGATCAACGAGCTTTTGTCTAACCGCGTTTCGGTCGTCCGTAAACTCGATATCGAACGGCATCACACCGGTAAAGGGCGCAATCTCATCTTCTACACCCTGATAAAAGTAGAGCTGAGTTAGCAATAATTCACCCTCTCCCCACCAAGAATAGGGCTTCGCGTGGAAGCAATGAGCATCTGAAAAGCCTAACTCCAAGCCAAGATCGCTGATCAGTACCCAATCATGATAACGATCTGCACTTACGTCAGCTTCGGGCTGTTCTTGGATATTGAGCTCTGTAAAAAAAGAGGTGATCTGCGGTGACGTTACCGCTTGTCCTAAGTATTCCGATAGTTGTTGATAAGTAAGCATAGAGTACGATCCACGACGATAAGGAGAAGCCAACAAATAATGAAAAAAGAATAACTTAGGAGGCAGGCCTTTTAGAAACCGTAGCGTTTGGTCATCTGATCTAACTGTGAATCCCAGCGACCTTTTGCAAAAAAGTTGATCGCTTTATCAGAGGTATCCCCATTTTGAGCTTCAAAACCGGTCAACGATACACAAAGATCGGTGAAAACGAAAAATCCCAGACTTTCATACACATTTTTATCCAATGCATAGAGCGCAGTAAGGGTCTCTTTATGGGTCATGGATTCAAAATCGATCCCCATCAGATCAATGAGAGAGAAGTCTTTAAAACTCACCTCAACCACCTTCTCATTTTCAAGAAGTACAACACATGATTCATAAACCATATTGTTAATACCCCGTAGATTAAGATCAATTTTCGGCGAACCCATCGCGGTTAACAGAGCTGCCTTTTCGCTATCGAACACGATATTACCTACTGAAACGCCTGATAGTACTTTGAACTTATCCATTATTTATCCACTTCTTATCCTAGTAGCTCATGCTGTTCTAAGCATTTGAAATACTCCAGCATTTCCAGCATGGCTTCATTGTATTTTTTAGGATCACCTAAGGCGCGTTGCAACTCCCGTATATCGAAAATCTCGGTCGCCATCGCTTCCCGCCATTTACCAGAATCAATCAAAGCTTGAATTTTCGAGCGGTATTGTTGCCCTGCTAAACCTTGTGTCCCGTGGCTTGAGGTTAATTGGTGATCTTGAGGATCCATTTCGCGGCCGTTGCAGCATTACCCACACCCGGTACGGCTGAGGCCGCCGAGATCGATGCGTTAACGTAATCCCCCTCGGCCGCGTAAATAGCCGCATTGGCTAAATCCGCAACCTCACCCACGATGGGGATCATACCGACAACGTCCAATCCAAGATGCACCGAGTCTCCCCAACTGTCCCACCAGCTTTTTTCGGCAGGCGTCTCAGGCTTAATGGTCGCTTTTTGCGCCATGGGTGAATCCACAGGCACAATCATGCCTGTGGTATTTCCCATGGTACCGGGACTGCCATATTGGTTGGGATGGACTCGTCCTTTACGTGGTTTTCTCATGGTTATCCATAACCTTTCAAGGACGATTAGGTCGGCGTCACGCTAAACTGTTTAATGACTTTGTTAACCGAAAATTTGATTCGCTGCACCTCTCCATCAACCGTCAAGGTAAACGCAACATCAAAGGTTTTATCAGGCGTATTTTTCACGGAATCAACGTCCAGAAGCGTTAATGCACTCACCGATTCATACAAGCCGCTTTTCGCCATCAGAGCTTCAGATACATCGTCCATTGGTGATTCAAATCTAACATCGCTGCTGACCCAAAGATCACTGACCTGTATCGATTTCTCACTCGACTCACTGTACAAGGTCAACCAAACGACGTAGTGATCGTAATCTTTTTGCTTAATCACAATGGTCGGGTAAACACCATTGACGCTGAACTTTGCTTCAAATTGATCGGATTTGTATTGGCTTGCTTCAACTCGATCAGAGTAATCATTCACCAATTGGATCACCTCAGCACTTTGACATCCCGACGCCATACATACACTCCCCACAATAATCAGTAATGCCAGTAAACGCCCTTTCATCTTAATTTGGCCCTCGAACATTACCACCAAGCCCATACGGCACCACATCCGTGATGACATGCCCTGCACCCTTCACCCCGAAATCGATCCACTCGCCGACGTTACCCCACTCTAATGACGAGGGTTTAGTGGTAGGCGTGACGTAATTGTAAGTCCCAACGTACCGAGTCGCGATGCTGGCGGTATTTTTAGCCATCAGAGCCGATCCTTAAAGGCGAGTACTTGATGCGTTTCCAGAACTCTAACATTAATAGACGCAGGAACCGCGACCCGATAGGTGCCATGAAGCTGCAGCGTTTTCATATCAATACGAACGGTGTCTAATTGAAAGGGTTTAAACATCATCACACCGTTGTTCAGTCGGATAAGGCAGCGAAATTGATGCGCGGGTAAATAAAAGCGAATTTTTGGGCAAGTCGGGTGAAGGTTTAAAAGCTGTATGGGCTCGATAGCCGCCGCTTTATACCCAAGAAAGTGCCGCTCTAAATAGCTCGGGCCAATGATCCGAATGACCTTTTATATTCACCCAAAGAAATCCCGGCAACCCAATCTGTCTGTCGTTGGCTGTCAGGTGCATAGCTAATGGCGTTAGAGAGATAAAAATCGCATTTGGGCTTATAGGGTGACAAATCATTTTCGAAAAGAAGATCGCTTTTATCCACCTCTGCCTCAAACATATCTTGCGTAGCGAGAGGCGCTTGAACATCCGACTTGTAAAGCTGTCCATTCTCGCTGACACGTGTGATGTCATAGCTCACTTTAAGGGCAATGATGTGGTAAACATCCGAGTGTGGATCAACGGTTTGGAAATACTGACTGGGAGAACCTGTATGGTTCAGAACCTCAGGAAGCTCTGCTTTAGGAAGCGGATTTTCCAACGCCGTATCGGGGGCCGACATATCAATCCTTGAATGCGTTTTTGAATCAGTTAATCATATTCTTTAATTAATGAGAACCTTCAGAGCAAACGTATAATTGAACACTCTCTGATCAAGAATGCGGTCTGTAGAGTGCGCTCATAAAACGCACCCTACGAAGTGGGGTTATAAATCCGAGAAATCCTGCTGGGCCAACTGGTGGTAAGCGGTGATCATATCTTTTGCCATTTCACCATCGCAGGTTTCTTTGGCGATCACGTCTTTGGCTTTCGCATTAACTGCATCGGTTAAACGGTTCAGTTCACCCCGAGCTTGGTCGGAGGTCACGCTCGGTTGCGCCGTTGTGATGCTCTCGAGTGTCGCGGCTTTAGCGTGATTTAGGTTGGTTGCAAAAGCCGCGTGTTCCGCCCCTTCTGCTGCTTGGCACTGACTGGCAAAAGCCCCGGCCATCGCAATGTATTGATACGCTCTTAAGTTTTTAGCCGCTTCGGTATCGGCCGCTTCATCCGCCATGACAGCTGATGAGAAGAGCAAAGGTAAGGCAAGCAATAACGCACGCGTTTTCATAGATGACTCCTGTGACAAGGCCGCTTAGGCGGCCTTAACTCTGGGATCAATCACACCGAAAACGGATATTGAATGGGGTCGTGGTGTTGATAGCCTTCGACTTCAAAATCATCCATCGTTACCCATGTTTCCAAATCCTCTAGGGATTTGATGTCCGGATTAATATGTAACTTCGGCGGATCAAATGGTTCTCTTTTGAGTTGCACATCGCGCATCAGTTCCACCTGATCTTCATAGATATGCGCATTCACAATGTTGTGGTACGCCAAGCCCGCTTTGCGACCAGTAATTTGGGCCACCAGCGCCAACAAGGTGAAGACCTGAATCTGGTTAAACACCAAGCCCAACGGCACATCGCAGCTGCGCTGATAAGAGGTTAAGTACAGGGTGTCGTTCAGTAACGAGAACGTGTGGGTGTGCATACAAGGGCGCAAACACCCCATGTGGAACTCGCCTGGGTTGTAAAAGGTCAGGATCTCGCCACGGTCATCGACTCCTTTGGAAAGATCGTCCACGATTTTTCGCAACTGATCGATGTGACCGCCATCCGGTTTCGCCCAGCGCCGACCTTGAACACCGTACACGCGCCCCATATCGTCTTCGCCTGTGCGGAAAGGATTATTCAACCAGGCGTCGTTCAGGTTCGCATTTGCATCCCACGTTTTGGTACCTAGTTTTCGAAAATCCGCGGCGTTATCGTAACCCCGTAAGTAACCGATCAACTCGGCAATCGCCGACTTCCAGAAGGTTTTCCGTGTGGTTACCATCGGGAAATTGTTATTGCCGACATCGTACGTCATTCCGGCGTTGATTACGGTCAGGCAACGCTTACCCGTGCGATTGTTTTCAATCCACTCGCCTTCGTTGATGATGCGTTGGCACAGATCTAAATATTGTTTCATGGTTTACCCTTTTACCGCTTTGCCTTCAGCGCTTGGCATCAAGTTGCGTTTGTACGCCCAAATCATCATCACCAGACCGATGGCGATCATCGGGAACGAGAGTAGCTGCCCTTTGGTGAGCCATCCCCAGGCGATAAATCCGATGTGCTCGTCCGGTTCACGGAAGAACTCAACAAACGAGCGGAAGCAACCGTATAAGATCAAAAACAGCCCCGATGCCGCCGCCCGTGGTTTAGGCTTAGCGGTGTAGAACCAGAGGACGGTGAACATCACCACACCCTCTAAAAACGCTTCGTACAACTGGGACGGATGTCGCGCAAGGCCATCACCCGCGCGTGGGAAGATCACCGCCCAAGAGACATCCGTTGGACGCCCCCACAACTCGCCGCCGATAAAGTTACCCACACGTCCCGCGCCAAGGCCTATCGGCACAAGCGGCGCTACAAAATCACCGATCTGGAAGAAGGTCTTTTGATATTTATGCGCAAAGACAGCCAGCACCACCAAGACGCCGATCAAGCCACCGTGGAAAGACATTCCGCCTTCCCAGACCGCAAATAAAGAGAGCGGATTATCGAGAAACTGATCAAAATTATAGAACAGAACATAACCTACGCGGCCACCGACGACCACGCCGAGTGCGCCCCAAAACACGAGGTCAGAGACCATCTCTTCACTCCAACCGGAGTTGGCGCGACGAGCACGATAAATACCTAACCCCCATGCGGCACCAAAGCCGATCAGGTACATCAATCCGTACCAGTGGATTTGGAAAAAGCCAAGATCAATGGCGATTGGGTTTATGTCATGCACCCACATACTGCTTCCTTAATCGATTAATTGGGTTACAGCAGGTTCGCTAACAGGAAGCGAACACCCACAAGAAATAAAAAGACCGCAAAAATCCGTTTGAGTTTATCGCCCGGTAAGCTGTGCGCCCATTTTGCGCCAATGCGGGCACAGTACGCGCTGCTCATGACAATGCCGATAAACGCCGGTAGGTAGATATAACCAAGACTCCACTCAGGCATCTCTGGGGATTGCCATCCGGTGTAGATGTTCGTTACCGCCCCCATAAGCGCGATGGGCAGACCACACGCGGCCGAGGTGGCCACCGCTTGCTGCATCGGCATCGATTTCCATGTTAGGAAAGGCACCGATAACGAGCCACCACCGATCCCAAAAATAGCAGACGCCCAACCGATCACGCCACCGGCCCCGGTCAGTCCCGCTTTGCCGGGCAGTTCGGTTCCGCCTTTGGGTTTGATGTTGAACCACATTTGCAGTCCGATCACGATGGCAAACACACCAATAATGATTTGTAGGTGCGGCCCTTTGATCTGATCTGCGGTAAAGGCCCCTAAAATCGCCCCGATGGCGATACCTACGGCGAGTGGTTTGAAAACAAACCAGCGCACCGCACCGCGATCGTGGTGTGCTTTGATCGAACTGATCGAGGTAAACACGATGGTCGCAAGCGAGGTCGCAACCGCAGCATGGGTTAAGACATCCGGCGAGATGCCTTGCAAACCGAAACTGAAGACCAAAACCGGAACGATCAACAACCCACCGCCAATACCAAAAAGCCCTGCGGTAATGCCGGCGCCTACCCCAAGGGCGAGGTACATAAGGATCGTGAACAACATGTGTGCGTCAAACATGAAAAGGAGTGCCGTCGTGAAAAAACGCTAGTGTAGCAGAGTTACCAATCGATACCGACGGGTCAACGGAATGTTGATCAAACTGACCTTAGCTTGGCAACTCTGGCTGACTGAGCTGCCCAAGGCCTAAGCGGCGGATCGCCTCTTCCATATACGCCTTGATGCGATCGGTGTCATCCATCCGACGAATCTTGTAAAAGAGGGTTCGGGCTTGCTCAATGCGCACACCGCGGATGGCCGATTTCACCCGTGGCAAGTTATTGGCGTTCATCGACAGCACGTCGTACCCCATCGCCATCAACAGCAAAGCACCCGCGGGTTCCGCCGCCATCTCGCCACAGATCGAAACTTGGATTTTCTCTTTGTGCGCTTCACGTGCAATGTACTCCAGCGCTTTGAGTACCGCCGGGTGGTACATGGCGTACAAGCCAGAGACTCGCGGATTGTTTCGATCCACCGCCAACAGGTATTGAGCCAAATCGTTGGAGCCAACCGAGATAAAATCCACCCGTTTAGCAAACAAGCGCACTTGGTAGACGGCGGCAGGGACTTCGATCATCACCCCAACGTGGGGACGGCTGACCTGATGACCGTCTTCTTGCAGCTCACGCACTGCTCGGTCGATCAGCTTATTGGCTTCATCCACCTCGTAGACACTGGTCACCATCGGCAACATGATGCGTAGGTTATTCAACCCTTCGTTCGCGCGCAGCATCGCACGTATCTGCACAAGGAAGATCTCGGGGTGGTCCAACGTGACTCGGATACCACGCCATCCTAAGAAGGGGTTGTCCTCCTTGATGGGAAAATACGGCAGCGCTTTATCGCCACCAATATCGAGTGTACGCATCGTAACCGGGCTAGGCGCAAAGGCTTCGAGCTGTTTTCGATAGGTTTGGGTCTGTTCCATTTCGCTTGGGAAGAAATCCCGCACCATAAACGGAATCTCGGTACGGTACAGCCCAATCCCCTCGGCACCGCGCTCAAGGGAGCGTGCAACATCCGCCGTTAAACCGGTATTGACCCACAAAGGCACTCGATGACCGTCTTTAGTAATCGCCGGAAGATCGCGCAGCATCTCAAGCCCTGCGGCCACTTCGGCCTGTTCACGAACGATCTCTTGATAAGAGGATAAGAGCTCCTCCGATGGCTCGACGTATAAGCGGCCAGAATAGCCATCGACCACCACAAAGCGGCCATCCAATCGCCTAAACGGCAGATCGGTAATCCCCATCACGGTAGGAATCCCCATCGAGCGCGCTAGGATCGCCGCATGGGAGTTACCCGAACCATTCACCGAAACGAGCCCCGCGACCTTATCCATGGAGACTTCGCCCATCATGGTGGCGGTCAGCTCATCGGTGACCAGAATCGCGTTATCCGGCAACTCCACATCACCCGGATTATCAACCTGCTGAAGGTAAGTAAGCACTCGCCTACCCAGATCGCGAACATCGGTTCCGCGCTCTCTTAAGTAAGGGTCATCCATCATGCTGAAAATATTCGCGTTGGCGATGATGACTTGGCTTAACGCCCCTTGCGCCCAATGCCCTGCCTGGATCAGCTTGATCACTTCACCGGCAATGGTGCTGTCATCCAACATCTTTAGATAGGCATCAAACAACGCTTTTTCATCATCGCGCAGCTTCTTTTCCAGTCGCTGGCTCACGCCGCGAATATCACAACGGACTCGCTCCAAGGCTTTTTTGAAGCGATCGATCTCGCCTTGAATGTCTTGGGTTTGTTTATCTGGCACCGCATCCAAATTCGCAAGCGGCGCCATGACCGATACCTGACCTATCGCGATACCCGCGGACGCGGCCACCCCATCAAACCGACGACTGACCACCCGCTTAGGCGATTGGATCTCTTCATCGGCCGTACCGCTGGCCTCTGCGTGAGCAATCAAACCCGCCAGCTGAGCTGATACAGTCACCATGAAAGCTTCTTCACTTTCGTCGTAACGGCGCATCGCTTTCTGCTGTACCACCAAGACACCTAACACCTGACGGCGGTGGATGACCGGCACCCCTAAAAAGGCGTGGTATTGCTCTTCACCCGTTTCGGGTAGGTAGCAGTAAGCTGGGTGGGTTTCGGCATCTTCAAGGTTGATCGGCTCAGCACGACGTGCGACCAATCCGACAATCCCCTCCGAGGAGGAGAGCGAAGCGCGCCCAATCGCGTTGGCGTTCAAACCTTGCGAGGCACGTAAAACATAACGTTGAGTGGGGTGATCAAACAGATACACCGAACAGACGTCGGTGCGAAGACCACGCTGAATGCGGCGAACAATCACATCAAGGGCTGTATCGACATCTTGTGCCGATCCGACCTCCTGAACGATTTTTCGCAGCAATTCCAGCATGGCGATTCCTTAGTTAAATTGATCTCGCATCGTCAATGTCGATCATGCGAGGGGCGACCTCGACTGCTGCGTTTATTGGAGAAACGCCGTCGATCTGTCACCGTAAACTCTTCGTAGTCAGTTTCGACCACCTTAGACAGTTTAGGCGATAATTCTTTCATTGCCTTACGGTACACCTCGCGTTTAAACGAAACGACCTGTCCTAGGGGATACCAATAACTGACCCAGCGCCAACCGTCAAATTCTGGTGAGTCGGTATGGTCGATGGTCACCGCATCATCCTGGCTGAGCATTCGCAGTAAAAACCATTTTTGTTTTTGCCCCACACAGATGGGGTGCGAGTGTCTCCGAATCATGCGCTTGGGTAGCCGGTAGCGTAACCAGCCGCGCGTTACAGCTATGATTTCAACATCGTTCGCTGAGAGGCCTATCTCCTCTTTTAGTTCTCGGAACATGGCTTGTTCCGGGGTTTCATCATCGTTGATGCCACCTTGCGGAAACTGCCAGGCATCCTGTCCGATTCGTCGCGCCCAAAGCACTTGACCCAGAGAGTTTGCCAGAATGATACCTACATTCGGTCTGAACCCGTCTGAATCGATCACAATAGTTATCCTAAACTTTAATTAACCCTATTGTTCCATACTTCGGTCAAACCGCAAATAGCTTGCCAAGCGCCCGACTCTGGCAGGTACAATAGCGCTTCCAATGATCGGTGAACGATCTCACGGCATACCTGAGGAGACGGCTTGTGAGCCTGGCAATTTTTGATCTGGACAACACATTGTTACACGGTGACAGCGACCACGCGTGGGGCGAGTTTTTGTGCGAAAAAGGGATAGTCGACCGCACTGTGTATAAAGACGCCAATGACCGCTTCTATCAACAGTACGTGGATGGCACGCTCGATATCTATGAGTTTCTGGAGTTTGCCTTAAAGCCACTGACCCTGTTCCCCAACGATCAACTGGATGCCTTACATCAGGAGTTTATGGCCACCAAGATCGAGCCGATGATCACCGATAAAGCGCTCGCCTTACTGCAAGACCACAAAGCCCGTGGCGATTATCTGCTGATCATCACCGCCACCAACCGCTTTGTAACCGCCCCGATTGCAGCACGCCTGGGTGTGGATGAGATCATCGCCACCGACCCAGAACAGATCGACGGCTTGTACACCGGTAAAGTGGCCGGCACCCCATGCTTCCAAGAGGGCAAAGTCAAACGCCTGCACGCTTGGTTAGCCGATAACGACCATGCACTGGAAGGCAGCTACTTTTACAGCGACTCCCGTAATGACCTTCCGTTGCTCGAAGTGGTCGAAAACCCAGTGGCCGTCGATGCCGACCCAACACTGACCCAGATCGCGAACGAGCGCGGCTGGCCGGTCATCAGTTTGCGTTGATCTGACACAGCGTTTCATCCAACGATTAAGGAGCGATCATGACACCACAAACCGTACTCAACTTTTGGTATCAGGAACTCGAACCCAAGCAATGGTTTATTAAGGATGAAACGCTCGATCGCACCATCGAATCTCGCTTTGGCGATCTTCACCACAAGGCCTGCATGAACGAGCTGGCCTTTTGGCGTGAAAGCCCAGAAGGTCGCCTTGCTGAAATCATCGTGTTGGATCAGTTTTCTCGAAACCTTCACCGCGACACACCTGCCGCCTTTGCTCAGGATGCCCAAGCGCTAGCTCTTGCTCAGGAGGCATTACAACAGAGCGCCGACCAATCGCTGACATCCATGCAACGCTGCTTTATGTACATGCCGTTTATGCACAGCGAATCAAAAAAGATACACGAAACGGCAGAACGCCTATTCAAGGAGCTTGGCGAAAAGCCATTCTACGATTCGGAGCTGCGCCACAAAGCGATCATCGACCGCTTTGGACGCTACCCACACCGAAACGAGATACTCGGGCGAACCTCAACAGAGGAAGAGCTCGCCTTTTTGAAAGAGCCTAACTCGAGTTTTTGAAGGTTAGGCCACCCGACACGCCTTAAGTGACTGATTCAAAGCACTCATCACCTGCGCACGACTGACCACGCCGACAACACGCTGGATATCATCAACCACCGGGAAGAGCTTGGGTTTATCGCGCCCCATGATGGTGGCAAGTTCCAGCACCGACAGCTCTGGGGATACGAACAACGGCTTTTTGTGCATGATGTCGGACACGACCATGTGCGACTCACAGTGATAAGAGTCGTTGATCAGGGCCTTGATGCAATCCTGCTCAGAGAGGAACCCCACCAGTTGGCGTTTGTCATCGACAACTGGCAAGCCTAAGTATCCGCTTTTGATCAATAGATCCACCGCATCCACCAGCGGAGTGGATACCCGCAGTGGTGTGACGTTCTTTGCCATAATCTGTTTGACCTTTTGCATGGTGCACCTCGAACGGGTTGGTTAGTTGCAACCAGTATTGCGCGATACAAACGCCATTCCCAATGACGATTAGCAATATGCGTCATAGCCAAAGATTATTAAAAAAACCTCAAAAATCGCTACTTAGTCCCCAATGGCTTGCGGTAGCTAAAATCAAACGCTTCAAAATCCATATCACCCTCTTCTAGGTCTTTAAACTGATCCATGATCTGATCAACAACCGCTTGCACTTCTGGTGCGAATGGGTCTTCTCGCTTTCTAAAGCTAAAAAGCACAATCTTATCTAAGTATTCTAAAAAATTTTTGGAAGGCCCAGTAGTTAGAATAGAGGTAAGCCATTCATCATTGCTGCCTCTATTTTGGTTACTAAAATAAGCATTCAGCAAAATACATAAAAACTGCTGCTGGCAGTTGCTATCGGGATAAAAGATACCTGTACTGAACACCTCTTTCTGCATCAAGCATTTTTCGTTTTTCCACTGATACAAACCTACGTTTAATGGAATGATAAGCGAACTGGCCGATATAGCTCCCGTATTTGTTGTAAAAGGCAGATAGTTAAGATCATAGACTTTATGGTAGTAAACCTTGCCCTCTTTCACTGTATAAATAAGACGGCGCTCTTTATCGAAGACCACCAAAGCTTCTCGGCGGCGGAAGAAGCTGATAAGCAAAGGAACGGTAGCGATTAGTAGAGGAGCTAGATTGGGAGGGATATGACTATGCTTTTTCCAAGAACGCTTTTTATTTTCAAAAATCTCAACATGAAAATCATTATTTAAATCATAATCAATATATGGCTTATACATAAGCTCCTCATAAGCACGATCGTCAAAATCGTAATACCAGCGCAATTCATTTATAATAGAACCACGTTGCGTCCCTAGAGATCCACTTAATATCAGAAATGTCATCCCAACAGCAAACAGCATTACAAAAATAGACCTGAGCCACATCTGCATAAAGGGCTCTAGTACAACGCATCCATTTACATATCGAAAGCTGCGCTTTAAACCAAAGTACTGAATAAACTCATCAAACTTGAGAAGCGCATCACCAGAGTAGAGTTTTTTTCCATTCATGTAGAAAATAGAGATCATTGCGTACCCAGCGGCTTGCGGTAGCTAAAATCAAACGCTTCAAAATCCATATCACCCTCCTCTAAGTCTTTAAACTGATCCATGATCTGATCGACAACCGCTTGCACTTCTGGTGCGAATGGGTCTTCTCGCTTTCTAAAGCTAAACAGAACAATCTTATCTAAGTATTCTAAAAAATTTTTGGAAGGCCCAGTAGTTAGAATAGAGGTAAGCCATTCATCATTGCTGCCTCTATTTTGGTTACTAAAATAAGCATTCAGCAAAATACATAAAAACTGCTGCTGGCAATTGCTGTCGGGGTAAAAGATACCTGTACTGAACACCTCTTTCTGCATCAAGCATTTTTCGTTTTGCCACTGATATAAACCTACGTTTAATGGAATGATCAGCGAACTGGCCGATATAGCACCCGTATTTGTTGTAAAAGGAAGATAGTTAAGGTCGTATACTTTATGATAGTAAACCTTACCCTCTTTCACTGTATAAATAAGACGGCGCTCTTTATCGAAGACCACTAAAGCTTCTCGACGGCGGAAGAAGCTGATGAGTAAAGGAATAGTAGCAATTAGAAGGGGGGCCAATTCGGAAGGAATATGACTGTGGGTTTTATAGTTTTCTTTTACACTATCAAATCGCCTCAAATCTGACTCTTTTCTTGGATCAAAATCACCATCAAATCTAATATACTCTTCATATGCTCTGTCTTCGAAATCATAATACCATCTTAGTTCATTAATAATAGAACCACGTTGCGACCCAAAAGATCCACTTAATATCAGAAATGTCATCCCGACAATAAACAGCATTACAAAAATAGACCTGAGCCACATCTGCATAAAGGGCTCTAGTACAACGCATCCATTTACATATCGAAAGCTGCGTTTTAAACCAAAATACTGAATAAACTCATCAAATTTGAGAAGCGCATCACCAGAGTAGAGTTTTTTTCCATTCATATAAAAAATTTGCATCACACATCACTCAACGCTAAAGACAACCATTCACTGGTATTCGAAAAGTTCACATCTTTATAAAACAACTTCACCCGTACATAAATACGACGATTACCAGCAAATCGAGCAACTTTTTTACACACTTCTTTATCCACTTTAAGATAGGCTTTATCTTTATCGAGATACTCTAAAAAAGCGCCACCTTCAACAACTTGCCTAAATTCCATCATATCCCCAACTGGGGCATCCGCCACTTCTAAGAGAATTGAAAAACGATCCAAACTTTTCTCTTCATATATCAAATTGGATACTACACCCACCTTACCATCCAACTTAATATCATCTTCCAATTTAATATAGGAAGATAATTGATAAAGGCGAGTTACGTCTTTATCATAAAAATTATCTTGATAATCTTTAATAAAATTAAAATGATCTTCTGTATTATAATTAACATAACACTCAATCATAAAACTGGCCTTTTTAGGTCGTTCTTCATCATCCAATATATCCTCATTCGTACCCCAAAAACCGTCGCGAACCCAATTTTGCAGATCGTTCCGTTGAAAGAACAGCACCACAAAACCCGCAAACAAGAGTATATAACCAAATATATTGACCCACGCCCAAGGTAACGCCATACCGGCCAGTGTTAGTACTACTCGCTCTTTACCTAAGTTATACATCGCTGTTGTGATTAACATAGGGGATGCTAACCACATTGAGTTGCCAATAATGCCAGCCCGGTCTTTTTTATCGACACTATCGATTAAAGAGGCACCCGCTATCAATATGGTGGCCAATGCAGCCGAGCCTACAATAGCGATACCAACTTTACTGAGGCCACTTTTTGCTGTTGTATCGATAGCTCCCGCTGTTATTTTATCAAGCCACTCCCCGACTATTTTTCCTTTTAAATTTAGAGCCATACTGTTTTGCTGCATACCAATTACAGCAGATCCAATATCCAATCCGGCACCTAAAATTTGCGTTGCGGGGTGTAGCATAACGTTGACGAAGTCATTATCACTCGTCATTTCTTTATTGAAGCTATTAACGCTATCTGCAATGGTTAACAAAGCGGCTAAAAAGCAAAAACCATTAGCAGCTTGAGAAAACATTTCCTCAAACGGAATATTTGATACGTTATTAACGCCTCTAGAGTTTAAATCGACATTCGGTTTAACAACGTGCAGATCTATGGGCTTTTCAAACACATAAGGGTTTTCTCGAAAGGCACCTGTTTTACTGCGGGTAGCGGCCTCCTCACGCCATGCTTTTAGGATATATTCAGTGGTTTTTAGGTCACCATTTGCAAAAATATCGGCAAACGCCTTATTGACATCTGTTATATAATTAACCTTTACCGGACCGCTTTTAAAAAACACAGTTACGAATTTATGTACCGCGGCATCCATGTTGTTGTATGACTGAACAAAGGGGTATTTAAAAACCGACAGAAAACGTCCTATACTCCTTATAAGATTCTTATTGTAATTAGTCGTCCCTGAAAAACACCCTTTACGCACGGACCAAACTCAGGCTCTGTGCGTTCATTTCTCTTCTTTCCAATAACCCGATCAAATAC
>NZ_JBSWXK010000010.1:0-159917 GCF_056160565.1 Neptunomonas sp. ABH4_499 | reverse complement strand
TGTATTTGATCGGGTTATTGGAAAGAAGAGAAATGAACGCACAGAGCCTGAGTTTGGTCCGTGGGTAAAGGGTGTTTTTCAGGGACGACTACTTATCGCTCTTAATCGTAAGCCTGATCGCCCTTGCGTGGCAGTTAAAATGGATCATGGAGTATTTGCCGATCTTCCCTAAAGAGGTCAAAAGCCTGACTTCAGAGGCGGGCGTGCCGATTAAGATCATGACCTCTAACGTGTTAATGACGAATCGCAATGCCAATAAGCTCTTGGAATTGGTACAACAATATCAGCCACATGTGCTCGTCACTTTGGAAACGGATCAATGGTGGGAAGACCAGCTCGCTAAGATTAACGCGCACTACCCTTACCGAGTCGCCTGCCCTTTGGATAACCTGTAAGGAATCCATCTCTATTCCCAGTGGCCGCTGCATCATCAACAAGTTAACTTTTTGGTTGAGGACGATAAGCCCTCAATCTTTGCTGAGCTAGAGACCCCCATTGGGGATCGTATTCGCTGTCATTTTCTGCATCCAGCACCCCCAAGCCCTTCCGAGAACGAGGCCTCAACCGAACGCGATGCAGAGCTGTTAGTTGTTGCCAAAGATCTGGCCGAGGATACCCGACCGATTCTGGTGACGGGGGATCTGAATGATGTGGCCTGGTCGCGCACGACACGGCATTTTCGTAAGATCAGCCGATTGCTCGACCCGCGCGTTGGGCGAGGTATGTTCAACACCTTTCATGCCGATTACTGGTGTTTCCGCTGGCCGCTGGGCCACCTGTTTCACAGTAAGCACTTTTACTCTCATCAGCGGGTCGCCGTCTGATCATCACACACGCTCAACCAATAATTGGTCATACCAATTAACAGATAGAAATTAAAGATCATACAACTGACGGGGCTTAGCGGTCTTTCACTATACCAAGGTATAACGTGGGTAGTTTGACAGGATGAGGCTACCTACCATACGCTGTCCAAACAACATTGTCAATTGGTCTTACCAATTTACCGTATCCGTTAAAAATAATTACAGGATGACATTTCTATGCCTTCAGGACTTTTAGCACTCCTGGCCTTTTCGCCTATTCTCTTGGCGGGACTTCTCTTGGTGGGGTTACGCTGGCCAGCAAAACGTGCAATGCCTTTGGTCTATCTAGTCAGTGCTGGAGTGGCACTGTTTGCTTGGGATATGAGCCTTAACCGCGTTCTGGCCTCGACACTGCAAGGTCTGATCGTAACCGTTAGCCTTTTATGGATCATTTTTGGCGCCATCTTCCTACTGAATACGCTGAAGCACTCGGGTGGCATTAAGGTGATCCGCGCCGGGTTCACCACCATCAGCCCTGACCGACGCATTCAAGCCATCATCATCGCGTGGCTCTTTGGCTGCTTTATCGAAGGCGCATCCGGTTTCGGTACGCCAGCGGCAATTGCAGCGCCATTACTGGTCGCCATCGGCTTCCCGACCACTGCCGCTGTGCTAATGGGCATGTTGGTGCAAAGCACACCCGTTTCGTTTGGCGCCGTGGGTACACCGATCATTGTCGGCGTGAACACAGGTCTTGATCATGCTGCCATCACTGAACAGTTGGTTGCGAATGGGTCTAACTGGGATACCTACCTGCAACTGATCACCAGCCAAGTGGCCATCATGCATGCCATCGTAGGTACAGTGATGCCGTTGATCATGGTCATCATGCTAGTGCGCTTCTTTGGTAAAGATCGTTCATGGAAAGCGGTGCTCGAAGTACTGCCGTTTGCGCTCTTTACCGGACTGTCTGTGACCATTCCTTACGTACTGACGGGTATTTTCTTAGGGCCTGAGTTCCCATCCTTGATTGGTGGTTTGGTTGGCCTTGCGATTGTGACCAGCGCTGCGCGCGCGGGCTTCTTAGTACCGAAAAAGACGTGGGACTTTGCCGATCGCAGCGAATGGCCAACGGATTGGGTGGGTCGAGTAGAGATCAAATTGGATGATCTAACCGCACGTCCAATGAGCGGTCTGCGCGCTTGGATGCCTTACGTTTTAGTGGGTGTTTTCTTAGTGGTCAGCCGTGTATTCCCAGAAGTCACAGCGGTGTTTAAATCCGTTTCGATCGGCTTTTCGGATCTATTGGGTGAAACCGGTGTGAATGCGGGCTTCCAACCCCTGTATCTGCCAGGGGGAATTTTGGTGATGGTGGTTCTGATCACCTTCTTCCTGCACCGCATGACCTTTAGCGAGCTTGGCAAAGCCGCAAAAGAATCGGGCAGTGTCTTGGTCAGCGCCGGATTCGTCTTGCTGTTTACCGTGCCGATGGTGCGTATCCTGATCAACTCAGGTGTTAACGCCGCTGACCTTCCGAGCATGCCCATCTTGATGGCGCGTTATGTGGCCGATAGCGTTGGAGGGATCTACCCACTGGTCGCACCGTCCATCGGTGCGCTGGGTGCCTTCTTGGCAGGCTCTAACACCGTATCCAACATGATGTTTAGCCAGTTCCAGTTTGGCGTTGCGACCAACCTAGGCTTATCAACCAGCTTGATGATTGCGGCGCAAGCGGTGGGCGCAGCCGCCGGTAATATGATCGCTATTCACAACGTGGTTGCGGCCTCCGCCACCGTCGGTTTACTGGGTCAAGAAGGAGCTACGCTTCGTCGAACCGTATGGCCAACGCTCTACTACGTTTTAATGACTGGTATTATCGCGCTAATCGCGGTCTATTTATTAGGCGTGGATGATCCACTCTTGACTCACTGATCCATGTAAAACCAAGGTCAGAGGTATCTCTGGCCTTCGCTGTTACCCAAACCGTAGGGATTATAACAATGATTATTTCGGCCTCCACCGACTATCGTGCTGCGGCAAAACGTCGCTTACCGCCGTTTCTATTTCATTACATCGACGGCGGCGCCTACGCCGAGCACACCCTTAAGCGCAATGTTGCCGATCTGAGCGACATCGCGTTACGCCAACGTGTGCTAAACGATATGTCACAGCTGAGTTTAGAGACTCAGCTTTTTGATGAATCCCTCTCGATGCCCGTGGCGCTGTCACCGGTTGGCTTAACCGGTATGTACGCCCGCCGAGGCGAAGTACAAGCCGCACGAGCGGCCGACAAGAAAGGCATTCCCTTTACGCTGTCGACCGTATCGGTTTGCCCCATCGAAGAGGTGGCACCGGCCATTAACCGCCCTATGTGGTTCCAGCTGTATGTTCTGAAAGACCGCGGGTTTATGCAAAATGCGCTGGAGCGTGCCAAAGCAGCTGGCGTTACCACCTTAGTGTTCACTGTGGACATGCCGGTACCGGGCGCCCGTTACCGCGATGCGCATTCTGGCATGAGTGGTCCGTACGCTGCGTCTCGTCGTATGCTTCAGGCGGTCACACACCCTCGCTGGGCGTGGGATGTTGGCCTACATGGTAAGCCGCATGACTTGGGTAACATCTCGGCGTATCGCGGTAACCCAACCGGCCTTGAAGATTACATTGGATGGCTGGGCGCTAACTTTGACCCATCCATCAGCTGGAAAGACCTCGAGTGGATCCGTAACTTCTGGGATGGCCCGATGGTGATCAAAGGGATTCTCGACCCGCAAGATGCTCGCGATGCGGTAAGCTTTGGCGCGGATGGGATCATCGTTTCAAACCACGGTGGTCGTCAGCTGGATGGCGTACTGTCAAGCGCACGCGCCCTGCCCGCCATAGCCGATGCCGTAAAAGGCGAGCTTAAGATTTTGGTGGATTCGGGCATCCGAACCGGCTTGGATGTTGTGCGTATGCTGGCACTCGGTGCCGACTGCACTATGCTCGGCCGAGCCTTCATCTACGCACTCGCGGCCGATGGCGAAGCCGGCGTTGCGAATCTGCTCGATTTGATCGAGAAAGAGATGCGTGTGGCGATGGTACTGACCGGCGCTAAAAACATCAGTGAGATTAATGCCAATTTACTTGTATAAACGTCAGCCATCACGTATGGGAACTTTCGAGGATTGAAAAGTTCTCATACGGTTGTTAGCATCGAGATGTGTAACATTCTCAGACAAGGATATGATCATCCCCTTAGCTCTCTTTTTTGGTGTAATTTCTTCTTACTTTGCTCAAACCGCGAAAATTGTCATCTACATAATCGGCGTATTTATCTATACTGCGCTCAGCGTTTTCTTACTTTCACCAATCGATAGTAATAATATTTTTCTAAGCTTTATTTTACCCATAGCTGTTTTTTCAATAGCGTATGGGTTATTTACTTTTAACATTAAACCTAAAATAGAAGCCTCTTTTCACTCTACCGCTCTTCGGCTACTCATATATACATTAGCCACTTTCGCGTTTTTGTTTTTTTTCGTGCTCATCATTGCGATTGTTTCTCCATGGTCATAAAAAAGAGCCTCATCAGAGGCTCTTTTCACGTCATAACCGATCTCTTATTTACGAGAGTGGGTTACGAGCATTCAAGTAGGCTTGTTCAGAGACTTGGTGCCACTTCTTCGCCTGGTCGCGGAATTTCACGAAAGAATCAAACACTTTCTTGGTGATCTCATCTTGCGCGGCTTCTTCTGCAACCACTTGGTCGGACAGTTCACGCAGTGTGTTCAGAACTTCGTCTGGGTAAGGGCGCAACTCGACGTTTTGCTCGTTAACCAGTTGCTCCAGCGCACGGTTGTTCTTCGCTGTGAAGTCCGCCAGCATATCTTGGTTGGCAATACGAATGGCCGAACGAACGATCACTTGAAGATCGGCCGGCAAAGACTCGAACGCTTCTTTGTTCATGAAGCATTCCAGCGTTGTGCCTGGCTCGTGCCAGCCTGGGTAATAATAGTATTTCGCGGCTTTGTGCAGACCAAATGCGAGGTCGTTGTAAGGGCCGACCCACTCAGTTGCATCGATCGCACCTGATTGCAACGATGGGAAGATCTCGCCACCTGGAAGCAACACTGGCGTACCACCGGCACGCTTGAGCACTTCACCGCCCAAGCCCGGAATACGCATTTTTAGGCCTTTCAGGTCATCGACGGAGTTGATCTCTTTGTTGAACCAACCGCCCATCTGAACGCCAGTATTACCCACAGCACCTGGGATCAGGTTAAACGGTGCGTATACCTCTTCCCACAGCTCCATACCACCACCGTGGTACAACCAGCTGTTCATCTCTTGTGCGGTCAGGCCAAACGGTACTGCTGCAAAGAATTGCGCTGCACGGCTTTTGCCTTTCCAGTAATACGCAGCACCGTGGCCCATTTCGGCCGTACCACGAGAGACAGCATCAAAGATTTCCAAAGCGCCAACCAACTCTTTGGCACCGTAGACTTTAACTTGGATTCGGCCGTTAGACATCTCACCGATCAGCTTAGCCAGGTAGTTTGCACCTGTACCTAAACCTGGGAAGTTTTTAGGCCATGTTGTGACCATCTTCCATTTAAACTCTGGAGCTGCTTGAGCTTGAGCGGACACCATTGCACCTGCAGCAACGGAGGCGGCACCGGCCCCTTTCAGAAATTGACGACGCTTCACAGATCTACTCCCTTTATTCTTTTAGTTAGCAAGGTTAGAAGAAAATAGCACGCAGAATACCCACCTGCAAAGAAACGCAACACTCTTCTGAATACGTACGTGTTACTACGCAGAGAATCGCACTTAAGCGCTCTGATCGTCTGAAAACAGCGACTTATGACAAGCGATCAGACGCTGTTGATCCGTCTCAAAGGTCAATATCGACAGTGCTCGCTCCAATGCTTCTTTAGCAAACTCAATTGCCGCCTCTTGGCAGACGCGATCGGGCATTTTTGATAGAGCAAACAGGGCTTTTTGTAAGCGAATGGCCACTTCAATCATGCCAGCACCATCACGTGAGACCGGCATAAAGGCCACATCAAATAAGGTTTTTGGCGATAACTCCGGAAGGTAGACCCGGTCATACTCGGTTTTATTTTGATCACACCCAGAGGCGCGCTCGGCCATCACCCGCACTAAGGTTTCAATCACATTGATCGCTGTGCCTGGGTCGCTGATCCCCGGTGAAAGCGCCCGCCCCCGCTATAGAACCCGGTGTTCAGGGCAACTAAGCCCACCAAACTGAACAGAAACGAGCCTAAAAACGTGGACAACGCATTTTGTGCTGTGGTGTCTTGGAGCAGCAGTTGAGTTGCACGAGGCGTAGCCGTGCTGGCCGCCGCATTAGTCGCCGATACCAAGGTACTGAGCGAGAAAGTCGTTACCGTCAGCATACTGGAGGCTAAGATGGTTAAAATCGAGCTGACCGTATTTTCGCTGATCAGCTCAGCAAAGCTGCTCGGCAAAAAGGGACCAGCTGCGGCGGCAATCATCACGATGGCAATGGAGATAAAACAAAACAGCGCCGCTCGGACCCATAAGCGTTGCGACCACTGTTTTATAAACCACCATGTTTTATTCATTACCGCATCCTTGTTAAAACTGACTAAGCTTATGACTGAGCTTATAAATTTACGTTCCTCACGTCATTGGGTTTTTGGTATCGGGTTAGGTGGTTTTCCCTTTCATTGATATACTGATGGCTTCCCGAAATCGGACCTTATTGGGACAGGCATTTGAATTCAGCCAACCTTCTAAAATCAATCACGGACGCACGCCCTAAACTGCGCAAGTCAGAGCAGAAAGTGGCAGATTTTGTCTTGGCTAATCCTAATGATGTGATTCATATGCGGATTGTTGACCTAGCGGCGCAAGCCCAAGTCAGCGAGCCAACGGTGGTTCGGTTTTGTCGGGCGCTTCATTACGACGGGTTTCAGGATTTTAAACTGACGCTGGCGCAAGGTTTGGCCAGCACTGCGCAGTTTGAGCAGTTCGCGATCGACTCCAAAGATACGGTTGCGGAGTTTAAGCAAAAGATCTGCGACTCCATGATCGGTAACCTGATCAACATTCGTGATCAACTCGACCCCGTCGCACTCGAGACCGCAATCGATGCCTTAGTCAAAGCCAAGCGTGTTGAATTCTACGGTTTTGGTGCCTCTGCGGCGGTATGTACCGACGCTCAACACAAATTTCACCGCCTTCAAGTGTCGGCGGCGGCCTATTCAGACCCTCACATGCAGACCATTTCGGCCGTATCGCTCACCGATAAGGACGTTGTGGTGGCCATTTCCCAAACGGGTCGTACTAAAGATCTGCTTCATACCAGCAAATTGGTGCAAGAAGCTGGGGCTACCGTTATTGCGTTGTGCCCAAGCTTTACCCCCTTGTCGGAATTAGCCGACATCGCCATTCACATCGATGTGGAAGAGGATAAAGACCTCAGTACCTTGATGTCATCGCGCGTTATGCATTTGATTGTCATCGATATTTTAGCCGTTGGTGTGGCGATGAAACTGGGACCTGTCCTGATCGATCACCTTAAAACCATCAAACGCAGCCTCAAAAACTTGCGACACAATGATAAGCGCTTACTAACCCGCCCCGGCTCGTAAGACGGCCGTTTATTCTCTGCTTAAGCTTTCGTTCAGCCCTTAAAAAGTAGCGTATTCTTGTCACATGAGTGTCATGGAAGGACATTAGCCTGTGAACATTGCTGATTCATCCACGTTGGGCGTACGCCCAAAGACTGGTTGAAAAACGCACAGCGATTGGTTACAAATTAACCGTTGTCTTCAGTGATGCCTCTGCTGGGACACCTTTCCCAGTCCGAGGTGGATAGGTATGAGAGAGGATACATCGCATGCTGAATGAAAAGATGGAACACCTGACAGATGGTCAGATCCAAGTGATCGATGCGTTGATCGGTTTCGAAGAAGAAACCAAGATCAAAAACAAGCAGGTCGCATCCCAACGTTTATTGGCAGCGCGCCGCGCCATTGAAGCGCACCGCGAACAAAAGCGCCTCGAGAAAGAAACCCTCGACGCTTGGCTAGACGACGACCTCTAGCACTGCCGCCGTAACATAGCTTATTAAGGCACGCCTGACAGTGTCAGGCGCGCTGCACACTTAGTTTTCTGGATAGATGATGTTCAGAGGCACTGAACGTCCCCCATCCAGAACCATGGCCGCATGATGGCGTTTGAGCTGTCGGGGCTCTGGCACCCCACACGAATGCGCAATCGTCTCTACTTCATGCACTAAGTTGTGATGATAATGTGCGACCCTCTCGGCCTTGTCGGCCGGAACTAAGCCGTGATTTAACTCTGGATTATGTGTCGTAATACCTGTTGGGCAGGTGTTTTTATTACACTGCAGCGCCTGAATGCACCCCAATGCGAACATAAAGCCACGCGCACTGACCACAAAATCCGCCCCGATGCAGATCGCCGCGGCGACATCGGTTGGGTTAATCATCTTGCCCGAGACAATCACCCGCATCCGCTCACGAAGGCCGTGTTGCATCAGCTTATTCACCAATAACGGCAAGCTCTCGCTGACGGGTAACCCCACACTGTCCATTAATGGCATCGGTGCGGCACCTGTGCCCCCATCGGCGCTGTCGAGCGTGATAAAGTCTGGCGCGTTTTCGGTACCGCGCTTAATGACCGCCTCGCAGAACGTATCCAACCAGTCCGTTGTGCCCAGTACCATTTTGAAGCCCACCGGTTTGCCGGTGACCTCGCGGATGTGACTTAAACGATCTAACAGATCATCAATCGAGGCGATGTCGGTATGGCGGTTTGGACTGATCGACGCCTCTCCGACTGGGATTCCGCGAATCGCCGCGACCTCCTCGTTCACTTTCTCTGCAGGTAAAATGCCGCCTTTACCGGGTTTTGCCCCTTGGCTGAGCTTCAGCTCGAACATCTTCACTTGTGGGTGAGCGGCTTTTTCACGCAGTTTGTCATCGGACAAACCACCCGTTGCATCGCGAACCCCGTATTTCGCGGTTCCGATTTGGAAAACGATGTCACACCCGCCCTCTAAGTGATACGGCGATAAGCCGCCTTCACCTGTGTTCATCCAACAACCGGCTTTTGCTGCCCCTTTGGATAAGGCTTGAACCGCCGGTTTTGACAACGCTCCGTAGCTCATGGCCGAGATATTAAAAAACGATGGCGCATCATATGGCTCGCGGCAGTATGGCCCAATGCGCATCGGTTGCGATGCCGCGGAGTCTTCCGACAGCGTTGGAAAAGGACAATTTAAGAAGTAATACGTCCCAGCGCGTCGAAGATCACGTGTTGAGCCAAAGGCTACGGTGTTATCAACGTTTTTTGCCGCCCTATACGCCCAACTGCGCTGTGCGCGGTTAAACGGCAGCTCTTCCCGGTCCATCGCAAAAAAGTACTGACGGAAAAACTCACCTAAATGTTCGAAAAGGTAGCGAAAACGGCCAATTAATGGGTAATTTCGCAAAATCGTTTTATGGGTTTGGCGTCGGTCGTTGCGGTACATGATCACGGCTGTGATCAAAAGACCAATAAATAGAATTAAAAACAGAATCCCGATGGTGGCGATGAAATTCACCGCAAATGAGGTCACCGTCTCGTTCACGTCTACTACTCCCTGTCGGCTCGCCCTCACCTTGGCCTTAAGCCAAAAGCGCATAGCGTGCTGGTTCTTGTCGGTTGGTGTGGTGCGCTTATTGATTTAAGTGTGTGCACACGCTGCGACTATACCACTGACAAGCTGAATGCCCTATGGCCGCCCATCCGGATGCAGTACCAATTGTTTCATTTGTTAACAAAGCTTGTTGGATTGGACATTTTTCATTAACCCGCAGCCTTTTTAATCAAGACTGAGCCCGCCTTGCGCAGTCCGTCGTCCACCATTGTGGGGGCTGAATCTGAACGTGATGTGTTGGCTCTCTAAACAACAAAAGACGAATCAACATTCAAAACATTCGACTACAACAATAACGGGAGTGTTTTCCATGAAATTCAAATCCGGCCTTTTAGCTTTGGCTATGTCTGCTGCTCTGGCAACGCCTATGGTGTCTGCTGATGACAAACCTGTGGTAGGTCTGATCACAAAAACCAACACCAACCCTTTCTTCGTGAAGATGCGCGAAGGTGCGAAAGATAAAGCCGATGAGCTGGGCGTAGATCTGCGCACGTTTGCCGGTAAGTTTGATGGAGACAATCAATCTCAGGTTCAAGCGATTGAAAACCTGATCGCCTCTGGCGCGAAAGGCATTCTGATCACCCCAAGCGACCCTGTTGCGATTGTTCCTGCCATTGACCGTGCGCGCGCTGAAGGCTTGCTGGTGATTGCTCTGGATACCCCATTAAGCCCTGCTGATGCGGCGGATGCGACCTTTGCCACCGACAACTACAAAGCCGGTGTGTACATCGGTCAGTGGGCGGCGAAAACCTTAGGCGATAAAGCCAAAGACGCCAAAATTGCGATGCTGGATCTGAACAGCAGCATGATTACCGTTGACGTTGCGCGCGACCAAGGTTTCCTTGAAGGCTTTGGCATCGACGTTAAAGACCCTAAGCGCATTGGTGATGAAGACGACCCACGTATTGTTGGCCACGATGTGACCAGCGGTGCGGAAGAAGGCGGCCGTCGCGCGATGGAAAACTTGCTGCAGAAAGAACCAGGCATCAACGTGGTTTACACCATCAATGAACCCGCCGCCGCCGGTGCTTATGAAGCGCTGAAAGCAGCAGGTCGACAAGACGACGTTCTGATTGTCTCTGTTGATGGTGGTTGCCCAGGTGTTGAGAACGTTCGCGATGGCGTGATCGGCGCAACCTCTATGCAATTCCCACTTCGCATGGCGTCTATGGGCGTGGATGCGATTCTGGAATACGCCAAAACCGGTAAGAAGCCATCTGCTTCTGAAGGTCTGGACTTCGTAAACACCGGTGTCGAACTGATCACCGATGCGCCGCAAGAAGGCATCGAGTCCAAATCCTCTAAAGACGGTCTGGATATGTGCTGGGGCTAAGCCTCGCATCGTCTGACTGAGCACCTCAGGCAGGGTTTCGGCCCTGCCTTGATCCTTTCGGGAGTTTTCCATGTCCAGCAGTTCAGCTACCCAAAAATCTCAGGCCGCTGAGCACGAGCTCATTGCATCAGCCGCCGACGGAAATTTTGCTTCGTTCGAGACTGAAAAGCTCTCGTTCGGCGAAAGAGCCCATCGATTTTTCCACCAACACCCAACCGCGGCACCGGCCATTGTTCTGTTTTTAGCCGTTGTTGCGTTCAGTTTTATCATTGGGGATCGCTTCCTGCACCCCTTTAACATGTCGCTGATTCTTCAGCAGGTCACCATCATCGGTATCTTGGGTATTGCCCAAACGCTGATCATCCTGACCGCCGGTATCGATCTGTCGGTGGGTGCGATTATGGTACTGACCTCGGTCGTGATGGGCCGAATGGCTGTCGACTTTGGCTTTCCACCCTTTGGTGCGCTGGGGATCGGTTTGTTTGCCGGTGCCGTGTGCGGCTGCATCAACGGCTTCCTAGTCACTAAGATTAAGCTGCCCCCGTTCATCGTTACCTTGGGCACGTGGAACATCTTTTTCGCCCTGAACCTTTGGTACTCCAAAAGCGAGACGATCCGCTCACAAGCGATTGATAACGCCGCGCCGTTGCTCCATTGGACAGGTCACACGATTGAGTTTCTGGGTGCCAAACTCAGCTACGGCTCACTGCTGATGTTGGCACTCTTTTTAATTGTTTGGTACGCCCTTAACTGGACCGCGTGGGGCCGCCATGTGTACGCCACAGGGGACGACCCAGCGGCGGCTCGCTTGGCCGGTATCCGTACCGATCGCATCCTGATGTCCGTGTATGTCGTGGCCGGCATCATCTGCGCCATCGGCGCATGGGCTCTGATTGGCCGTATCGGCTCGGTCAGCCCGCAAGCGGGCATGATGGCTAACCTCGACAGTATTACCGCGGTCGTAATCGGCGGCTGTAGTTTGTTTGGGGGTCGCGGCGCTATCTTCGGAACCCTCATCGGTGCCTTAGTGGTTGGCGTTTTCCGTAACGGTTTGGCATTGGCCGGTGTCGATGTCCTTTGGCAAGAGTTCACAGTGGGTTTATTGATCATCGTTGCGGTGGGCATGGACCAGTGGATTCGTAAAGCGTAAGGCAGGTGATTTATGAGCAACATTGAACACGTACTCGAAGCCCGAAGCCTGGTTAAGCGCTACGGACACGTAACCGCCGTCGATGGCGCGGACTTTGAACTGCGACGTGGCGAAATTCTAGCCGTCATTGGTGATAACGGTGCCGGTAAATCCTCACTGATTAAAGCGCTTTCAGGCGCACTGGTGCCCGACAGCGGTGAGATCTTACTCGACGGTAAAAAGATCAATTTCAAAAGCCCAATGGATGCCCGCAAACACGGCATCGAGACCGTTTATCAAAACTTAGCAGTATCCCCGTCGTTGGACATTGCCGACAACCTGTACCTTGGCCGCGAGCGTCTTCGCCCCGGCATTTTAGGCTCGGTGTTTCGCATGTTGGATCGCAAAGCGATGAACGAGGAAGCCAAAGCCAAGCTCAGCGAATTAGGCTTGTTAACCATCCAGAACATCAACCAAGCGGTTGAAACCCTCTCGGGTGGTCAACGCCAAGGGGTCGCGGTGGCCCGTGCGGCGGCGTTTGCAAAACACGTGGTCATCATGGATGAACCCACCGCTGCGCTTGGGGTGAAAGAGTCCCGACGCGTACTGAATTTGATCAAAGATGTACGTGATAAAGGCCTGTCTGTGGTGCTGATCAGCCACAACATGCCGCACGTGTTTGAAGTGGCGGATCGGATTCACATCCACCGCCTAGGTAAACGCATCGCCGTGGTGAAGCCAAGTACGCACTCCATGAACGATGCGGTTGCCATCATGACGGGCGCAATGGACCCGAACGAGCACCCTGCCGGGGCTTTTGCTCAGTAATCCATTGATCTCCCTTGCCTGATTGGGGTTTTGTCCTTAATCATTTTTTGGCTCTGCAAGCCTGTTTGGTCAGCTTTGCAGAGCCTTTTTCTTTAAGCCCCGCTAAGACAGATGGTGTACCTCCTGAAGGCCGTACACCGGAGTCTCCAGCCCCTCCATCCGCGCTTTTAATTGTAACGACAAATACTGCGAGTAATGCCGCGATTGGTGAAGGTTACCGCCGTGGAACCAGAGCGCTTCCTGCTGAGTGGGTTTCCACATGTTGCGAAGCTCCCCTTCCCATGGGCCTGGGTCTTTTGTCGTGTCTGACCCCATGCCCCAGCATTTACCCACTTTATCGGCCACCTCTTGCGAGATGATCTTGGCGGCCCAACCGTTCATCGAACCGAAGCCTGTCGCGTAGACGATCAAATCCGCTTCAAGCTCCGTGCCATCGGTCAGTACCACCGAGTGCGGTTTGATCTCCTCAATGGTTACGCCGCTTTTGAGCTTAATCTCACCATCGGCGATCAATTCGGATGCGCCCACATCAATGTAATAACCCGAAGCTCTTCTAAGATATTTCATAAAGAGACCCGATCCATCATCCCCAAAATCCAACAAGAACCCGGCTTTTTTCAGACGATCGTAAAATTCGGCGTCTTGTTCGGCCACCGCTTCATACAACGGAATGTGGAAATCCGGCATGATCTTAAACGGGATGGAGGCAAAGGTGAGATCCGCCTTGTAGGTCGTTATCCCATTTTGAACGGCCTCTTCGGAATACAAACCACCCAGTACCTTATCCATTAGCGAGTCGGATTTGATGATATGCGTTGAAGAGCGCTGAATCATGGTGACATCGGCGCCGTTCTCCCACAAAGCAGCGCAGATGTCGTGCGCTGAGTTATTACCGCCCAGCACCACGCACTTTTTACCACGATAGGCTTCACCGCCTGGGTGCTGACTGGAGTGATGCTGCTCACCTTGGAAGGTTTCCATCCCTTTAAGGGTCGGCACATTCGGCATCCCTGACATCCCTGTGGCAAGTACCAACTGTTTAGGGCGCAGTACTAACTCCTCGCCGTTGCGATTCACATGCACGACCCATTCTTTCGCGCTCTCATCGTAGTGCGCGCTCTCGCAGGTGGTGGAGCTCCAGTAATTCAGCTCCATGATATTGGTGTACATCTCCAGCCAGTCGCCAATTTTGTCTTTCGGGGCGAAGACTGGCCAATGATCCGGAAATGGAATGTACGGCATGTGGTCGTACCAAACCGGGTCGTGCAGGCAGAGGGACTTATAACGTTTACGCCACGCATCGCCTGGGCGTTCGTGTTTATCGATGATCAGCGTTGGGACTTCTAACTGGCGCAATCGCGCGCCTAAACCTATCCCGCCTTGACCACCGCCGATGACGAGGCAGTAAGGTTGCTCGGAGTACCCAAGGGTGGCCTCTTCCTCTTTACGTTGCTCAAGCCATGTTTTGCGATGCTTATTCGCACCGTGCTCAGCGCCTTTCGGGCGCAGGTAGTTTTTCTTTTCGGGGAAGTCCTTAAGCTCCACCAAGGTGGTCAGCAGGGTCCACGCTTTGCCATCGCGTAAGCGCAGATGTCCACGGCCCCGCCCTTCGGCGGTTTCGAAGGTGATCCACGCATCAATAACGCCATCGTTTTCATTGGCGGATTCATCCAACTGCCAATTCGAAGGTTTGGCGTTTGGTACGGTCGCTTGGATCATTGAGCGGATCTCATCCTGCCCCTCCATGGTTTTTAAATTCCATGTAAAAGCGACAAGATCACGCCAAAAACCTTCTTTTTCGAACAGTTCGGCGGCACGTTCGGGTTGATTGGAGGCAAGGCACTCTTCAAAACCACTGAGCCAATTGACCACGGCGGTGTCGGTTGCAGAGAGTGGCGTTGGTACGGATGTATTGATCTTATTCATCAAGATCTCCTTTGCGGGTCTGTTATTTTTATTCGTCGCGTATCGGAACACGCCCGATAACAGGATCAGAGCAACGCGTATGCCAACGACCAAAGTTGCATCACAAGCTCATCCACAACCCATTGATCTAATGGGATTTTACAAATAGATCATCAACTTAACGCACTGAATCCAGCAACGAATAAAACCGTTACACCTGATACAGACCTGTAACGCAAAGCTTACTCCCGTGTTACACCTGTAACGCCCTGTGTTGGATGAAAAACAGACAGATGACAAACCCAAACGCCTGTGTTTAGACTGGAGGCATCGGATAAAAATAATAGATACCGATTAAAAAGGACTTCTCATGACAGAGCTTCAGCGCCAGCGTCATCACGTGGATTCGATCCTCCATTTTGTGGAGGCCGTGCAACACAGCCCAACCTTACCCAAAAGCGTTATTGGGCGCTCTTGGCACCGATGTTTAACCGATTACGGTTTGGACCCTTCCCAGCCAAGACCGGCCCGCATCGTGACGCATCAAACCCTTAAAGAGCATCAAGGCGGTGTGGATGAGTTTCTCAACGTTGCCCGCGCCGGTGTTGAGCAGCTGTACCAGCACATAGCGCACTTTGGTTATGTCCTATTATTGACGGATCACCGCGGCATTACCGTTCAATACTTAGGTGATCGACACAACGACCGCCCCTTGCGAAAAGCCGGCCTCTACCTTGGCGCAGATTGGAGCGAGCGCTACGCAGGCACCTGTGCGGTCGGCACCTGTATTCAAGAGCAAGCGGCCCTAACGTGTCATCAGATTGATCATTTTGATGCGAGTCACATCAACTTAACCTGCACCGCCGCACCGATCCGCGACCCTGACGGCAATCTGTTAGCCGTACTCGATATTTCGGCGTTGCGATCCTCGGTGGATAGGGACAGCCAGCAGTTTGCACTGCACCTAACCGAGCTGTACGCCCAAATGATCGAAGATGCGTACTTTTTAAGACGATACCGCCACGCGCATGTATTTCGGGCAGGCCCCTCGCGGGAGTTTGTTCAAGTGAATGGGCAGTGGCTCGTGGCGTTAGATGAAGAGGGCCGCATCTTGGCGGCCAACACCTTGGCCAGACGGTTTTTAACCGATAACACCACCACGCCTACCGCCTTAAAAGGGAGCTTTCTGCATGAGCGTCTTGATTGCGAATGGCAAGATCTACTCAGTATTCAACGTTTACAAAAAGACGGTGTACAAGCTTTTCGTGCCACCGGACTCAATCAGCCTATATTTGGCAGCTTGATTGAACCTAAAAAGCGCCCTCACACACAAGAACCGACCAAGGAAGAGGCGATTGCCCAACTGGATACCTTGGCCTGCGATGATCCATCCATGCGCCGCACACTGACCTTGGCAAAACGCTTACGCAATCGGGATGTTAGCTTATTAATACTAGGAGAGACCGGCACAGGCAAAGAGCTGCTGTCCCGTGCCATTCACGATACTAGCCTTCGGGCAGAGCGTCCCTTTATAGCGGTCAATTGCGCTGCCATCCCGGAATCCTTAATTGAAAGCGAGCTCTTTGGTTACGCACCCGGCACCTTTACTGGTGGGCGCGCCAAAGGAGCAAAGGGCTTAATCGAGCAAGCCGATGGCGGGACTCTGTTTTTGGATGAGATTGGCGATATGCCGCTGCATCTGCAAACGCGCTTATTGCGTGTGCTGGCTGAAGGTGAGGTTGTCCCCCTTGGCAGTCGGGTAGCGGTAAAAGTGGATTGTCGAGTGATTGCGGCCACCCATTGCGATTTACACGCCTTGATAGAAACCGGGCATTTCCGCTCGGATCTTTTTTACCGCTTAAACGGCGCCACTCTGAAACTCCCCGCCCTTCGACACCGCGCGGACAAACAGTATGTGATCAACACCGTATTGGCTCAGATTGTAAAGCGCACCGGCAACCGCACACTGCACCTTCGAGGCGATGCCATGAGCGCTTTGCTGGCGTATCAATGGCCTGGAAATATACGCCAACTGGTTAATGCCCTAAGCTTTGCCGAAGCCACCTGCGATGGCATCGAAATCACGGTGCAAGATCTACCGGACGAATGCCAACCTTATGGCCCTATGCCCCCAGAACATCAAGCCGAAAAAAGCATCGATCAAACCGAGCAACACAGCGAACCTTTAGGCAACGAGTTTACTCAGCTACAAAGCGCCTTACGCCAATGCGATGGGAATGTGAGTGAAGCCGCGCGCTTACTCAATGTCTCCAGACCCACGGTGTATCGATGGATCCGGAAATACGGGATAGAACAAGCGTCGAATCGGTATTGGGTGTGAACAGGATATAGCTTATAGTCTTTAACTACTACAATTGCGTATGAGAATTATAGCTAATGGAAAAAATTAATCTACCAAGCATAAATGAACTAGAAGACATTAGAAATTCAATTTTTAAATCTAACGACACTACTTATGTAAAAGAACAAATACAAAAATTGGTGGAATATAATAGCAAGATCCTTTTAAACTTTCCTATAAATGGTGATTTCCAATTATGGAGAGGAAGAAGTGATAAAGAATGTGGTTTAGAGGGATACAATAACTTTCGTGACCTTCATATCCCCCCGACAGATGTATTAAAGGTACCTAATAGGTATAACCAACCTAATAAGCAAATGCTATACACTGCATACAATCACCATATAGCATTAGCCGAAATCAATGCTCAGCCAGGTCAATATGCACATCTTATTAAGTATAAGATAAAGCATGAAAACCAATTAGAAAGTTTCGTTTTAGGAGAATATAGCAATCTCCACGGAAAAGGAAAAACCAATTTATTCAATAAAGATACAAACAAAAAATTAAATGAAATATACTTAAAACTAATGAAAACACAAGACATAGAAATAAGCCTCATTTATTTAGACAAATTATTAAGCAGCATCATGAATTATAGCTACTCAGAAAGCGACACTATAAAATATTTACACACCAACGCACTAATAGAATCAATAATGAAATATAAACCCAATATAAATTGCATAGTCTATCCAAGCTCTGCTTTTGACGGCGGGATAAATTTTGCATTAGATAAAAATGCCGCCGACAATATAATAGAACCTCAAGAAACTGTGTTAGTAAAAGTAAAAAACAAGTTCAGTTTCAACTTATATGATATTGATATAGTTAGACGTTCATATGAATTTTCAAAAACAGGTGATATTATTTGGTCTTAATAAAAAACGACAAAATTACTATGCATACATCTATTTTAGTGAGACATTTACTGCATATTGGTTTTATGATAGATTATCGATCATCTACAGGATGTAGGTGACAATTAAAGTGTAATAGTTCAAGGAGAAGAACATGTCTAAGTCTTTAAGTAGTGCTATCCATATCAGCTTAGATGATCCTAAACTTTGGTCAAAAATTGTAGCTGCTTCAAGTGACAAAAAAGTAGGTTTCTTTCGAGCATCTTTATCATCAGGTGGACCTTTATATATTCTTTCCATGAACCAAGGAGTTTCAATGGAACCTTTCCTTCGTTCACAAGGAGAGCTGTTCATGGAATCATCCGTAAATGCTTATAAAGATAGCCGTTATGACATCATTATCAATGGCCCAACTTATTCTTTAACAAATGCAGGAAAAGTTGATGCTCTTATGGGTAGCGATCCTGTAGATATCGATGATGTTATACAACAGGGCAGGATTGTAAGAAAGAAAAAAGTCATCGCTGGCCAAACGTCAAATATGTATTTTATTGCTAATTATAAAGATCGAGACATTAAATATGTATTCGGAAAAGGTTTTGCACCCACAGACGCTGACTCAGCGATTGGTAACGCAGGGCCGCTAATCATCAATAATTTAAAATTTGGTGATTTTAATGTTTACAATCCCGAACAAGACGCAGCCCCTGAAAAAGGCGAGCCAGCTATAAAATTCCAAAAATACTTAGTCCAGAGAAGCAATAGTCGATTTTCATCCATGTTAGGTTTGCCTGATCCTGTAGGGAAAATAGCTATTGGGTTTAACAAAAAAAACCGCACACTCTGTATAATAATACAACCTAACGGCAGTAGCGGAATCAATATCTTCGGTTTCAGAACAATCATGTCCAATCTTAACTTAGACTCTGCTATTTATTTAGATGGAAGTGACTCTGTTAGTTTAATTTTAGATGGAAAGGTACTTATCGAACCAGGTTCTAATAAAAATGAAACCAACATTACAGGAATTGGATTTCGGTATGAATAAAATACTTACTATCATCTATGTTCTATTGATAGCTTTTATTTTCCACAGCAATATGGACAAGGTATTGCCCGACTTTTCATTACTGGATACTAATTTTTCCAGTAACACTTACTTGCAAGTAGCAATAATAGCCTTGGCACTTTTTTTATGTATAACCAATATGAAAAAAAAAGCCATATCAATTTACTTAGCTCAAGCATTTCTAATTTTATTATCGTTAACAACACTCTACAGCGTGAAAATTTCTACAAACAGCCTTTCAATCAGTCAGTCCTTTGCAGGGTTTGAGTATAGATCTTGGGCTTTTCATGAAGTGAACACTGTAACGTCAGACATCCGTAAGATATCGATGACATCGCACAGCGGGGAAACCGTATCATTGACTCCCCCTCTATTCTCTATATGGCTGGATAAAGAAGTACTTTGGGCAAATCTGAAAGAATTGGGAAATTGTGTGGATAATACATGCACCCAAATTGAGGTACCCGACAGCCCATAGCCACCTCACCTGTAATCCAAAAGTGGAGATCTTACGATCTCCACGCTTAGTTGCACCGCAAGGAAATACGGTTTTAACGGCGGCAAATCGATATTGGGTTTAGCGGCACCGTTCTTGTTGCTCTGAGACAAACTGTTCCCAAGTAGGCAGTAAATTTGCCTCTCGTGCCAGTTCCAAGCACGATGCATAATCTTGCTCTGAATCACTCAAACAAGCTCGACTCTTTCGCGCATCGGAGCTGAACCATTCACTGTCCAGAAACTTCCGCACAACATTAAGGTAGAAAGGATCCAACTCTGAGGGGTCATTTTCAGCTATGGCTTGAAACGACAGAATGAACGTTAAGCGAAGGTGCTCAAAGGTATCTTGCGGATGGTCAGTGGGTCGAAAAGACCTTGTAATCAAACCGCCCGCGACCTCTGCTAACGCATCAGGGTCCTTGGACTCTATATAGGGCCATGCAAGACACCAAGCTTTAGACATGTCGCCCTTATTCACTTCTGCAAGTATGCGTTCTTGACTCTCATCCCAACTGAGTGTTCCGGCATAACTTACACTGGAAAGAGCAAGCGCGACGAACATTACGATTTTTCTCATGCCGTTAAGCTCACTTAATTATTCAACAAATGACTTAACCGAGGACGGCTTTTGAGCCTCATCTTTTGATGCTTCAATTGACGGTTTCTCTGAAGCGGAAGGCTCTTGAATCGGCTTAAAGAAGACCTTCGTTAGGTTAGTGCCAAATTGGAACACGAACCAAGGCAAGCTGAACAACAAGCCCACTCCGCGAGTGAACAGGTGCAATCCGTAGAAAACGATCAACACCATGATGCCAATCTGCAATTCTGCCGGTGTGGAAAACCGCAAGGTCACCACATCCCCATCCAGAAGGCTACGAAAGTAATCCACCAGCTGAGATAACACGTTACCCGCGTACGCTAGTTGCTCTTCTGATTTAAAAAACAGGTAGATCAGGAATATGGCATACGCCACGATGCCGATGGCCGCTAATTGGCATAAGAAACCAATAAAAACAGCCAGGTGTCTAAACCAATTGGGGTACGTTAACGGCTTCATTGCCTACCTCTTATCATCCATTGATATTTTTTCGGGTGTGTTTTCTACCACACAGGCCGTGCGGAATCTAGCGATTTACCAAACCCCACTCTCCAATACCTCCAAGGCGTTCTCTGGCGTGATGAGTCGTGCTGGAATGCGGATCTCGGTGTGTTGTAGGGGTGGCTCAATCATCAGCTTTACACCGGCCTCAACAGCTAATTTTGCCATCAGGCTTGGGGATTGAGTCGCGGTGGCGGCGATTAGGGAGTCTTGGCTTTGCATTCGCTGCACCACTGAGGGTGCGCCATCAATGCTGACGATCACAAATTCATCGCGCCCGGCCTGTCGTGCAGCCATTTCGGCGCCGATGGCGGCTGGGTCGTTGATGGTAAAGACCCCATCAATGTGCGGAAACTCCATCAAGAGATGAGTCATCATCTCAAGTCCGCCTTCGCGTGAGCCGCCGCTGTTTCGATCGGTTGAGATGATCTCGATCTCTGGATAGTTCGCCAGCACCCGTTTGCACCCTTCCACCCGCTCAATTATGGAAGACACCGGCGGGCCATTCAGGATCACCACCTGCCCTTTGCCGTTTAAACGCTGGGCCAGATGTTCGCAGGCGATCTCGCCGGCTTGAGGGTTGTCGGTGGTGACGGTCGCATCCGCGCCTTTGGCGTTGACATCCACGGCGATCACCTTGATACCCGCTTGGTGCGCCTTGTCGATAGCCGATTCAAACGCATCGAACACCGCCGCCGACATCAAGATCAGATCCACCCGCTGTTGAATAAACTGCTCCAATTGATGAGTTTGGCGCTCCACATCATAGGCGCTGGACACCAACACCACCTCGGCCCCAGCACCCGCCAGTTCTGTGGCTTTGGCTTGTGCGCCGTGCCCAATGAAGGAGAAATAGGGGTTACTTAAGTCAGACACCGAGACACCTATCTTTAACTCGTCCAGCTTGAGCGGATCCGCAGCGGGGGTTTCGGCAAAGGCCATGGAGGAGCCAACCAAGGCCGCGATCAGAGTAAGCCTGTGGATAAGTGGTGTCATGAGATCGCTCCTTGAGGTGGCGGTAAGATCGCGCTCAGCATCTGGGCGAGCGCTTCGCGGGTGTAGGGTTTGGCCAGTATGCGCTGATCCGCCACACCGTACTGCTGAATCAACTGCTGTTGCTGCAAACCCGAGGTAAAAAGTACGGGGATGGATGGGTCGATCTGATGCACCGCATCGGCCAGCTCCACGCCGTTCATCGCATTGCCTAGGTTGATGTCAGTAAAGATCAGATCGATGGGGTGTTGCTCTTTAAAGGCCGCCAGCGCTTCGTTTGGGTGTCCGGTTGCGATGACGCGATAGCCGAGGGAATCCAACAAAGCCTCGGCACTGAGTCGAACTTGAGGGTCATCTTCCACCAGTAAGATCGTCTCGCCATGTCCTTTGAGTTGCTCGCCACTCAGTCGCGGCACGGATTGGGTTTGATCTGGCGCGGCAACGGTGGGCAGTAGCACTTGTATCTCGGTGCCCTGCCCTTCGGTGCTGTGGATTTTAATGTCCCCTTGGGATTGCTTCACAAAGCCGTACACCATGCTAAGGCCAAGGCCACTGCCCTCACCGATCTGCTTGGTCGTAAAAAACGGTTCAAAAACACGTCGCAGCAAGGTTTCGGGGATGCCACATCCGGTATCACACACATGGATGCAAACCACATCGGTAATCACGCCGTTTAACGGATAAGAAGGCAGCGCTTCGGTCTTAAAGCGTAAGGTGCCGCCCGATTGCATGGCGGCGGAGCTATTAATCGCAAGATTGAGCAGCGCGTTCTCCAACTGCCCTGGGTCCACCGATACCCATGCGTGATTCGCATCAAGCGCCAAATCGAGCGTGATGGAGGGATCAATACTGTATTCGACCAGATCCATCATGCCTTCGATAAGGCCATCCACATCGGTAACTTCCGGTTGCAGATGCTGCTTGCGCGAGAACGCCAGCAATCGCTGGGTTAAGGCTTTACCGCGCTCTGATGCGGATAGGGCACGCTGCGCGTACTTAAAGGCTTTGCCTTGATGGTCCAAGGTGTCTTCAAGCAGTTGTAAGTTACCAAAAATCGCCGCCAACAGGTTGTTAAAGTCGTGCGCGACGCCCCCTGTTAACTGGCCTAATACTTCCATTTTTTGCGATTGGCGAAGCTGGGCTTCGATGGTTTTACGCTCGGTCAGGTCACTGTACAGGGTCACAAAACCGCCATCCGGCATCGGGTTTGAACGAAACTCCACCACCCGGCCGTTAGGGAAGCGTCGCTCAAAACGCTGCGTTTGAACCTTACGCCGCTGGTTTACCTCGTCCCGATCCAGTGCCATGCCATCGAGCGCCCAGCTGTCTTGCGCCTCAATTGATAACTGCGAGTGGATCGTTTCCATCGTCATCCCTTTGTGGATATCGCTCTCTCGCAACTCCAGCAAGGACACGTACTGCGGGTTCCACGCCACTAAACGGTTGTGCGCATCAAACACACTGAGGCCATCGTTCATGTTATCGAAGATGGTTTCAAGCAGGCGGGATTGCTCCTTGAGGTTATGGCTGATCCGATCAATCTCGACCGCATTGTTACGAAACACCGCGAACGCCCGCGCCAACGCGCCAATCTCATCGCTACGTTCAATCGCAGGCATCGGCAGAGACTTCTCGCCTTCGGCCAATCGAGTCATCACGGATGTGACTTGCCCAAGCTGATGGGACAGCTCGCGTACCACCCAAATACCGCCCAGTGCGGCCATTAAGCAGAGTATCGCGATGATCAACATGCCGGTTTTACCCGACTGCACCGCAAGCCCCACGCGGTCACTTTGTTGCGCGGTTTGCTCCTGAACGCGATCGACAAAGCGTTTTACTTCGGCACTTAGCTGTTCAGAGATCGCACGGGTCGAGGCCAGCAAAAACGCCCGACGATGCTGCAACGCTAATTGATCATGGCGAAGCTCGTATACGTTACGGGGCGAGACACCAATCGCTTGAAACTCACTGAGCAACGGCGCTAACTGCGAGGGCAACGGGGAGAGGTCAAACGTAGCTTCTTCGCCCATCTGATCAAGCGCATGCGCGAACGTGGATTGCAGCAAGGTGAGTCGATCCATGTCCGGCTGTTCAGACGCCGTGCTTAATTGGTCGAGCATCAACAAGAGCCGTGTGATGGTCGCCGGAGCTAAATCCTCGGTCATCCGCCCTTCGCGGATACGCTCTTTCAAGAGATCCAACCGGTAGTCGATCTGGCGAAGATCTTCCTTGAGCAACAGGTGCTCACGCGTGAGATCGATCAACTCCGAGATCGTCGTATCCAATCGGCTTAACAAAGTACGCAGCTGGGGCGCGGCTTTATCAAGATCCGGGATATCCTTAGCCATCGCCAGCACCGTTTGGATCTTATCCTCCAAGGTGTTGTTCAGCGATTTCAGCATGGATGGACTGGTGGTGTTCGCCACATAGGGCGCAACAGCAGCCAGGTTTGCGGTGCGCTCGGCCAGTGCTAAGGAGCGCGAGATATTGGGCAGCGCCTCGCGCTCAAACTCGCTAAGAGCACGACCGGTGTTGGTCAGGCCAAGCCAGCCGACCACCGCAAGGCCGGTGGCCGAGACGGTTAGAATGATAAAGGCTAGCAGCAGCCGGGTTCTGGCCTGTAGTTTTTGAAACGTCCAGAACCTTGGCATGATCAGCACTGAATGACGTTGCCGTGAAACACATAACCAACACCGCGCTCTGTGCGGATGTACGTAGGCTGGCGCGGATTGGGTTCGATTTTGCGACGTAAACGCAGGATCAACACATCGATGGTGCGATCAAACACATCGGTATTGAGGCCTCTTGTGGCTTCTAAAAGCTGATCTCGACTGAAAGCGCGATTTGGCGAACGTACTATCACCTCCAACAGGGCAAACTCCCCATAGGTCAGTGACTCGGATTCACCATCTGGGCGTAGCAGCTCGCGGGCGGTCAGATCCAAGACCCAGCCATCAAAGGACAAGCGCTCGTGGCTGAATTTGTCCTCTTTACGGGCAATGGGCTTACTGAGCTGAGTGGTTCGGCGCAGCATCGCACGCACACGGGCGAGCAGTTCGCGGTTATTAAAGGGCTTCATCAAGAAGTCATCGGCGGCCAGCTCCAACCCTAAGATCCGGTCGGTTTCATCGCCTTTTCCGGTCAGCATCATGATCGGGATGCTGGAGATGTCGCGAAGCTCGCGCGCTAACAGCATGCCATCTTCCCCTTTTAAGCGAAGATCCAAGATCACCAAGGAGTGCGCCTCACGCTTAAACGCATCGCGCATCTCTTGCCCATTGGCCGCACAGGTGACCACAAACCCGTTATCTTCGAACAGATCTTGCAGTAACTCGCGCATGTCCGCCTCGTCATCAACGACAAGAATCCGTTGGCGCATCGCCTCGGTCATTGGGCTCCCCTGATACTCTTTTGACAGCTGTTTTATAGTATTTTGCGCTGTGATATCACAGATTATCTTAAAGATTATTTCAAATGTTACAAAAAGCGAGGTTTCTGTTCATTTCGTGTTTACAAGTGTCGTGCTTAATGGAAAATTTGCGACTTTAGCCGCAGACGTTCCCCCATCGGATGAACGCGACAATAACAAGAATACGACTGTGTCGTTAAGCTTACGGAGCCTCCATGAAAAAGGTGATCGCCTTTGGTGAAGCATTGATTGATATGCTCTCGACCACTGTGACCGATGAGTCCAATAACACCCACGAAGCCTTCATCAAATTCCCAGGCGGTGCGCCGGCTAACGTTGCGGCGGCCGTCGGCAAACTCGGTGCGCCAAGCTACTTTGCCGGTAAAGTGGGCAAAGATATGTTTGGTGACTTCTTGATCGACACCCTCAACGGTTGTCGGGTGCACACCGATTACATGCTGCAAACGGAAGAAGCCAAAACGGCGCTGGCGTTTGTCTCTTTGGACAGCGAAGGCGAGCGCAGCTTTGAGTTTTACCGCGATGCCTCGGCGGATCTGTTATTCCGCGCCGATGAGTTTCAAGATGCGTGGTTTAAAGAGCCAGGTCTGTTCCATTTTTGCTCCAATACCTTAACCGTTAGTGGCATCCGCGATGTGACCATTGCGGGCGTTCGTAAAGCGCGTGAAGCGGGCTTTTTGATCAGTTTCGATGTTAACTTGCGCCATAACCTCTGGCCCAAAACCGAAGATGCGTTTAGCAGCGTATGGCGCTGTATGCCGTATGTGGATTTGCTTAAGGTATGCGCTGAAGAGTTGGAATACTTGTGCGGTGAAGAGCCCCCCGAAGCGGTGATCGCTCGCATTCTCGAGAACGGCACCAGCGCCATCTTAGTGACCGATGGCGGCGAACCGCTTAAGTACTACACCAAAGCAGGTAACGGCGAGGTGACCCCACCGAAAGTGAAAATGGTCGACAGCACAGCCGCTGGCGATGCCTTTGTCGGCGGGATGCTCTCGTCATTGGCCAAAGCCGATATCGATCGCGCCGCCTTCATGACGCTGTGCAAAACCCCAGAAGCACTTCGCCCAACGCTGGAGTTTGCCAGCCGCTGCGGCGCCTTTGCAGTCACCAAAAAAGGCGCGATCAATACATTGCCAACCGAAGCGGATATGATCTAATCAACGCCATCTAACCCGCTCATAAGGGGTTCTTCGTTTCTGGAACTCCTATTCCGCGCGCTGTGACATATCGTCGCATCAGGAAATTCAGGCCATTCACGCCGTTATAATCCGGCCACTTTAAAAGTGGAAGATCCATAATGAGCATGTACGCCGCCCTGAAAAAACGCTTTATCCCTCGTGTGCCCCTGACGGTTGTCCCCTTAGCGCTTGCAGCCAGTCATGCAGCCTATGGGAGCGATCACAAGTCGAATAACACCGAAGAAAGCCTGCCAGAATTATCTGTTATCAGTCAGAAGCCTAGCTATGTAGCGCCAGTATCCGTGGGCGGTAAAGAAGCCGAAGACAGCCGCGAAGTTCCCCATTCGGTGTCCGTTATCACGCAACAGCGGATACAAGATCAAAACTTAACCACGATTCCGGAGGTGCTCAACCAAGCCACTGGCGTTACGGTAATCGCCAACGATACGACACAAAGCCAAATGCGCTCCCGCGGCTACTCTTTAGGGGTTATGTACGACGGTATTCCGGCCACAAACGCCTTATCTGGCTTTCAGCAGTTTGATACACCCATGTACGAGCGAGTGGATATTCTAAAAGGGCCCGTAGGCATTTTAACCGGCAGCGGCGACCCAGGCGGTGTCGTTAATCTTGTACGCAAAAAAGCCGAAGAGGAGTTCGCTTTTTCTGGGAAGGTTTCTGCTGGGAGTTGGAGCAATTATCGCTCGGACTTAGACATAACCGGTAAGTTGAACGACAGTGGCACCCTTCGTGGACGTGCAGTGCTTTCGATGACCGATCGGGACTATTTCTATGAGAAAACGCATACAGATCGATGGCTAGGCTACGGCATCATTGAGTTTGATCTAAGCCCCAGCACACAATTAACGTTCAGCGCCGCAGCTCAAAATGATCACACAGATGCTGGTTCATACGGATTACCGGCATGGTCTGACGGCCCCTTACTTGAAGTATCACGAAAAGACAATCCGATCGCCGATTGGGCTCGTTCACGTTGGAGAACCGAAGAATACACCGCACAAGCGAGCCACCAAACAAAGAACGATTGGTTACTGACGGCCCGAATTAGCCACCGACCGCAAACCTTTTTCTTTAAAGATGGTTATGTGGGAAGTGGCGTCGATACGACAACTGACACCATTAGCTATGGACGCCGTGAACGAGATTATGAGTACGAGCGCAACTCCATCGATCTCTATGCCACCGGACCTTTCGAGCTATTTGGTCAAACACACTCTCTGCTCATTGGTTATAACGTCGAGAACTTTAGCCAGAGCTACGAAGGTGTGAATGCCGACAGCATCACCGATATCCTCTATGGTCAGTCCTATCTTGTTCCTGACTTTAATCTGGCATACGACCGTGGTGGTAAAACCGATGTTCGCCAGAGCGGTGTTTATGGACGAACCAAAATCAGCCTAGCCGATCCTCTTACCCTTGTCCTTGGCGGGCGCTTTAGCCAATACGATTCACGATCACGAACAGCTTCCCCAGGTACGCCCTCCAACTGGGTAAAAGGCGCTAAAGCCGATGATGAGTTTACGCCCTATGGCGCCATCCTCTGGGATCTAGACTCAAATTGGACCGTCTATGCCAGTGCCAGCGATATCTTCATCCCTCAAACCCAAGAGCGTTTTGATGGCTCAACCTTAGATCCTAGAAGCGGACTACAAACGGAAGTTGGGCTAAAAGCGGCCTTTCTAGACGGTCAATTAAATGCATCTCTTGCCTGGTTTCGCCTAAGGGATACCAACCGCCCTTATGAGGATCCAGACCATGTCGGTTATTACTTAGGTCGTGGTGAGGTGGAGAGCACCGGTTGGGAAATCGAATTGGTAGGGCATCCAACCCCCAATTGGGATATCCAAGCGGGCTATACATTGTTAGATACCGAATACACGAAGGACGATAGTTCCGAAGGTGAAGCTTTCACAACATGGGAACCCAGACACACGTTTAAGCTCTGGAGTATGCATCATATGCGCTCTGGTCGTTTTGAAGGTCTGAGCTTTGGCTTAGGTATGAATGCCATGAGCGAAAGCTCGGCCGGTACAGGTAGTTGGGGAGTTCGCCGCCAAGGCGGCTACGCGATTCTCAGCGCAATGGCTAGGTATATGATCAATCCTAACTTATCCCTAACCTTAAACGCCGATAACTTAACGGATCGCACCTATTACACGCGCTTAGGTGGACTCAACACTTACAACACGTACGGCACACCTCGGAACTTCACGCTTTCTTTGAATGTGGATTATTGATGTGAAGTTCATGGTAAAGAAAAGACCTCGGTTGAGGGCTTTTCTTTATATTACGGAGCGTTATGATCTACAGACTTAAACCTAAATGGAATAGATTTGACACCCACTTCGCCTCTTAGGCCTGACACATTAATCACCAGAACGTGCTCTTTATCATCAATAACAGACGAGCTTGGGGACCATTTCCACTTCATAGGAACATAACCTTGTTCCTGCTCGGAGATAAATTCCCCATCTAAGAAAAATGCGATTTCGTAGAAGCTATTTTGAAGCTGTATTTTATCTTGCTCGTTCATATCGACAGTGATGTAGCAAGGGCAGGTGACCTCGGCAACACCATCATCATTAATTGCCTGATCAATAAACTTCGCTTGTACCTCAGGCGTGACCTCCAAGTCCTTTGGAAAGGAGTAATGTCGCTCTATGGCTTTTCCATCACGCTCGTATACCACTTTTTCGGCTTTAGCATTGTCATTTGAAGGGTGATTGAGAGTGCTGCGGTATGCTCGATAAGAAGCACTCGGTTGCCCGCTAACAATAATGGCGTTATCAGGAAGAGCATACGCCCTTACCATAAGCGCCCAATCCGATCTGGACTTGATATTGATCACTTTATCTTGATCGTAACCGTCCCACTTAACTAACACTTCACCCGCATTTTTGATGTCCCAACCGTTAAGAGTGCGCAGTAAAGGGCCACCTTTAACTCCCACTCGACTCAATACACGGGCCGGTTTACTTAACGTGAAAGTGAAGTCTTGGCTATCGGTGCGTTTGATGGCTAAGTTCTCTAGTACTTCTCCACCTGTCGTACGATGATCTACTCTCTCTGTGGTGCCGTCCTTAAACGAAGCGCTCAAAACGGCTTGATAGGCTTCATCGGGTACAACATGCCCTTCACTGTCTTTTCCATCCCATTGAATGACTTGTTGACCTGCCTCTAACGCACTATCGGCTGCAAGCTTGCGGATTAACTCGCCATCAGGCGTGTAAATATCCACTGAAACCTGAGCTGCCTGATCCAACGTAAGCGGGATTTCGAACACCTCGCCTTTACTGGGCTGAAACTCATTTGTGACGAAAGGAGAAACCGTCAAAGAAGAGGCGAATACCGACGAGCTGACAAGCCCGAACACAGCCATTAAATATTTCATGGGTTAACTCTTACATTGCGAATTAATGTAACCGACTTAGGTAGCGGTACTGATGACAAGGCTTGATGAGAGAAAATCTGCAGTGTTGGTTGGCCGGCTTGATAGGATAGGAAGTAAATATTCCCTTGTTGATCAACAGCCACATCGGATTCTTGAGATGAAGACTCCGTTAACTGCGAAGCTTCGAGGGATCCCAAATCCTGCGACCAAACTTGATAAGGACCATTCCGGTTACTTATAAACAATAACTGCTGTGTATCAGCGTTCAGTACAGGCTGTCGGGCGATGTGGTGTTGCAGGGTGATCTGTTCAGCTTGTCCGCCGATGATGTGCTTTCGCCATACCTCTTGGATGATTTTTCCACAATCGATCACACAATGGACATTACCATAATACAGCCAACCCTCTGCCACATAGGGTTCGAACTGCGAAGATGCTTGGCGAATAAACGGCGTGAGTTTCTTGTTTTGATACCGAACGATATCCGCTTTTGAACTCTCACCAGAGGGCATATAAACCATGAACACCGATTGCGTGTTTATGTCATACACAGGTTGAGCATAGCTATCGCTCCCCTTTGGGGTAAGCAGCACACGTTCTTCACCTGACAGTGGTTTCTCAACTAATTGCGCCTTGGAATTGATGTACAGCACTCGCTGCTCAGTTGGAATGTAATACAGCTCACGAGGCTCATCATCGAAGGTTACTTTCTGATAATCAGAAGATTCCAGCGGGCGATAAAGCATGACCCACTGGTTCTGCTCGTACCCCAAGAAGTAGATCGACTCATCCGCTAAAGCCTGCACGCTCATGCACAAACAACAGCACAGTGACCAAAGCGCGCCCCATCGGCGAATCAGAGCCTTCATGCAAACGCCTCTTTACGGTTAACTGACAGCAAGCGTACACAGCCAACCAAAACGACACTAAAGGCCGTAGTGCAATACAGATAGAACATGGGCCCGCTTTTTGTCTCGCTGCCAACCCCCAAACCATGAACAAAAATCATCGCAAAAATAACAAAGGATAGGCGGTGAGCATTGATCGCACTTCGATTACGCGCTGTATACACACCGGTGACGATTAATACGGGTAACAACCAGAGTGCGGTTACGCCTAAACCTAACAAGGTATGGTAGTAATCGGCAAAATTAGGGACTAAGGTGCCCCACGATACGGAGCCTTTACGAAAACTCACCGCGCTCATAAAGAGTAATGCGTGCGCAAGCATCATGATCGATAGAGAAATACCCATCAAACGATGTAGGGATTTATTAAAGCTTGGAAAGATACCTTCAAACAGGGTGTTTCTCACCATCGCTGCCATGATGTGCAGCCATAAAAACAGATAGGCGTATAACCCCACAATCTTACAAAAAACGTACAACCCTTGGCCGTTGGGTGATACCCCGGTGAAGTAGTGGCTTATATCCCCTTCGGATACAAGCCACGCCATCATGGGTATCGTTAAGCATAGAATCCAGATAAGTCCCTTTATCGTCGACTGCATTATCCATTTGCCTCTGATTTGATTCCGCAGCTTGCAGGGTTTTGAATACAGCCGTTAAGGGCAGAATTCGCCTCCTCTGCAGGCAGGGCTTTGCTTCCCGTTACTGGCAGTCCAACCGCTTTCCAACCGTTAATGCCAAACGGGTTCATAATCACCGCCTGATCGATACCTGCTTTTAGCTTTAGCGCTTTTGCAAGCTCAAAACCACGGAAATCTTTTAAGCAGTACGCCACCACCAAATCAGCATCCTTGAATTGATCACCAACGGAGGCATCGACCTTTCTTAGCTGCATATTAATCGCATTAGGAATGTGAAACTCTGCAAATTCACCCGCTTCACGCGCATCAACAAAGACAACTTTTTTGCCCTCTCGCATGGCGGTAAGGACTTCGTCCACAGGGAGCTCATCCACTAATTGCTTTTCTTCTTCAGATTCTTCAAACGGCATCGTTTGGTTGGCGCACTCATCATTCACAGTGAGTGACTGATAAAAATCACCTTGGGATACACTGGTTGAATCGTTTTTAAGCGCAGAAGCTAAGTTATCAAAAAACTCTATGTAGCACGCAGCGCTCACCTGATCTCGACCAAAGTGCAGCTGCATATCTCGAAACGCCGTTTCAGTAATCTCTGAGCGTGGATGACTTGGCTCCCCCCAGGCTGTCACTTCAATATCATGGATGATCTGAATAACCTGTTCCGTTTCAGATGATACATCCATGTTGTAATGCTGCTTTAACTGATCAATCGTCGATGATTCACTGTTACGATAAAACGAAGCATTAGGGATATCGAATGCCGTTGAGTCGTCTAAAGATTCATTTACCGGGATCAATCTAATAGGAGCTTTAGGGTCTAAATCTCGATGGATCATCCAGATTGAAGCCCATTTGTCTGGGCCTATGCCTTGCCATGTGTAGTAAGTATCATTCTTATTACAGGCAGACAACTGAATGGCAACTACTAGTATTACAATTATAGATGCAAAAAATCTAGACATAATTATTTTCTATCAGTCATATCGAAATATACTAAAAACCATTTTATCCTGTAATTAAAAATATAAATAACAGACTATTGTTTTTAACAATCAACTAAAAACTCGCTCATGTTTTACTGCACCATCAATATCACTACGCTTAAAAATATAATTAGGATAATTATCTCGACCTAGTATTTAACTTTAGGCCAATTTAGTCCTTGAGCTTCTATCTGAACCACTTTATTGCCCGCAGGGTCAATTGAAAAGTCCAAAAGCAATTTATCTTTCAAATCAGCCGATAAAAAAACTACCACCCCCTCATCATTAATCTCAAAAGGAAATGAAAAGTTAACATCTTTTATACTACCAACTTTATACAAACCACAAATATTGGTTTTACTAGTCCAAAGATATACTTGCTCATTATTAGTTTCATATAAACCTTGGATATAGCTACCAAACCGTGCATCATCTTTTTCAGAAAAACCTATCTTGAATTTTTCGATAGGTAAATTTTCTAGAGTCGATATTTCAGCCCGAACTTCATCAACTTTTTCAACAGATGACAAGTCATCCTTGTTTACGGCTTTATTCGTAAGCATTCCAAGCTCTAAAAAATAAGAAGCAATGTTGCTTAAATATTCTCGCCTACTCTTAACGTTAGTCATCATAGTCTACCTTAGACTTATTATTACCCAATTTAGGTCGACCATAGTCGTTCATTCGAACTTGGCCAGTAAGCGGATCTGTTTTTACTGTGCCAGCTTCCCAATGACCTTGGCCAGGATGACTCCTATCAAGAGTTTGTTGTTGGACTGACTTTATTTCAGTCCCCCCTCCAGGCTTTGGTACTTCATATTGGTATTCATGGCCTGAAGCATTTCTAGATTGCGAAACGGGCTGTTGACTGGTTGGAATCCCTTGCTCCCTCATAACCTGTTTTCTTGCTGCATTGCTTGAAATATCACAATTATGAACCAATAACTTTAAGCTAGATACGAAATAAGTATGATAGTCAGCAACTTCTAAGTTATAGGTATACTCATGCTCTCCGGTGTTTCGTACTGATACAACACGAACATCTGGGCCACTTTGAGTCTCAATAGTATGATCAGCAGCCAAGCTGGTTGTATGAACAAAACCCTTGCCTTGGACATAGAACGGATGATCATCTGTTGTCCTCAGAACTTCTCGATGGCCATCATCACTTTCGACTGTTACCTCAAAAATGAGTCGATATTTCTTGAATACATTCGTTACAGGCTTAAGGCTTACCTCACGTGTCTCAGTATCTTTTGAGTAGACCTCATCCCCAACCACCAAGCTTTCAATATCTTGATAGCCATCTTCCGTTAAGACTTGAGTACCAGCGACAAAACAGCAAGTACCACTTAGCTTCTTCGCATGTTTGACACTTCGAACAGCTAGACCACCACCAGAGGCAAAGGGTACAAACGCGCTCGCGATATCAGCTCCAAGCGCTGCTAAATTTTCACCTAAGTTGTCACAATCATTGATGACGTTATCTTTAACTAGGCGGTATAAGTCGTAAAGGATGTATCCAATATCTAAAATAGTATCCAGAATCATCCCACTGGAATCAGTCTGGTTAACCGGATCATTCATTACATAGCGATAGAAGTTGTAATCGCCCGAAGCAAGCTCGATAGGGTCTTGAGTTATAAAGCGCTGTAGGCTAGGCGCGTAGTAACGAGCACGATAATAGTAAAGGTCATCGGCATCGTACTCTCGACCGGTAAAACCGTATGGATTGCCCGTCTCAACGGAAGCCGTTTTAAGGGTTTCACCGTAAGGGGTGTATTCATAACTCTCAACAGTAGTACCCGATGCATCGGTTAAGGCAATGATCGAGCCTTGATGATCACGGTGGTAGTAGTATGTATCGCCATTAGTCGTGATGGATAGCGGCGTATCAATACTGCTGCTATGAACTAAGGTTGAAACAACACTGTTAGAACCATCAAGAATGGCGACAATATCAGAGCCATCGTAGAGATAACGCTTAGTAATACCGTCTTCGGTTTTCTCATATCGGCGTCCCAGTGCATCGTATTTGAATGAGAACGCCTGAACGTTGATGGTATTCTGATACACATTGTAGTTCGTCAGCTGATTACGATGGTTGTAGGTAAACTCTTTAACCTCTGTACCATCAGCGGAGGTCTGCTTGGTTAAGTTACCGGATTCATCGTATTCAAATGTGTAGCCATTGTTATCTAAAAGCTGATGGGTATCGGCGTCGTATTGCGCCCCACCATTTAGATTGTTACCTGCAGCATCGTAGTTATATGTCTGGCTACCAGCTTGTGTTAATCGAGTGATCTGGTCATAAACATAATTGACCGACTCGCCATTCACGCTTTTCTGTGTGATTAAGCCGGTCTTATCGCGCTGGTAGTCCAGCGCGTCATTACCGGTTGCGATCCGAGTTAAATTGTAAGCGGCATCAAAGGTGTAGTTCTCTGCCAAGCCATTCGGTAAAGCGGTCTGGTAAACTACACCATTACCATCGTACGAAAACTCAAACGTACCGGCACTGGTTTCTAATGATGTTATAGAACCCGTTACATCGCGATGATATTGGTAGTCCTCGCCCATAAACGCGAGAGAGGAGCGAGCGCCATTTTGGTCATATGCGTAGGTTAACCCCAAGCCCAGTTGGGATTCGCCCGTTACACGCCCATCAGCATCATATAAATAGGAGATCGTACCGATTACATTATTAACCGAAGTAACATCGCCACGCGCGTTGTAATTCACATTGATGGTATCGCCCGCTACAGAATGCGAGGTCATTCGGTAGTTGGTGTCGTACCCGAAGGATTCGATTTTTCCGTCAAATCGATCTATTTGTGTTAATACACTGGCTTGATTGTAGCTGTAGGCTGTTTCACGAAGATCGGGACGAATCTCCTTATCCAATCGCCCGTAAGTATCGTACTGCCAAGATGTAACGTTCCCAGCCGGGTCAGTAAAGCTCAAAGGACGCCCAGCTGCATCGTACTCGCTGAGTGAAATTTGCCCCAAAGCGTTGGTAGTTTTAATCGGGCGATCGAGAGCATCGTACTCATACTGAGTAGTGCGCCCTTCCGCATCCGTTTGACTGATCATGCGCCCTAGAGAATCGTACGTAAACGAGGTTACATTACCCAGCGGATCTGTCGCGGTTAACACCAACCCCATCGAGTTGTAGGTAAACGTATTTGTAAGGCCAGTTGGGGACTGGCTTTTCAGTACGTTACCTTTCTCGTCGTAGACTAAAACTGAGCGACGACCTTTAGCATCAATCACGGCCACAGGTCTTAAGTCATCGTCATATTCGACTTTGGACTCTGCCCCTGATGGGCTTATAAGCTTAATGGGCTTTGGTGAGTCACCGGAATAGACCATTTGCGACTGCCGAGAAGATGGCAGTGTTGAGGATACTTTGCGACCTTGAGCGTCATAACTGGATTGCCACGTTTGACCTAACTTATCGGTATAGCTAACGAGCTTTCCATCAGCATTGTAGCTGTAGTATTCGGTATTACCGCTCGGATCAGTTTTCTCGGTAATGACCTGATCGTCATTGTATTTAAAGCGCCATTGCTTATAGTCACGGTTGCGCTTAGTGGTTATTTTGTTGGTGGTATCGTATGTATACGTGTATTGATCACTTCCTTCCGTGTAGGAAGTTACTTTATTGCCAGAGTAGGTAACCTCGGTAACGACACGCCCTGATTCGTCTGTAATTTTGGTCAGTTGCTGATAGGTAAAGCCATCTGACGAATCTTGATACTCGACGTACTCGAATGTGCGAACCCCACCAAGCGGGTCAGTAACGGAGACTAAGTTGCCCGAAACATCGTAATCGTAGCTCCACGTTCGGCCAGAGTGATCACGGATGCTAGACACAAAACCGCTGGTGTTATAAACCAAACTAATTGAACGTGCATCAGAACTGATTTTCTGGATACGTCCTTGTGCATCATAGCTATAGCTGATCCCAACGCCGCTCGCATCGACCGATTTAACCAACAAACCCGCGGCGTTGAATTCACGATAATTTCCTGCCGTATCTGTCAGACGGCGCATGGAACCTACGACAGCAACACTGTTACGCTGCCCATTAGATTTAAACTTACCTGCACCCGTTGCTTTATATTCGTGGCGTTTACCGGATGCTTTGCGCAGCACGAAGCTGACCGTACCATCTGCATCAACGACCTTAGTCAGGGACGGATCACAACTTGAACTCCAGCCTTTACCAAAAATACCCGTTCGAGGATCGTGAGAATTGTAGGTACGAGAAATCTTTAACGAAGGACGCCCCGCTAGAGCGATATCGCTCTCTGTCCAAATAAAATGACCAGTAGGGATATAGACAGGTGACCCTGTGCTTTTACATGGATCGCATTGGTCCCCATCACAAGGTCCCGGCGGCTGTCCATCATTCCAATCCGTCGTGTCATGCCCCTGATCCCAAGGAAAGTGATACGCAAAGCTTGGAGCACTAATACCCAATAGAGCTACCGTTAAAAAAAGCGCTCTAAAAATACGTCCTTGTATTTTGTTCATATTCCTATTCCCCAATCTGGCGAACTAAATCATCAAATCGTTTTTGAAGCTCGTTTAAATAGTCTTTATCTTCTGGATACTCGATGTACCAACGTTTGATCGCTTCTTGATGCTGGTTACTGTAACGAATATGCTCACCAGAGGTGGTTCCATAAGCATCGTAGGTACTGTTAATCTCTTGTCGATAATCGCGGTCGGTTTCGACGCCTGTGACTTTTTCATTCAGTTGATCAAGCGTGATCTCTCTGACTTTGATTTCGATATCGACAAAGTCTTGTACCGAGATATCTTTAGCCAAAGCAAGGTTAGATACCGCTAGCAATAAAATTAAGATAAATCGCATGGTCAGGCCTTAGTAATAAACTTGCTGAAGTGCATATTCAGTGATGGATTGGAAACCGTTCTGATCGACCGCTTTAATACCTAAACGATACCGACCCGGTACGACATACTCCCCAGATTGGTTTTTCCCATCCCAGATGATCTGATTTTCACCTTCACTCAAACTTGGATAACTGATGACGGAGACCAAACTACCGGTATCAGCATCATTAATGGAAAGCTGAACATCGGATGCTTTAGAGAGCGTAAAACGAATGGTACTTTGAGAGCCCTCAACAGAATCGGGCGTCAAAATAGTCGGCGAGACGGATAAGTCTGATACGTGCGATCCACTTCTTAGATAAATTTCATTATCCGCTAAGTAGTAGCCAAAGATACCAAATAGGAAACTGTCGCCTTCTGGCGGGTGGATTAACTCACCCTCGGAGTTTTCACCGTTCCAAGTAATGGTATGTCCGCCTTTACCCAGTGGTTGACGCTGCATAAAGGTGACTAGGCGTGTATTAACGTTATAGCGACCTATAAAAGCGGTCACTTCCGATGCACGACTCAGTGTAAAGTTAATCTCTAAGGGCTCGCCCGCTAATGGGCTAAATGAACTTGGTATATTAGATCGCGAAGGGTTATAGCTGCCCCCACCTGTTGAGGTAGAGAGGTCTAATCGAGCGTCTGAACCATCCGCTTGCACATAAGAGAGAATGGCGCGATATAACCCCTCTTTAGCAAGCGCGCCAGAGTCATCTTCTCCGGACCAAACATCTGAATACGTTCCAGCGGTTCGGAGTTCTTTATCAGCTAATGTACGAACCACATTACCAAAGCGGTCCTCAATTAGGATGCTCACTACAGTATCCGCACTTAGATTACTGTTAATGATCGATTGATCGCCTTCGGATGTATCGATCGTATCTTCAGTACGCGACATACTCACTACCGGAGTGACGACGATTTTGACTACATCAAAGGCCGTATAACCTTCTGCATCCGTTACCAGCAGCTTCGCAAAATAGGTTCCAGCTGCTCGATAAGTAAACGATGCTGAGGCGCTAGAAGAGGATTCGAAATCAACCACGCCATCCCCTTCAAAATCCCATTGCCAGTTAGTTAAAGCCGAACCCGTTGGAGAACTCGCATAACCAGAGAAGCTCACAACCAAAGGGGCCGTACCGGATGTAGGAGACGCATTCGCCGTAACTACCGGGTAGTTTTCTGGGTTTACATTGATTTCGATGTCTTGAAGCTGATAAGTTGTTGATTCACCTAAGGTGTCAGTCACCTTTATAACTGGCTGGTAACTGCCTTCAGTTTCATAACTAAACTGTGTATTTGTGAGCCCGCTACCCAATACATCGTATTGGCCATCCCCGTCAAAATCCCATTCGTAGTTGCTGACGCCCTCATTATCTGATGCCGTTGCATTAAAGCTAACCACAAGGGGCGCTGGTCCATTTGAAGGAGTAGCACTTGCACTGACAACTGGCGGCTCATTCGTTACGGTAATGACGACATCACCCGTCGTCTCATTACCGTCTGAGTCTGTCAGCTTGAGAGTAACGGTATAGTCGCCTGGCTCATTAAATCGATAGCTTTGGTTACGTCCAACGGTTTCAGAAACATCGTAGCTTCCGTCGCCATCAAAGTCCCATTCGTAGGTTTCGATGGCTGTACTGGTTGCGTTATAAGGCTTAAACGAGACGTCTAAGGGAGCAACGCCCCTCTGTGGTGTGGCAATAGGTAAAGCCGTTGTTTCTGGTTCAACCGTAATCGTGAATGTCGATTTTCGAGTATTGCCTCTTTGGTCTTTCACCGTAATAGATAATTGAGCAATCCCAGCTTCCCAGTAAACGCCATTTTGCGGTTGAACCACCAAATTTCCCGCTTTAAAAGAAACTTTATCGTAAGGGACACCGTTCAGTGCAACAGATAAGCTACTGCCGTCTACACCCGAAACATCATCGATAATTTGTAAAAGAATACTTCTAGAAATTTCGGATAACACATTAGAAGAAGGGTAAATCAGGCTAACAGTGGGGGCTTCGGTATCAGGAATCTGAGCAACGGTGACGGTTCGTACCACTGTCACGGTATTCCCTTCGGAGTCTGTAGCAGTATAAGTCAGTTGATAAGATCCTATTTTGGATGAATCCACTTGGCCTGTTACGGATACAGATATATCGCCATCTTCCGGGTCATTTGCGCTGGCCCCCGGTTCGCCAAAGGATGAACCAACATAAATGGTAACTTGCTCTTCACCATTGAGGGTAATTCTTGGACTTTGTCCCACTGAAGGGTCTGGATTACTAACGCCAGAGGTATCTTCGTCATCACCATCAGGAGAACTGCCATCTGAAATATCGGGTGTTTCTGTTTCTTCAGATGAGCCTGAACCGTCTTGATCGGCGGAACCATCACCCGAACCCGAACAAGCCAAAAGGAATGACGAAATAAAACACACAAGGCTGAATTTCAGCCAGACGCGGAAAAAGGAAGACATAATCCAACAATCCCTGTTGTGATAAATGTTTAAAAAGTAGGTGTACTTTTATCCATAAAAGCGGCCACAAAATAACCTACAGAGCACACTTATACAACTGAAAATCCGATTCAATCCCCTTTTTACATGGATTCTCTATTCAATGACTTAAATATGAGACGGTTATTTGCCTGCCATCCCCCTTCCCAATCATTGATATACTCCCCCTCCCTTCGAACCAACTCGCCCAGTCATCGTCTATGAATGACCCGACCACAAAAGGACGAGATCTATGAGTACTGCAACGACCTCTGACACTCACCCCGAGGAGGCCGATCACAACGCCGAAACCGAGCGTAAGCGCATCATGCCGATTTTGGGTGGGCTTATGTTGGCCATGTCGCTTGCATCGCTAGATCAGAGCATTGTGAATACGGCCTTGCCCTCGATGGCGAGTGATTTGGGTGGACTTGCGCATCTTTCGTGGGTGGTGACGGCTTTTATGCTCAGCTCCACCGTGGCGACGCCGATCTTTGGCAAACTGAGCGATATGTACGGGCGTAAGCCTTTGCTGCTCAGTGCGATTTGTCTCTTTTTGATGATGTCGATTTTGTGCGGGGTGGCTCAGTCCATGGGGCAGCTGATTCTGTTTCGACTGCTGCAAGGCATCGGTGCAGGCGGGCTGCATGGGCTTTGCCATGATGAGCGCGATGGTGTTTTTGCCTTTGTATTTTCAGCTGGTTTTAGGCCTTAACCCGGCCGAATCCGGTGCCATGTTACTGCCGCAAGTGATCGCTATGATGCTGACTTCGGTGTTTGGTGGGCATACCTCCTCCAAGATCAATCGCCCCAAAATCTTTATGATGGGCGGCATCGCCTTAGAAGCGGTCGGCCTGAGTATGATCGCCACCCTAGCCTACTTTCAGGTTGAGGCGCATTGGTCCCTGTGTGCGCTGGCCATCCTAGGCTTGGGGATGGGTGTTGCCATGCCGCACGCCACGGTGATCGTTCAAAATGCCGCGCCCAAAGGCACCATGGGCGAAGCCACGGCGACCATGGCGTTTATCCGCTCCCTAGGCGGTGTGTTGGGTGTCGCGGTGTCGGGTGGCGTGATGAAATCCACCTTATATGATGGCATCAGTCACATCAGCCCAGATATCGATATCCAAACAATCATAGATACCGGCATGGATGCGGTGGTCAATCTACCGACGAGTATCCGCCCCGAGATTGAGCTTGCGTACAGTCAGGCGATTACCGTTTCCTTTGAGATTGGCGGAGCCGTGATGCTGTTCGCGTTTTGCTTATCCATGCTGATCAAACATCAAAAATTGTCGGATGGATAAAAAAGAAAGCCCTCCAAAAGAGGGCTGAGTGAGAAACAGTGTGAACCGTTGCAGATAAAGCACGCCTTTAACTGAACAGGCTAAGCTTAGCTGCCTTGTTTGACCGTTATATGACAAAGCTCGACGTTAATGGCTGTGATGATGCCCGCGCGCATCTGCTTGGCTTTCTCCGCTTTGGATATCGTGTTTGGCATGACGCAGGATGGATACCCCACTGTGCAGCGCCAATACAGCCATGATGCTGGCCACGATCAGATCTGGCCACGCGGCCCCGGTACCAAACACACCCAGCGCTGCTAAAATCACCGCCACATTGCCGATCGCATCGTTGCGGCTGCACAGCCAAACCGAGCGCATATCGGAATCCCCATTACGAAACCGATACAGCATATAGGCCACCACCACATTGGCGATCAGCGCTAGAAAGCCGATGCCGGTCATCACCATCGCTTCTGGCGTTTGCCCATAAAAGAACGACCAAACAGCATGGCCAAGCACGCCTACGCCGAACACCACCATGGTCAGGCCTTTAAGCCATGCCACACGGGCGCGCCATGCAAGGCCCATCGATAGGACCACCAGCGAAACAAGGTAGTTAGCCGCATCGCCAAAAAAGTCGATCGCATCGGCCAGCAGGGATACCGAATTGGCCCCAAACCCGGCCGACAGCTCGATGATGAACATCCCCGCGTTGATGATCAGCGCAACCCACAGCGCTTTGCGGTAACGACGCCCTGCTGGGGTGTCGTCGATGCCAGTTTTGGGGGCACTGCAGCAATGGCCAGCCATAAAGAACTCCTTCAACACAGTGTTGATTGATGATGAGTGATGAAACCCATTAAACAGTCTATAGTCACTACAGGGTCAACCTTTTTAGGAGGGATTATGCGCATTGGTGAGCTGAGTAAGAAAACCGGCGTCGATATTGAAACGATTCGCTACTACGAGCGCGAAGGGCTGTTACCGCCACCGGCTCGGGAAGCCAACGGTTATCGACATTACCGCCCGCTGCACGAAGAGCGCTTGCGCTTTATTCGTCACTGCCGAGCGCTGGAGATGTCCTTGCACGACACTCAAACCCTGCTTGGCGTGCTGGCCGAGCCCAAAGCGGGCTGCGAAAGGGTCGATGCGTTGATCGAACACCACTTAGAGGCCGTACACGAACGCGTCGAGCAGCTCAAAGCGTTAGAGCAGCAGTTACAAACGCTGCGCGCTCGTTGCGATCACTCCCAAACCGTCGCTGAGTGCGGCATTGCCGAAAACCTCCAGGCCGCCGCCCATGGGGAGCCCTGCGTGTGCCATAATGATCTTCAAAATGCTCAGCAGTAGAGGCGTTTATGATCGACCCCGCACTTTGGAGTACCGCCATCTGGATCGGCCACGGGCTGATGTATGCTACCGCCAGTGGCGTCATCGGTGGGCTGTTTTGTCAGTGGCTTATCCATCGTAGCTCAGCACTACAGACCTCGTTTTCCACCTTTATTCAAGTCAGCGCCGTATCAGGCTTACTGCTGGGCGTGGGGTACTTTTTCCTAAGAGTGGGCGAGGCGGCCGATGAAGGGTTAGCGGGGTTTACAGATCCCTTTTTGATCGATCTTTTGTGGACCAACAGCGTCGGTGAAGCCATTCGAATCCTCTTGATCGGGTTTGGACTGGCTTTAATCACCCCATCCTTGCTGCGACACATTCCTTACCTCGGCAAAGTAGCTGGCGTGCTCAGCATCGTGGCATTGGGAGCCGCGTTTTCACTCTCTGGACACACAGCCGAACAACCTTTGATCACTCAGATTGCGCTGACGGTGCATGTGGTGGTGGCGTTAGGGTGGATGGGCTCGTTATACCCATTATGGGTGATTACACGCATCCATCGCCCCGATCAGGCCTTTGCCCCGCTTGCGCTCTTTGGCAAAGTCGCCCCGCTCCCCATTGCGCTGTTGGTGATGGCGGGCGCGTGGATCAGTTATCAATTAACCGGCTGGAACCACCTTGTAGACTCACTGTACGGCAATTTACTGCTGCTAAAAGGCTTTGGTGTATTTCTACTGCTGGGTTTTGGGGCGTGGCACAAATTCCGCTTGGTACCCAGATTGCTGAGCGCAGCGTCCGGCGTGCCTTTGCAACGCTCGTTACTGGCCGAGGCTTTGGTGGGTGCCGCGGTAATCCTCACTACCGCGGCGCTTACCGGCATTACTGGCCCGCACAGTTAACCGCCCTATCTTAAAAAAGCCGCCTCAGTGGGCGGCTTCTTAGTGGGCAGATCAGTGCTGCATAAAGCCAAACGAGCCGCTCATGCTGTGACCATCTTCGCCCATTGCCTTCCATTCGACCTTGTAGTTGTCAGGCGCGAGCGTTGGCATCATCACTTTGAAATGCTCCTTCATCTCTTTAGAGCGGGTAAAGTCGATCGCCACAGGCTTACCCGAGGAGTCGATCACACGCAGTTTCAGCAGCGCCATCGGCATCTCAAAGTGCAGCTCAACGTGCTCAGTTGGCTCCATCATCATCGCGCCATCGGCTGGGTAGGTTTTGCCCATATCACCGTGTGCAAACGCAAACCCCGAGAACGCTAACGCAGCAATCGCTACGGTCTTTTTCAATACCATCATTGTTATATCCTTCCTGTTTTAGACTGAACCTGAAGCGTCTGCTTTCAGTGTACGCTTCTTCCAAAGAAAATAGATCGCTGGCAGTACCAGCAGCGTCAGCACAACCGCACTGACCATCCCGCCGACCATCGGGGCAGCTATACGGCTCATCACTTCTGAGCCGGTGCCGGTACCGTACAAAATCGGCAGTAATCCGATGATGACCGCAGCGGCCGTCATCATGACAGGGCGCACTCGAAGGCCCGCGCCTTTAAGCACAGCCTCGCGAAGGGCAGTTTGATCGAGCGTTTTACCCGCTGCTTCATACTCTGTGACACACGCCTTCCACGCTTGATTAAGGTAGACCAGCATGATGACCCCAATCTCGACCGCCACACCGGCTAAGGCAATAAAGCCAACGCCGACCGCCACCGAAAAATTAAAGCCTTGCCAGTACATGAGCCACACGCTGCCGACCATCGCCAACGGCAGGGTGCCCATGATGATGAGTACCTCGATGGCGTTACGGAAATTAAGATACAAGAGCACCACAATGATCAGTAAAGTCAGCGGCACCACGTAATTGAGCTTCTCCTTCGCTCTCAGCATGTATTCGTACTGGCCCGACCAGTTCAATGAGTAGCCTGGCGGTAAGGTCACCTTATCCGCCACCACGGCTTTCGCCTCTTCGACGTAGCGGCCAATGTCCACATCAGCGATATCCACGAAAGTCCAGCCGTTGAGTCGAGCGTTTTCGCTCTTCAAGCCCGGCGGGCCCTCTTCTACATAGATGGATGCCACATCCCCCAACGCGATACGCTGGCCGGATGGCGTGACCATCGGTAAGAGCGCCAACTGCTCTGGCGAGTCGCGGTAGGATTGATCGTATCGAACATTGATCGGATAGCGCTCCAGCCCCTCGACCGTGCTCGCCACGTCCATTCCGCCCACCGCCGAGGCGATGATCGCTTGGAGATCGGCGATGTTCATCCCATAGCGCGCGGCTTGATCGCGCTCAATATCCACCTTGATGTAACGACCACCGGCCACACGCTCAGAATAGACCGAGGCCGTGCCCTCGACTTCCGCTAAGACGCTTTCCAGTGACAGACCGATTTCCTGAATCACCTTCAAGTCGGGCCCTGCAATCTTGATCCCCACAGGGGTTTTAATCCCGGTGGCCAACATATCGATGCGGGTTTTGATCGGCATCACCCATGCGTTGGTCAGCCCTGGGAATTTCACTAAACCATCCAGCTCTTTCTTGAGCTTCTCGGTGGTCATCCCCTCGCGCCACTGATCTTGGGGTTTGAGCTGAATAAAGGTTTCGATCATGGTAAGTGGCGCGGGATCAGTGGCGGAATCCGCACGACCGACCTTACCAAACACCGTTTCAACCTCAGGGAGGGTGCGGATGATCTTATTGGTTTGCTGCAGAAGCTGGCGTGCTTTACCAATCGAGATACCGGGATAGGTTGTTGGCATGTACATCAGATCCCCTTCATCAAGGTCCGGAATAAACTCACTGCCCAACTTATCCAACGGCCAAAGCCCGATCGCCAATACCACCAAAGCCCCCGCCAAGGTGGTTTTCGGAAAGCGTAGCACCGTCCGTAAAGCGGGCATATAGCCTGCGGTCAGAACGCGGTTGATCGGGTTTTTGTGCTCTGGCATCACATGACCACGAATAAAGTAGCCCATCAACACCGGCACCAAGGTAATGGCCAGTGCCGCCGAGGCCGCCATCGCGTAAGTTTTGGTGAAGGCCAATGGCGAAAACATCCGCCCCTCTTGTGCCTCCAGCGTGAAGACCGGCACAAAACTCACGGTGATGATCAGCAAGCTGAAAAACAAGGCAGGCCCCACTTCACTTGCGGCCGCGCTGACCACCTTCCAGCGGTTTTCAGCGGTCAGAGGCGTGCGCTCCATGTGCTTGTGCATGTTCTCGATCATCACGATCGCCCCGTCGATCATCGCCCCGATGGCAATCGCGATACCGCCTAGGGACATGATGTTGGCGTTGATCCCTTGCCAGTGCATAATGATAAACGCCGTTAAAATCCCCACCGGCAAGCTGATGATCGCCACCAACGACGAGCGCACGTGGAACAGAAACACCACGCAGACCAGCGCCACGACCACAAACTCTTCCAACAATTTGTGCCACAGGTTTTCGACGGCGCGATCGATCAAGGTGGAGCGATCATACACACTGACCACCTCAACCCCTTCCGGCAGGCTGGACTTGAGCGTTTCGAGCTTCGCTTTTACCCCTTCAATGGTGGTTTGAGCGTTCTCGCCAAAGCGCATCACGATCACACCGCCAACCGTTTCGCCCTCACCGTTTAGTTCCGCAACCCCGCGGCGCATCTGCGGCCCCAGCGAAATATCCGCCACATCCATCAAGCGAATGGGTGTGCCGTTTTGTCGAACGCCCAAGGGCACTTGGTTCAGATCATCGATGGACTGGATGTAACCCGAGACCCGCACCATGTACTCAGCCTCGGCCATCTCGACCACCGACGCCCCCACCTCTTGGTTACCTTGGCGAATGGCGTTCTGGATATGACTGAGCGGCATGTTGAGCGCGCGAAGCTTATCGGGGTCCACCTGCACTTGATACTGACGCACCATGCCGCCAACGGTCGCCACTTCGGATACCCCAGGCACCGTCTGCAGCTCGTATTTTAAGAACCAGTCCTGCAAAGAGCGTAACTCCGAGAGATCATGCTGTCCGGTGCGATCCACCAGCGCATAGAGATACACCCAGCCCACACCGGTCGCATCAGGCCCCAACTGCGGACGCGCGTTCTCGGGCAAGGACGGGGCGACTTGGCTTAAATACTCCAAGACTCGGCTGCGCGCCCAATAGATGTCGGTGTCTTCATTGAAGATCACATACACGTATGAATCCCCAAAGAAGGAGTAGCCGCGCACGGTTTCCGCTCCCGGCACCGACAGCATGGCGGTTGTCAGCGGGTAGGTGACCTGATCCTCAACCACTTGGGGCGCTTGGCCGGGATAACGGGTTTTGATAATCACCTGCACATCGGAGAGATCTGGAATCGCATCCACCGGCGTGTTTTTGACCGAATACAGGCCAACGGCGATTAAGATCACCGTCATCAGCAGCACTAAGAAGCGGTTGCCGATTGACCAACGAATGATGGCTTCAATCATAACAAGGCTCCTTACTCATCCGCCGCGTAGAAATCGGTCACAAGGTAGCGTTGCCCCTCTTTGCTGATCTCAAGGTGCACCGGCTTATTCAGCGGTATCTCATCGATCTCGACCCACTCATCCAGCGTGAAGTCCATCGTCATGGCCGGCCAAGACCACTCAGGGATCGCTTCATGCGCTGCATTTAACGAGCGCTTTTCGGGGTCTACCGACAACACCGTTGCCTTAGCCCAGACTTTATTGATGGGTTTAGCCGGTTCTGCACTCATTGCTTGGCTTGATGCTGACTCTTTTACTTGTTCAGACTCTTCTGCCATCTCATGGCCTTGATGAGCGGAATGATCTTGAGCTAGATCAGCCGCTTGCACAGGTGCCGCACCCTCTGGCTGTTCAGGGATGTGGATCTGGGTAATCTCGTATTGATTATCCTTACCACGGGTAACCTCCAGATGCGCGACCAAGCCTTGTTTAAGTGCAGAGGCATCCAACCCTTCGGCCAACGTAAAGTCCATGGTCATAGTAGGCCACGACCACGCTTCAATGGCGGCGTGATCAACATTGATCTTCTGGTTGGCCAAATCCACGGAATTGATGGTCGATTCCACCCACACCGAGGTCGGCTTGGCGGCTTTTTTCTCGGCATCGGTCATCATCCGCTCAAAATCAGACGATTTGCTGGATTCAGAGTCCAGCATGAACTGCGCCGAGGTCACCACGCGGTCCCCCGCCTTCAGCCCTTTGAGGATCTCCGTATGCTCGGTATCACGTAACCCCGCTTCAACCGCCACCGATTTAAAGCGCCCATCACCAAGCGCCATCACGACACGATCTTGCTGACCGCCTCGAATCAAAGCCTCGTTCGGAATCAAGGTACGTTCTTGATCATCGCTGACCATCACCTTCATCCGCGCAAACATGTTGGGTTTCAGCTCACGATCGGGGTTTTCAAGCACCACGCGGATTTTCAGTGTTCGGGTGGCCGCATCCAAGGTTGGGTACACGTAATCGATCAACCCGATGCGTTGCTCACCCGGTTGATAGTCCAAGGTGACTTGCACCGGTTGCCCCGGTTTTATCCATTTGGCCTGACGCTCAAACACTTCGCCTTCGAGCCAAACCTGATCCAAACTGGCAATCGATAACAGCGTCATGCCGGGCTTGATGTAAAAGCCATCCTGAATCGATAAGTTATCCACAACGCCATCAAAGGGCGCGTAGAAACGAACAGTCTGCACCGATTTTCGGTTCTTCTTCACCGATGCGATAACCGAGCTTGGCACATTCAACGCGGTTAAACGCTGCTCGGCGGCGCGCACTAAACGCAGCTCCCCACGCGAGAGCGCAAACAGCAGCTCCTCTTGCGCGTTCACCAACGCAGGGGCATAGAGATCGTAGAGCGGCTCCCCTTTTTTAACCGGATCACCGTTACTTTTGACGTAGCTTTTCTCGATCCACCCCTCGACCCGAGGGTGAATATGTTCGATGCGGGTCTGATCGTATTGCAGATACCCCACGCTTCGAATCTCAGGTTTAAGTGCGCCCATCACCACATCGGCACGCTTCACACCCAAGTTATTGACCACCTCTGGCGCAATTGAAATTAGCCCCGGGCTATCGCCTGCAGCTTGATCCTTAGCATACACGGGGATCAGATCCATCCCCATCGGGCTTTTGCCCGGCGCATCGCGTCGGTAATTCGGGTCCATCGGGGCCACCCAGTAAAGAGGCGCATCGTCATCGCCCCCCGATGCCATCGAACCTGAGTTTTGGCCCATGAAGCCCAGCTGATAAGCACCCACCACGCCTAAGGCGCCCATACAGACACCGGCCACTAACGTGATTACGGTTTTCATAAAGTGCCCTCCTCGTTGGCGGTGTAGGTCGTCATCAGGTAGTTCAAAGCCGCATGCAACCGCGCTTGTTCAAACTCTAAGGAGAGCAAAGTCAATTGGGCGTTCAGCTCACGAATGCGGATCTGAACCACCTCGGCAAAGCGGCCATTATCGACACGGTATGCATTCGTCGCGGCGTCCGCTGTTTTTCGGATACCGGGCAGCAGTTGTTGGGTATACAGAGTGCGGCGCTCCGCGATGACCTCAACTTCAGCGACTAAGTTGTGGAACTGTGCGGTTAAATCCCGCAACAGCAACTGCCGCTCGGCCAATAACGACTGAACATCGCTGTGGGAGGCCTTAAGCTCGGCCGTTTGTTTCTGGGTGGAGAACAAAGGTAGATCCACACTCACGCCTACACTGAGCAGATCCGCCCGGTCCCGCCCCATCGCATCCGTCCCACGAAGGCCGTAGCCAGTGTTGATCGACCATTCTGGCTTAAACGCTTCTTTGGCGATCTTGGTATCGGTTTTGGCGACCTCGATCGCTTGGGTTTTCGCAACCAGCAACGGGTGCTCAGTGAAGGTGCTATCTAAGGATTGAAACTGATCAAACGCCTCATTGAGTGGAATGCTCGGCTCGCCCGCGACCGAATCATAGGCTCTAGGTGCCTCGCCAACAGGGGTGATCAACCCGCTTAATTTCGACAGTGCCAAGGCGTGCATGCGTTTGAGTTCGGTTAAACGATCATCCAACTCGATCAGCTCGACTTTGGCTTGGATCAGATCCTGTTGCTGCGTACCGCCCAAGGCGTAGCTGTAGTTACTGATCGCAATGTCATTGAGCTGCTCAAAGTAACGGCGATTTTGCTCGATCAAAGCGATGCTCTTTTGCGCTTTCAACGCTGAAAGCCAAACGCTTTCGACCTCTAACTGGGTTTTCGCGTTACGTTCGGCGCGTAAAGCCGGCTGCAACTGGGCGCTTTGTTCCCACTTTTGCTTCGACAACGCCAAGGTGTCGCCCCGAGGAAATCGCTGACTTAGCCCCACATTCAGCTGAGTCATCCCCTCTTGGTGGACATCAAAGGTATCGATGGGCAGGCTCAATAAGCCCACCGTCAGTTTGGCATTGGGCAGGGCATCGGCCCCTTGGGCCATCTCCCAACCGGCTTGCTCTTTGGCGCGGTTTGCCTCCAACCATGGATCGAAGGTTTTGGCCTGCTCTATGGCCGATTCAAGGGTCAGGCTGGACGCATAGGCGGTATTGGGCAGTAAAGCAGGTGCCATCATAACCCCTACACACACCACGCAACGTGCGGTAAACGCCGCTTGGAATAAGCGCTTCATAGTGCTCTCGTATCAATGTAAACAATAAACAGTGAGCACGTTTTGCAAAAACGTATTAAGGCAAGGACGCGCTCGCGAGTGATTTACACCAGAGAACGTCTAGGAGGGATAAAAAGCGCGCTCGCGCGAAGTGACGGCGAGGCGTCTGGGTCTTCAAACAGCGCGGGGGCTTTTAGCGCCACGAACAGATGATCAAAATCGAGCATATACCCAAGATGATTACAGTGCGTGGCCGAACAGTCCATATCGACTGTATTGGATGAGTCATCGACACCTGCATCCATCGCCTCGTGGCACGAGGGGGTCGATGCGTTGTCCATCATCGCAACATGATCCGACAGGGGGTTCATCTGTGCACTGTGCACCGACATGGAGACACCCGAACCCACCACACTCAGCACCATCAGACACACGAAAACCAGCACGTTGAATCGTGCAAGCCCAGTGCGTTTTAGGTAATGGAGTATCGAGAGCATAGTGACCTGTCATTTGTGAATCGTTGCAATGTAGCACTGTGGAAAGGTGGGCTCAAGTTTGGAGGTCAATGCGTTAACGCGTTTGTCATCTTTCCGTCATATTCTGGTTCTTTTTATTGATGAATCAGACGTACCCATGTCATCCATTAACGAGCATCCAGCCACGCCCTTATCCCAACTGTTTTTTATCTTCCTGAAACTGGGTTTCACCGCCTTTGGTGGGCCAGTGGCGCATTTGGCCTTTTTCCGCGAAGCCTTTGTTGAAAAACGTCAGTGGCTCACCGATGCGCAGTACGCCGAGTTGGTCGCGTTGTGTCAGTTTTTACCGGGCCCTGCCAGCAGTCAGGTGGGTTTAGCGATTGGTTTGATGCAAGGCGGCGTTCGCGGTGCCTTGCTTGCGTGGGCGGGGTTTACCTTGCCCTCGGCACTGTTTTTAATAGCGGCCGCCGTGCTCTTTAGTGCCAGCGACAGCGGTGCGTTTGCCGGTGTGCTGCATGGTTTGAAGCTGGCGGCCGTTGCGGTAGTGATACATGCACTCATCGGTATGGGACGAAGCCTTTGCCCAACACTCAAAACGCGTGCTTTAGCATTGGCGAGTGCCTTGGTACTTTTGATCACTCCGTCTGCTTACAGCCTTGGTATGCAGTTTGTGGTGATTTGGGCAGGCGCCCTGTTTGGGTTTTATGCGCTCAAAGGTGGGGTTAATACCGGTCAGCCGTTACCTGCTATGCTCTCACGCACGGTCGCTTTTATCGCGATTGGATTACTGCTATTAGGGTTAATCGGCCTGCCCATCGCAGCCCGTGTGTGGCCCAACGAGACACTAACGGTCATAGACAGCTTCTTTCGGGTTGGCAGTTTGGTGTTTGGGGGCGGACATGTGGTGTTGCCCATGCTTGAGACGGAGACAGTTGCCAAAGGGATGATCAGCGCCGATGCGTTTTTAGCCGGGTACGGATTGGTGCAAGCGGTACCTGGGCCCATCTTCACTTTTTCGGCGTTTTTAGGTGCCATATTACCGGGGTTTGCCTCGCCTTGGGTCGGTGCTTTGGTGTGCCTAATCGCGATGTTTCTCCCCTCTTTTTTGATGGTGTTTGCCCTGTTACCGTTTTGGGCCAACATTAGTCATCTAAGTGGCATACGTCGCATGTTGGCGGGGGTTAACGCCGTTGTGGTGGGGCTGTTGGCTTCGGTCTTAATCAACCCCATTGCGACCAACAGCCTCCATAGTATTGTTGATGTGATGCTAACCGCTATCATCACCATAGCGCTGTTCAAGCGCTGGCTGCCGGTATGGGCCTTGGTGGTGTTAGGCGCAGGGGCTGGCGCGCTGCTGTTTTAAGTCGCCGTCAGTGACCTTGGGTGTTGGAGAACAAATTGATCACCAGCACGCCTAATAGGATGAACGCCATGCCCAGAATGGCCGCAAGATCCAGCTTTTGACCAAACAGCCACCAACCGATGATCGCCGTTAACACGATGCCAAGCCCGGCCCAAATCGCATAAGCGATGCCGACCGACATCACTTTTAGATGTCAGCGATAAAAAATAGAAGGCCAACGCATAACCTGCGACCACCAAAATGCTGGGGCCAATTTTGGTAAAGCCTTCGCTGGCTTTTAACGCCGAGGTCGCGATCACTTCAGAGACAATGGCCGCAAGCAAAATAAGCCAGGTTTTCATAATGCAGGTCATCCTTATGCTGTGTTGCGCCTTAAGCGCTGGCGTCACCATACCACAGCCCAAATGGATATCGTCTTACAACGCTGTGTTTTAGAATAGCGCTCTTGTTACACGCATCGCTCACCAGTAAAGGACACAAAGATGACAAAGTGGACCAAACACCTTGTTGGTATATTGCCGCTCATCGCCATTATGTGGGGGGTGTTTTTTGTGAATCAGATTCTCCCTGGCATCGATCTTAATCACCTTGGGATCATCCCTAGACGTATTTCAGGCTTAATCGGGGTGATCTGCTCGCCTTTTTTGCACGCCAACTGGATGCACCTTGTCTCCAACACCATGCCGTTATTGACCTTGCCGGTGCTGCTTTCCATCTCGGAAGGCCGACGCAAAATGTGGAAGATCGTCTGGCTCGGGATTCTGATCTCTGGCCTGTTCACCTGGGTGGTCGGCACCAGCAATACCTTAGTAGTTGGCGCATCAGGACTGGTGTTTGTGTTGATCGGTTATCTTTTGGCTGACTGTTTATTCCACCCCTGCGCGCGCAGCGTTCCTATTGGGGTCATCACCCTGATCTTTTTTGGTGGGAGTGTCTTTTCCTTGTATCACTTTCAAGCCAACATCTCGCTGGCGGGACACGCAGGTGGATTACTAGCGGGGATCTTATTAGCAAAGCGTTACGGTAAATGACGCTGCGCCTTCGATGCCGCAAGGCCCGCCTGCAGTACTAAGCAAAGTAAGATGAGTCCCATCCCCACCCAACCGGGTAAGTTGATCACCTCACCCAGCAGCCATACCGCTAAACTGGCGGCAATAACGGGCTCCAACAATGTCATTAAGGTGGCTTGGCTGGCGGCGACCGATCTCAGTCCGTAGCCAAAGGCGAGATACCCGATAAACATGGGTAAAAAAGCGATGTAGAGGACCGAAAACGCATTGATCGATGTGGCAAAAAGGTTTTCCCCCGTAAACCAGAGAGACGGCAGTAAGATCACCGAAGCGCCTGCAAACAAGCTGGCCATGGCCGCGCGTGAGTCAATTTTGGCATCAATCATGGTTTTTGCCACAAAGGAATACACCCCGTAACTGAGGCCCGCTAATAACCCAAGCCCGACTCCCAAAAGATGAACAGCTTCCTCACTATGAACGGAGCTGGCCCCTTTGTTCATCGCCAACAAGGTAATGCCCACCACACCGATCAGTAAACTGATGACCCAAAGGCGAGATGGCACCCTTTTGCTGATCAGACACTCCAACAATACGGTAAAAAACGGCGCACTGGCCAACGAGACCACATTACCAACTGCAACACCCGAGTAACGCATGGCCGAATAAAACGCCAGTGGGTAGATCACAACACCCAAGACCCCCAAACACCACGCCAATGGTAAAGCACGAATCTTACCGATGTCCCGTTTGAGTAAGCGCAAGGACACCAGAGTTTGCAATAGCCCACCCACACCCATCGAGAAGGCACCTACTGCTAACGGGCTGACGTCTGGAGCAAAGCTTGATGCAATGCCCGTGGTGCCCCATAAAAAGCACGCCAGCAGAATGGCCAATTGCCCGTGAAGCGATGGTGTGTGTGTGGTCATAACGAACGCTCATCCTAAAAGATCAGCGTTAGTGTACGTGTGTTTGGATATAAAATTATGCAGAAAAGACGCTTTTATAGGTTAAGGGGACGTTTTTTCTTACTCTGTCTTCTAACCCACATCACACCACCCAGCAAAGCAGTACTCGCTACACCGAGAATGAACACAGCCATTACGGCATCTCGTCCGTTTTTGCCCAGTCCATCTAAAAAGCGCCATTTATGCAGATAACGAAACACCCACGTAAACCAACGATCCTCTTTGTGGGCGACAACCGAGATGACCGCATCGCGCACATCCACAAAGACGGTTCGGGTTCCATCTTCTAAAGCCATAACCGGCAAGCGCTTATCAATGAACCCATAATCTGGATGCTGATTAAACCGTGTGACCCACTGAGTTGTGATCTGCGCATCCACATTCAGTTTGGCCGCATTGGCCAACGACAGCGCAAAGTGACGGTCAAGGCCGGGGAGCACACGGCCATCCACCGCACTAACCCATTGATCGGGTGCACGCCCCATCATGATTTGCCAGACAGGCTCGCTCCCAAGCGTATGTATGACCGCGTTCGTAATGGCTGGGAATTGCGCTTGTAGTGCGGTAAAACCGATTTGAATATCAGCTCGTTGAACAGGCTGATCAACCCGAATACCGCGCTGTTCCGGCGTTTGTTTCTCCCACGTCTTGATCAATCCGCTTGAGGAAAACATCAGTAATGCCACACTGATAAACACCCCCGTGTACACGTGGGTTTTCGCAAGTTTGGCTTTCTTACGCTTTCGGATGGGCAGCACGCCGTACAGGTACAAACCACTTACCCCCATCACGCCACACAACCCACTTAACCCTAATAACAGGGGCGTTCGAAACGGGCTGTCAGGCTGTAAAAACGACCAGGTGTGCAGCGCCCTAAACCACCCCATTAGGTTACGGCGGGTCTGATTCTCAAGCGCCACCAGCCGATCGTGGCGGATGTCTACATAAGCCGTTAAGCCATCCTCCCGGTCAAAACGCACCTCAAAAACAGGCAGTATTCGATGAATCGGCTGATACTGATCTGAAAACTGAGTGATTAGCGTTACTGAGTTCACTTGGGCCTTGGGTTCACCGGCATACACCCTAGCTGATTGCACCGCATATTCGCGCGCCCCATCGGGGACTCTATGCCCTTGCACATCCCAAAACGACGAAGCTTCGGATGGCGAGTGCCATACTTGTAGAGTCGCTTGGCCATCAAGTTGCACAGGACGAATACCAGAGACGATGCTCGGTAGCGCGTCAGATTGCAGCGTGGCATCCAGAGCCCCCACCTGCTGCCAAGGTTCTTGCGGCAGCGCCCGTTGAGCAATGGGCGCGGCCGTCAGTCGCATCAAGGGGTGCAATAAACCGCTTAGCGAGAACATCAACAGCGGGATAAGGATGAACAACCCAACCCGCCGATGCCATTTAATCAATAAGCGTTTCATTGTTACCACTCGTATTTCATACCCAGGCGCACCGTGCGCTCAGCCCCCGGATAATACTTTTCGCGGCCGTAGCTGTAGTCAGTTTGATACGCGTATTGACGATCAAACAGATTCTCGACACGGCCAAACACAGTGAGCGATGGCGAGACGGCGTACTCCCCTTTAAGGTGCGCCAAGGTATAGCCTTTGCCTTTGTGTGTGTTGGCATCGTCCATCCAGTAATCACCAAAATGATCAAACGCCAGCTGGGTGGTTAAACCGTCCATCGCGCTCGGTGTCCACGTGATGGTAGCGGTCGCTTTGGTGTGCGGCGCTAGGCGCATCTCGTTGCCCGAGTAGTCGACATCGTTGTTAACGTAGCGATCAAACTCGTTGCGGGTATAGCTGTAGGCCAGCGCGGTTGTCCACTCGGGCGAGAGGCGATAAAAGAGTTCAAGCTCAACGCCTTGGTGGCTCGTTTCACCCGCATTGGTGCGATACGAGTCGTTGTTATCATCCTTAGCCGTCACGATCGCATCCTCAATGGACATATCGTACAAGGCTAGGGATAAGCGAAGATCATTCGCATGGTAGCGATAACCGACCTCGTACGTGGTGGAGGTCTCCTCCTCCAAACCGCCCACCAGTGACTTGCTGTCGCCGCTTTTTAGGTTATACAACGCGGAGCCGGTCGGCAGTGTGCTTGCTTGTGCCATGCGGGCATAAAGGGTGTGCTGATCATTGATCTGATAGACCGCACCCAACTTGCCGCTGGTGTTGTCAAAATCATCGCTACGATCCGCCAGCTGGCGATTGCCATAGCCATCGTCATCGGTTTCGGCTAAATGATTATCCAATGCAAATTGGCTGCGCTCGTATCGAAGGCCTGCTTCCAATGAAAGCTGATCCGTCACCACAAAAGTATGCTGCACATACGGAGACACGCTTTTGTAGGTGATCTCTAAATCGCGGTATTGGAAGCCCTTCACGTAATCGGTTGTGACACCTCGATAGTTAGTGATCGACACATCCAAAGGCTGGTAGCTTTCGCTGTCGTAGGTCGAGTGCTCATAATCGAGCCCAAACAGGGTCAAGCTGCCGTTGTCGTGCGTCCAGTTCAGCTTACTGAGCACACCATAGGTATCCACCGTAGTGTCACTTTGTGGTGTGTAAGACTGCCACGTCGCGATGTAATCATTGGTGTTGTGACGAAGATACGGGATCACGCTGAGCGACAGGTCGTCATTCACATAGTAGGTCCACTCCGCACTTAAACGGGCAAAATCACTTTCCCGAACCGGATCAACCGCCAGTACCGCGTCACTTAAACCTGAGCTCTCTGGACGAGTGCGGTATTGCTCCTTGGATAGTGAGCCTGCCATCTCATCGTTAGAGCGTGAAAGCTGCAACTGGGTTTTCAGCTCTTGGTTCTCGCTGATCTCCCACAGATGTTTGATCAACAGCTCTTTACGGTCACGTGCGGTGTGATCGCGCCAGCCGGAATCCTGAAGGGCCGACAGCGCCACCAAGTAGGCTTGGTTATCCCCCAAAGCATCGCTGTGTTGCAGGCGAATCTGCGCGTAGTCCTCTTCACCGGCCATCAGCGAGAACTGCCCTTCTGGGCTAAAGCTTGGATCTGGACTTAACACGTTGACCGTACCTGCCACCGCACCGGCACCGTACAAGGTGGTGCCTGCACCTTTGAGTACTTCGATGCGATCTGCGGATGTGTTGTAACTCGACCAACGAAGCCCGTTGTGGTTAAAAAATGCGTTGGATTGCAACGGAATGCTGTCTTGCAAGAAGGAGTAATACGCGCTGGTGGTGAGGGGCAGTCGAATCCCCGTATTGTGGGAGGAACTCCCCGACAGCTGGTTAATGGTAACACCCGCCATCCCGCGGGTGCTGTCCTGAATGTGCTGTCCTTGATCCAGCTCCAATTGATCTTGATGCGTGGATGAGATCGATACCGAGAGGTCATCTGCCGATTCTTCCAATCGGCTGGCGGTAACCACCAAGGTATCCATCTCTTGGTCTGCTGCGTGGGCAAGTTGCACGGCAAGGGTAAGCGCCGCAGGGGTAAACAGTCGGTAGAGCGTCCGATTCATCATGGCCTTATTATTCTCGTGGCGATTATTTAAACGCCGCGATTGTAGAGACCTAACCCGCCTATCAGCAGTGACATATTGTCGCAGGACTTTCGAAGAACGCCCTTAGTCGTATGCGATCTACAGCCTTATCTCCAATAATACCGAATCCTTTAAATACCCTTTCCGCTCTAATTTGGCTGATACCAACATGTAGACGTCCTTCTAACGGTGCCAACCTCAGTTTAATATTTCTAGCAAAGTTAAGCCTATCACCTCCTAAAGCTTGGGCCCAAGATTTAGGAGATTTAATATCGAGTATTTGAGATATATTGTGTGCAGCTACTTCTTTAGAGGTAGCGCCTAGTACAGCCCATGCTTCATTCTTGAAGTAAGGTGGGATATACACGGCGCTTAAGATGCTTAAACGCCGTGCCTAGGGCTGCGGCAAACTCAATGCGGTTGAGAGCCGCCATCTAACCCCGCTAAATACGCATCAATCTGTTGAAGGTACTTAGGGTCATCGACTTTCTTGTGCAAGAAGTATGGATACAAAGACAGCTCAAAAAACCAACGAAGGGGTTTGAGGTTATCATCCAGCGGCCTTATTTTATCTGCAGAATAATATTCATTATCCAACAATGCACACGTGATATTAAACTCTATTTGGTGACTCATGGAAGGAGACGGTGGATAAAAACCAAGATAGAACTTTTTCATCTTCCCCGTTGAAATAGACGTTAGCCAAATATTCGCGCAGCCGATCTCTTTGGGAGAAATAAGAAGCTCTCCATCATCTTGTCGGATCACCATTTCTTTTGGACCAGCATCACCCATCTTAAACAAGTAAACTTGCCCACGCCGGACCGTGTAGATGACTCTCCTTGATCGATCAACCACAAAAGGATGTGCTTTTGGATAAAAGAGAAAGAATAATATGCAATGGACAGGAAACAAGCTAACAAAAAATAGATTCCATATACTATCTGATAAATGTCTTGGTCGTACTTCATCTAGCATATAGCTACGAAATCCATTATAGTCACCATAAACTTTTTCATAGACTTTTTTATCGCGAATCCAATTCTTTTTCACAACTGATTCAAAATCAAAAATAAAAACATATTCTCTATAAGTTTTATCAAAGAAGTCTATTTTCGATTTTTCTTCACCATTTTTTGTACTTGTATAATCCGCAAACATTATCCCTGAAAAGAAAACAACCGCTACAATTATTGCTATTACCTTATTGGATCTTGAAAGGTACTCTGGTATTTTCATAAAAAACCTTTAAAAGAATTCGCTATTGGCCTCAAATTGGCCATTTGGTTCTCTAGATATTACAACACTTAACCTTTTATTCTTATGCCCTTTACCATATGTATCAAAATAATTTTTCTTTATTTTTACAACACCTTCAGAAATAAACTCCATCTGATATCGTTCGATGTTATGTTTCTTAATCAACTCACTGAATTGCGGCCCCATCAGGTGCACATCTAAAGTTGCTGTAATCTAGGTATCACCTCCTAAAGCTTAGGCCCAAGATTTAGGAGATTTAATATCGAGTATTTGAGATATGTTGTGTGCAGCTACTTCTTTAGAGGTAGCGCCTAGTACAGCCCATGCCTCATTCTTGAAGTAAGGCGGGATATACACGGCGCTTAAGATGCTTAAACGCCGTGCCTAGGGCGGCGACAAACTCAATGCGGTTGAGAGCCGCCATCTAACCCCGCTAAATACGCATCAATCTGCTGAAGGTACTTAGGGTCATCGACTTTCTTGTGCAAGAAGTATGGGTACAAGGACAGCTCAAAAAACCAACGAAGGGGTTTTAAATTATCATCCAGCGGCCTTATTTTATCTGCAGAATAATATTCATTATCCAACAATGCACACGTGATATTAAACTCTATTTGGTGACTCATGGAAGCAGACGGTGGATAAAAACCAAGATAGAACTTTTTCGTCTTACCCGTTGAAATAGACGTTAGCCAAATATTCGCGCAGCCGATCTCTTTGGGAGAAATAAGAAGCTCTCCATCATCTTGACGGATCACCATTTCTTTTGGACCAGAATCCCCCATCTTAAACAAGTAAACTTGCCCACGCCGGACCGTGTAGATGATTCTCCTTGATCGATCAACCACAAAAGGATGTGATTTTGGGTAAAAAAGGAAAAATAGGATGCAATGGACAGTAAAGAGATCAAAGAAAAAGAACTTTACGAGTTTATCTCCTAAACGGCTAGGACGATAATTAACTTTTAAGTGTTTATTAAAATTCTTATAACTTCCATATATGTCATGCTTAATTTTGGTATTTTCACTCCATATTTTTTTTGCTATCTTATCAAAATCAAAAATAAACAAATAGTCTTCATAGACCTCATTAAAAAAATCAACGCTATACTTTTTTTTCCCATTTTTAGTACTAGTGTAATCTCCATAAAGAACACCGCACGAAAAAACCATAGCTACTATAATAGCAATCACTTTATTTGATCTAGAAAGATACTCAGGTATTTTCATAAAAAGTCCTTTAGAAAAAATTACTATAAGCTTCGAACTTACCATTAGGTTCTCTAGAAATTACGACACTAAATTTTTTCTTTTTATGCCCTTTACTATATATATCAAAATAATTTTTCTTTATTTTTACTACACCCTCAGAAACAAACTCCATCTGATATCGTTCGATGTTATGTTTCTTAATCAACTCACTGAATTGCGGCCCCATCAAGTGTACATCTAAAGTTGCTGTTATTTTATCGATTTCTGATTCCTGAAAAATCATAGCGCAGTAGATGTATGCATCTCCTAATTCATCCACAAACACTTTAGGGCTAGAAATAAGGTCATAAAACCACCCTTGTTCTTTCTTTAAAAAATCATCGTAGTTTTCTGATTTCTTATCCACATAGTTAGTTCTATCTTTTACTCTATTTTCAACATAATCTCTATAAGTTTTATTCTGTTCAATTAAGGTATCTCTAGTTATACCCCAGTAATTATCACTAATCCCCCAATAACCAGCTTCAATCCACTTCTCAAAGTCATCAAAAGCAAATGTTTTTATAAAGGCACCACCAACAACAACAAGAAAACCGATAAACAAAAACAAAGGAACTGAAGACAACAGTAAAATTGAGCCAAGCAGGTTTAACCCATCCCCTACCTTTGCAATATTATCACGACTATTAAATGAATCATAAAGCTGCATACCAGCCATAAAAACACCAACAAGTCCGACACCTTTAAAAAACTGCTGGGCACGTATTTGGCTAATACCTATATGTAGACGCCCTTCTAGTGGACTTAAACGTAATTTTAAGTTTCTAGCAAACTCGTGGGCCTCTGGTCCAATAGCCACAGACCAATTTGCTAAAGCCTTTTTTGTAAATAGCTGTGCGATGTGATTTGCAGCTACTTCTGTTGCTAAAGCTGATCGTGCTCCTACAGCACGAGCACCACTGTAAACATCACTTGTTACATCGGCAAACATCTGTATAAGCTGTACACGCGGATCATTTACAAACCGTCCCGCATCTGTGTATGCACGATTTGGGTCATTCTTATGCTCTATAATGGAAAAAAGTGACACTAGTCCTAAAAACATACCAAAGCCGTTCTGGGCTATCTGGTAGTTTTGGTTGTACCGGAAGTGATTCATCCCCTCTTCATCTAGCTCAAACTGTACAATGGATTTGTACATGGTTTCGACTTGCCAAGACTTATTACCTTCATGCCTTGTAGTTGAGGACGTTTTCGGAGAATTATCTTCAAAACCAAACGTATCACCTGCGACAAAATTCAATTTATGTTGGTTTGTACCACCATGTTTCAATGTGTCTTCAAAATATGCTCTAAGATCAGTAATATGATCGATTTTTACTCTTTGAGGTACTATTATATTTCGGGCTAAATCTCCTGTTCTTACAACAGGTCCTCCAACATTAATAAATTTATAGTTCGTTTTTTTCCAACTTTTTTTATTTTTTTCATACACAAATTGCTGCGCAATTTCTTTTGGAAAAGAATTGATGGTCATGACGACAGCAACTTTAAAGTTTTTACCGATAGGCGTGTTTATATTGATTCCGCTAACCGAAGTATGAATCACACTAGACGCATGTTCTAGAACAACAACCAAGTTTTTTAAATGTTCTAATTTCTCACGTACTTTTTTAAAATCCTGATCATCAAGCCCCTCTAAAGACTTCTTGATCTCTTCATGCTCATCATAAAACTCTTCTTCCCCTTTATCATTTTTCCTTTTAAATATGTAGTATCCAAACAATTCGTTATGAACAATTTTTGTAAAAAGCGCGCCACTATGAGTCGTCGATAAAAGTCTATACGCTTTTGATACTGATTGAGCCAAGTACCGAACATAGTATGAGTTCTTTTCATCAAGACTCTTACCATCAATCTCTTGATTAATTCTATTTAATAAAGAAGAGAGGGAACTATCATCCTCAATTACCGTTAATTTCAACAGCGTTTTTATTAAATTGTTATCGATTCTTTTTTGCTCTTCTAAAGCCAATTCATATTTTGAAAACTCTTCTTCAAATTTAGGATGAAGTGGATCGTCCGCAAAGTAATCAAAAACTCGCCCTTCCCTTCGCGTTTGAGGTACATCCTTTGTTTCAAGAGTCCAATATTTACCACGATTATTAAAACCTTCTTTTCTTTTTCTAGTTAGGTATTTATATTTAACATCTTTATTCTGAAGGTTTCTAATCAACGTACCTATGGTTATCGCATATTCATTTTCTTCATAATATTGTGCAGCGATCGCTTGATATGCTTCAATGGTTCTTGCCACGTCTAAGTGGTACCCCATAGGATCATTAACAGCAGCAACAATTCCCATTTTTTCAGCGCTGTAGGTCGTCAAATACTTATCGGATTCAACACCTGTTGAGGTATACCTAAGTATATTTTCTAAAGCGTAAGGATCAGTGTCTACTTGGTTTAGGGGTTGATCAGCAAAGCAGTTCGTTCGCTGGCTAATTTCCTCAAGTGGGAAACAGTTTTGGCCAGACCTTTCAGATAGATTCATTTCTCGCATGAACAATCTACGAGCATCCATGTCTCGACTTATGACTTCAAAAAGATCCCCTGGCCAACGATCTTCACTATAGGCAACCCAACACGATTTTCGGTCTTTGTTAACAAAAGCAAAGGGATACCGACGACCTTCTAGATCAAGCGTCCATTCGCTTTTTGCACCATTCTTCCATGTATACTTTGTGAAACTGTAGATCGACTGTCCTTTATTAGGGTTCTTACCATCACTCGTAGAACCGTTCTCATCATCGACATTTGTTTCGTACCAAAACACCTGCCACGTGTCTTGATCATCTAAAACGTAAAGATACCCTCTTCGAATCCTGACCAATTCGTAGCCTTCATGTGAATTAACATCGGTAGGAATAGTGGGTATGGGATCACCTTCAGCAAAACCCATTAAGGTTTGTGCCGTAAACACGTACCTCATGGGGAAGATAGGAATCATATTTTTGTCTACGGACGAGTACTTAGCTTCGACTTTACGACCAAAAATAGTACCGCCTTGCCCTTTCGTATTTGGAGACTTGGCGGGGGTATTGACCACAGGCTTTAAGTTTCTAGCCCGTTGAATCGCTTCGCTTTCAAAAATGCTTTTATTTACGTCTTCAATACTGCTGACTGTCGACTTATCCTTATCCATGACTTCCCTTCCGAGCTTCCTGCCCAAGACAAAAACGCTATTGTAGTGGTCTGAACCTTCTCAAACCACCCACCCCCACCAAAATAGGAATTTTGCTTAGTCCTTCGTGAACAATGGCAACGATTAATTGCGCCCACCGTACGGTGTGCCGCTCTCGACATGCTGCTATGGTGGAGGGTAAACGCACGATCTTGACGGATTTGGGTCTACACCCTTACGAGGTCTTGAACGACACACAACGATAAGGCTTGAGCACGCGTGCAAAACCTGCGCGGCATCGAGCTAAAAAAATGACAAGGGCTGATGATCATGCAGCTGAACATCAATAATCAAAACTACGAGATAGCATGGCGTGTAAATACTTTTGGCTTTTTCCACGAATGTAAGAGAGACACGATCATGAGTTGGGTATATCTGTTGTTGGCAGGCATAACCGAAATCGGCTGGCCTGTGGGCTTAAAAATGGCGCAAACCGGCGCATCAAAATGGCAAGGTATTCTGTTTGCACTGGTGTGCATGGCGGTCAGCGGTACGTTTTTATGCGTTACGCTGGGGCCATGTTGATCCTATTGGGCGTTGTCGTCCTTAAATTGGCGCACGCTTAGATGCAAAAGTGCCCAGCTTGATTCATGAGCTGGGCTTATAAACCCATTCAGTTTTTATCCATAGTGGCGATAGCTTCGCTTCTGACCCGCTAAGGTTTAGCTAAGCACTCGCCACACAGGCGTTAAGGCTGTAAATTGTCCCAGTAAAGACGCGATGCGAAGTAAGCTGATTTTGACTTACTTTATGGAAGTGCTATTAAGGTCATGTGATGCGATTCAAATCTATAGTATTCCTATTATGTTTTTCAGTTATCAGCATTCTTTTAGCCAGTTGGCTCGTCCATAACCCGAGTATTTACCCAACACTACCGAAGGAATTCTGGGAATGGATGCTCAATTTGTACGACGCACAATCCCAAGAAGACATTGCTGATCTCGAGTTTTTAGTGCCTGCTGTAACTATCTTTCTTGTGCTTTCTATGGGTTACGCTTTGATTGCTAAACGTAAAACAAGAAAATCATAACAAAGTGATCTGTGTACCGGTACACAGCAATCCAAAAGGCAACTGTACCGGTCGCTCTGCCTGCCCTTGATATCTGTCACCCCTCACAAAACGCGCGGCTGTATCTGGTGAGCGGCTCTAAAGCTTCTTACTATGGTGCTTTCATTAATACCGGACTAGGAGCACACCATGCGCGTTGCCTTTCGACAAGTGGATGTCTTTACCGATACACCATTTAAGGGAAACCCCGTTGCGGTGATTATGGATGCACAAGGGCTCTCAACAGAGCAAATGCAGGCCATCGCCAACTGGACGAATCTTTCGGAAACCACTTTTGTACTGCCACCGACTCATCCAGAGGCCGACTACCGTGTGCGCATTTTCACCCCACTCAATGAGCTGCCCTTTGCCGGTCACCCAACATTAGGGACGGCCTGTGCTTTATTGGAAGCGGGGTTAATCAAGCCGACTCAGGGCCAACTGATTCAAGAGAGCGACATCGGCTTAGTCCCGCTGACGGTGATCGAGCAACCGAACACGCCTTACACCCTATCCTTCACCTTACCCAACACGCAGTTCACGCCGCTCAACGAGCACGAGATCAACGACCTTGAAGGGATGCTGGGCTGCGCTGTGGATCGGGACCTTACGCCGATCTTGGTGGATGTCGGTCCAAGATGGATCGTTGCAAAAGCCAAAAATGCCCAAACCGTGCTCGATTGCACGCCGGACTTTGCCACCATGGGGTGCTACCACAAAAGCCAAGATGAAACCGGCGTGTGCCTGTACGGGTATTGGGGGGATGAGTCGGAGCAACGCATCGAAGTCCGCTCCTTTGCGCCGTCGTGCGGAGTGGATGAAGACCCCGTCTGCGGTAGCGGGAATGGCAGTGTTGCCGCCTTTATTCGCCACTACAGCGATCAGCCTTCACTCCTGATCCAATCCACACAAGGCTCGGCCGTCGGACGCAATGGCAAGATCCGCATCGAGATAAGCCCAGAGGCGATCCTGATTGGCGGCCAAGCACTGACCTGTGTTGAAGGCGAGATCACCCTGCCGCGTTAAGCTCAGCCACCAAGGTGTTCATAAGCGCCTCGGCGGGCATGGCTCGTGCCAGTGGCGCACCTTCACCCGCCCAGTGCGCGGCGTAGTCGTGATCCCCCGCTTGTGCAGCCAGAGCGTTCAGCTGCTTTGCGGCATCGTAAGCGCATGGGTAGTCGGCCACAGGCACGCCAGAGGTCTCACCCAAGGTAACCAGACGGTTGACTAAACCACGTGCCGGGCGGCCCGAGATAGCCGTGGTAATCGCTGTAGAGCCTGCGCGGGCGTTTTGTAGGCGTGATCGGTACGCCTCGTTGGCCGAGGACTCGGGGCACAGCACAAACGCGGTGCCTAACTGCGCGGCAACGGCACCTGCGCTCAGCGCTTCGCGGATCGTCGCTCCATCCATGATGCCGCCCGCGGCAATGATCGGTAGGGAAGTTTCGGCCACCAGTTGGCGAATCAGCTCAAAGGTTGGGTGTGCGGGGTCGTTATCCGCTGGATTAAACACCCCGCGATGACCGCCCGCTTCAATGCCTTGAGCAACAATGCCGTCGATACCTGCGCGCTCTATCACATGAGCTTCGGTCAGTGAGGTCGCGGTCGCAAGCGTGATGATGCCTTTGGCTTTAAAGGCCTCGATAACGGAGGCATCGGGCAAGCCAAAATGGAAACTGACCACGGCAGGGGCTTGTTTTAGCAGCATCTCCTGCATTTGAGTGTCATGGATAAAGCTTGGATAGATCTCGTTTAATCGACTCGGCGCCTCGGCACCAAAACGAGCAAATTCCGGTGCCAGTACCGACAACCAAGCACGCTCGCGAAAATCATCCCGAACGGCAGGTTGATGGCAAAAGAGGTTCACATTAAAGGGGTTCGAGGTAAGTGCGCGGGTGGCCTCGATCGCTTGTTCCGCCGCCGACACCGAGCTTGCCCCAAGCCCTAACGAACCTAAACCACCCGCGTTCGAGACGGCTGCGGCTAATGCTGGGGTCGATACACCGGCCATCGGTGCCTGAATAATGGGGTGGGTGATGCGAAGCTGATCAAGAAAAGCGGAGGTGGCCACGGTAGATCTCCTTTAATGATGGATTTCAAATCCCTGTTTAAACACGTACGACAATAACACAGCGAGACGAGTTCCAGGGGTATCTGTTATGCCGTGGGGCTCGGTTTATCCTCCTTTGCGATCACCCCAGGCCAACATCAATGGCTGGAAATTTTAGTCGGCTTTGGGATCGCAGGTACGGGCTTTGGCGTGATCTTAGCGGTGGTGGGGCGTGCGGCGTCTGATAAAAACCGCTCGCTCACCCTAGGGATTGTAACCGCGGCAGGTTCGGCCGGTCAGATTGTTGGCCCACCGATTGTGGCCTTCCTACTGGCCGCGGTCAGCTGGCAAACCACTTTTATCTTTCTGGCGGGTGCAGTCTCGATCGCGTTAATCGGCCTCTTTAACATCGGCGGCACCTTGTTGGCTGGGTGGCTTGGCAATCAGTACTCACGTAAGTACTTGCTTGCCATCATCTACATGCTGCGCACCATTGTCGCGGCACTGTTTATCCTAAACCCAATTACGCCGGAATCGGTCATTCTGTTCTCGATCTCGATGGGCGCGCTGTGGCTTGCTACTGTGCCGCTGACCTCCGGCCTTGTGGCCGAAATCTATGGCCTTCGCTACATGGGCACTTTGTACGGCATCGTGTTCTTCTCGCACCAACTGGGCGGCTTCTTGGGGGTGTGGCTAGGCGGTGTCATGTACGACATCTACAACAACTACACCTTGGTGTGGTGGATTGGCGTAGGGTTTGGGGCGCTCTCGGCGTTTATTCATCTGCCGGTGAAAGAGATGCCATGGCAAAAACGCGCCGAACTCCAAGCGGCGTAATGGTTGTGCAGTGAGGTGCGCCTTGTTATAAGGGTAATACCTCACTGAATATTATGGACAGCCAACATGGACGAGTTAACACCCGAATTGGTCACCGCGCAGGAGAAGCAGATCGTCGCGCTCTCCCGCTCATTTACCCTTGATACACGTGATCAAATCCCTGCCCTTTGGCAAACCTGGTTTGAATCCGATTGGCATCTTAACGAGATTAACGATCAAGCCAGCTACGGTATCTCCTACGCCATGCAAGCCGATGGCACCTTTCACTACGGTGTCGGGTTAAGCGTTTCCACCACCCCTGAAGAGATGCCTGAAGACGCCTGCATCATAACCCTATCCGCTGGAAACTATCTGGTCATTCGCCAACAAGGCCCTGTCAGCGATATTCCACTGGTATTCGATACGCTGTTTGGAGAATGGCTACCAAACTCCGATTACATCATGCGAGATAGCCCCGTTTTCGAGCGTTATCCATTTACCGATTCAACGCCCGATAATATGGCGTATGAGATTTGGGTGCCGGTTGGGTGAATTTAAGTCCAAACATCCCTTTCAAATGAAATAACCAGATGTAACCCATATCAAAAATTAGCCATGACCAAATATGACGTAAATACTGATGAAGATCTGTTCCAACCAGGCTCCGATGGTAATGTCCTTTTAAACTTCCTGAACATCACTGATAAGGAAGAGATGGAAGAAACAGAGACAGGGTTGTTATACAAGCTTTATGAGAAAGTGTTTACTTCGGATGAACTCCCCTCTGGAGCGTTCACGTTCGCAGATATTGCTGAATGGCATAGATTGTGGCTTGGAAACGTCTATTCTTGGGCGGGCAAAATACGAAGCGTTTCAATGAGCAAAGCAGGCTTCCCATTTATGGCCCCTTTACAGATACAAAGGCATATCGACACGTTCGAAACATCGTATTTAGTGCCGTTCAATAAAATGACTGAAACGGAAACCGATAAAGAAGAGTTCATCAGCTTATTGGCTGAGAGCCATGTGGAATTTATCCTGATACACCCATTTAGGGAGGGAAACGGGCGGATAAGTCGCTTACTTTTAGATTACATGAGCCAAGAGGCTGGCTACGGATTGTTGGACTATAGCCTTTGGGATACACACAAAGACTATTATTTTCGTTCGATTCAGGCGGGCCTAAACGGCGATTACGAGCATATGAGGAGACTCGTACGAGATATCATTAAATAGCTAAGGTCACGGAAGCATGTTTCGAACTGTTAGACTTTAGCTGTTTTTCGATCGAATCAACTGACTTGTCCGTTTCAATAGCTGAAGAGCTAGCAACAGAGCGATAAATTTTAGCCTTTGTCACTTTTTTTTTCTGGGTCTTCATCATTGAAATCCTACTCTACAAACGAGGTTTATAAGGTTCATCTTAGTCCGCCTCAACGGCTTTTTCAATGGATGCGTAACGTTGGAGCATCAACGAGATTTTAACCAAATTAGATCAATGTTACTGGATACCGAAACAACATTAATACCTGATACTGATATCCAGTCATACGCAACTAAAATAGGATGGGTGCTCAATGCCAGATAGAGTACTCAGACTGGGCACCTTAGCGTTTTAAGGTGCCCTTTTAGGTTCTAAAGTCTAATCTCGGCGGCTTTTCCAGCGCTTATGGTTTGCACTCAGTGGATACCAAAGCTGTCCCCACACCGAACGTGGCAAACGCACTGTTGTGCCAAACTCGGCGGGCCAGTGTTCTTTTGGCATATGATAAGTACCAAATAAGCGGTCAAACAGCACCGTGTGCGCACCATAGTTGGTATCGATGGCGGGCTTTTCAGAGCTGTGATGCCAGTGGTGAAACTGAGGTGTCACCAGCACGTATTTGATCGGCCCAAACGGAATCGACAAGTTACAGTGGATTAGCACTGCTTGAAGCGCAGCAAACGCCACATAGATGTTAAGCGCCGCTTCGTCTGCTCCAAGGAGATAAAGCGGGATCATCACCATGGCCCGTTCTGAGAACACCTGAACAAAGTGCCCGCGTGAGCCTGCCAGCCAGTCCATGTCCTCGACCGAGTGATGCACGGCGTGAATCGGCCACAGCGTGTGCACCTCGTGATACATGCGATGCTCCCAGTACAGCACAAAATCCGCACATAGGATGATCAAGACCACCTGCAACCAGATCGGCATCGAGCGCACGGCCTCTTGAACCGTCGGGCTGATCGCCCAATCAAAGTGGCTGGCGTGATAGTTGGCAAAGATCAAAATCGCCGAGATTGCTAAGTGATTGAAACAGAAATAGAACAGATCCACCTGCCACTCTGGGCGCAAAATGATCTGATCTTTGTATTTGGGGAACAGCTTTTCCAGCGTCATAAAGATGATAGCAGAGCCTAAAAACGCAAGGATCAGCCAATCCACCCCCAACGACAGCTCGCGAGGCTCTACATCCCCCACGGGGATTTGATACCCGCCAAGTGCAAAAGCAACCAAGGTTAAACCGATCCCCACCAAGCCACAGCGCTTGTAGAAGGAGCGGTTCAGCACAAAGGTAAGAAAGCCAAACAACAGTGAGGCGTACATGCCGTACTTCAAGACACTTTGCAGCTGCACGCCATCGTACGCTTGACGAAGCTCGGTGGTGGTCAGGTAAGAGGGGTACAGATACGCCAGTACCGCCATAACGCTCATGACCCCAAGGGAAACCGACAGGTAGGCGCTGATTCGGCCTTCGCCCAACCGAAACTCTTTGGTGGGGTCTTTGACCACTTCGCGTGGTTTGTAAATATGCTCACTCATGGAAAATCCGTTAGTCCTTTAAACACTCATGATCGTAGGGTCTATTCTACTCAGCTTAGGCGCTACAGGCGAAACTTACCTTATAACGCCGCTACTTTTTCAAACCCCAATCGCATTGGCACAGCCGCTCGATAAACCAATCAAACGCGCGCCCTTGCTGGCCTTTGTGCCAAGCGATGTACAGCTCATGGTTTACCCGCGGCACTGAGCACGCTTTTTGGATGAGCGCCCCTTGCTCCAAGTAAGGCTGTGCCAGATGCGTTGGTAAAAAACCCACCCCTAAGCCTTGAAGCTGCGCGTTGATCTTGGACTCCATGTTATTCACACGGATCACCTGCTTACTGTGAAACAAGCCACTGTTGCGCGAGGGTAAGATTTGCGAGGTATCCGAGACCACGACCGATGGGTAGCGGCTTAGCAGCTCGCCGTCGATCTCCCCGCTAATGTTGGCTAAGGGATGACTCGGCGCAACGGCAAACACAAAGGTCAGCATGCCGATTCGGTGGGTGTTAAAAAGTCCTTTGGGCAACTCGCTGGTGACACCGATGGCGATGTCTGCTCGGCGGCTGTGCAACGCATCCCAACCGCCACCGAGCGCCTCCACGCCCAAGGAGACATCGACTGTGTGATCCAATGTGTGAAACGCTCGGATTAATTCAAAAATCGGCTGTTCAGAGATCACCGTATCGCGCGCGATGCGAATCTCGCTCTCCCACCCGGATTCAAGCTGCTTTACCGAATCCATCAAGCGATGAGCCGATAGGAGAATCTCCCGACCGTGCTCCAACACCAAGCGACCCGCTGGCGTTAAGACCGCCCGTTGTTTAGAGCGATCGAACAGCGCAACGCCCATCTCCTCCTCGAGTTTTTTGATCGTATAGGTCAACGCCGAAGGCACTTTGAACAAAGACTCCGCCGCGGCCGCAAAGCTGCCTTTTTTATCGATCGCATCGAGCGCGCGAAGCGCCTCCATATTGATGGATGAGTGCATGTTCATACCTGTTCAAATATTTTGAACTAATGTATCAAATTGTTCCGATTTTTTCTCGTTTTTTGGGGCAGTACACTGCTCTCATTCCCTGAAGGACACGCCTTCAGACACAGAACAACGAGGACACATCATGACCAAGCTACTTCGCACTTTGATCCAATCCAACGCCGGTTTCGCAACGCTGGCACTGCGCATCCCGGTGGGCATTATCTTTATGGCGCACGGCTCACAAAAGCTGTTCGGCTGGTTTGGCGGCTATGGATTAGAAGGCACAGGACAATGGATGGCCTCCATCGGTATTGAGCCTGGCTACCTAATGGCGCTGTTGGCCGGTAGCGGTGAGTTCTTTGGTGGTTTATTCCTGTTGCTGGGGCTTCTGACCCGCGGCGCGGCGTTGGTTACTGCATTCACTATGCTGGTTGCAATCTTAACCGTACACATCGGTAACGGCTTATTTATGGCCAACAACGGTTACGAATTCGGCTTAGCCCTACTGGCCGCGAGCGTTTCTCTGCTGATCAGCGGCTCGGGTAAAGCGGCTTTGGATAATGCTCTGGTGAAAAAGCTTTCATAATTGACATTTATAATTAGGCAGAGGGTTCCTGGCTCTGCCTACGAGATCTTTTATTTCCGCCAGAAATGATAGGCCATATCGATAAAACTTCTGAGCTTCGGCGTCATGAGTTCCATCAAGAGCAATACACTGGTCGTGCTGGCTGGCACCATGGATTGTCCCCAAAACACCACCCCGTAAAACAACACACCAATGCCCACCCCTGCAATCAGCGAGCTTTTCAGGGCAGACTTGCAAAGCAGCTCGCGCCATTCACCTCGGACCGTTAACAGAGCGGCAAAAAACAACGCGGTTACACAAGCACTGAACGCGGCACAGAACAAAATGGGGATAAAGAGATAGGCTTGTTTGGACACAATGGGCACTAACCCCCACAGGGTGGCCGCTCCAAACATGTACACCTCCCCCAATCGATCTTTTGCGATCATGCTAAACCTCACAGCTTACGATGCACCCAACAGCACTTGATGGATTACGACTCGACTAGCATGCCGTTTAAGCGAGAGAGGTTAAATCACAAAATACTTATGATGGGTTTAGTGATTCGGAAAGTGAGAAAAGAGATAGGCCCCACAAGAGTAATGAAGGGCCTTTTGGCGTGTTAGTAGAGGTAGATTACCCACTCGCCATTAACCGTGTTAAGGCTGTGGCCGTTCTTTCTGGTTGGGTAATTAGGGTCTTTAACGTATTCATACCTCGCCTGATACTCATCACCTTGACGAGAGAGGATCAAATCACCCTGATCAAAGTAAGAGAGTTCCTCAGCTATGGACGCCGTGTACGACTCATAACTGTATGGTTTTCTCTCCTCTGGAGTCTGTTTTTTACGAAGTTCATTTGATTCAGGAGATAACGTTACAGCGTATTTTGCCTCTTGATCATCACCGCTCAAGATGGCCTGGAACTTAGCCACTGACGCCTTAAGTTCCACCATAGGCTTAAAGTTACTCATGTTGTACTTGCTGCAGTCACCCGTAGCCTTAAGCGCTCGCTCGCGGCCCTCTAATGGGGTATTAAACTGCGGGGCTTTTGGCCAAGAGAACTCTCCGCGCTCCTTCATTTGGCACAACATAGCCATGCTTTCTTGAAGGCAGGATTGATCATTCAGGGTAAGACACGCTTCTGTTTGCACAACATAATAAGGCATCAGATGGACATACACTTGCGGATGTTTAGAACCATCACTGACCCGAGAGATTAAATCGTCAGCTTGATCACGCACCTCTTCTGGACTCATCGTCGGTACAGCCATCAGGAAGGCGCGCTCTAAAACGACACCCATTTGAGCCGGCATTCCAAAAGTTGGCTCTATCAGTTTCACCTCTTTTTCGGTCGTATTTAGAAATTCAATCAGGTTTTTGTAGGCACAGGCGTAATCTTCACCTTTATAGCAGCTTTTAAAACCATCAAGTAACTGCTTGTCATCTGCGACAGCCGAGGGTGCTGCGGTTGCTAATCCAACTAAGACCGCTGGTAGAAGGTATTTTTTGAAATCAATCATGATTCGTCCTTGTAACTGCGTTAACACTGATTTCAACTAAATGAAGAGACTGGCAGTGAATTTACACAACCTTTGATCGACCTTTCATCCATGAAATCAACCAGAGCGACTATTTTAATAGTTTGAGCATTAATCCCTCTATACATGTATTCCTTTAATTAGCTCATTAATCGTGAATCCCCCTCATCACAACCTGAAGAATTAGCTTATCTGTGTCCCCATTGATCACCATCTAGCGACCGTTCCGATCCCGATATTGACTTGGGGTAAGCCCGGTTTGTTTTTGGAACATGCGGCGAAACGCGCTGACATCTTCGTACCCGACCTGCCAAGCGATGCGATCGACCGTGGTTGTGGTGTTTTCGAGCCATTCGCGCGCTTTGTGCGCCCGCTGTTGGGCCACGTATTCGGTGGGGCTGATGCCGGTCGCTTTTTGGAAACGGCGTAAAAAGGTGCGCTCGGTCAGGGCCGCTTCGCTGGCCAGACGCTCGATACTTAAGGCGCTGGCAAACTCACGATGAATGTAGTGCTGTACCTGTAAAATCGCCTTATCGCTGTGGCTCATCACCGGTGCAAAACCGCGGTAGTAGCGCTGCTCGCGTGTGCCGGTGTCCACCAGCATAAATCGCCCTAACGCTTGTACAACCGACGGCGGCACGTAGCGCCCCATCAGATGCAGCCCCAGATCCACCCAAGACATCACGCCACCGGCTGTAACTAAGTCCGGGTCAGCCACCAAAAGCGCGTCGATATCGAGTTTGATGGATGGGTGATGCGCTCTAAAGAGGGCTTCTAACTGCCAATGTGTGGTCGCTGTGCGCCCCTTTAACATCCCCGCTTGGGCCAGCAAAAAAGCTCCTGCACATGCTGAGCTGATCACAGCCCCTTGTTGATACCACGCCCTCAGCGCATCGCACACCGCTGCCTGAGGCTCAAGATACGCTTGCCCCTCTAGCACAGGGGGCACGACCACTAACTGCGGCTTGGCATCCTCATCCAAACAACACAAACCCGACTGCTCCAACGACCAGCGTGCAACGTTAAAAGTGATACAAGCTTTGGGTTGCATCTCTTGGATGATGCGATTCGCACTTTGAAAGAGATCCATCAATCCGTACACGGCCGATTGAGCCGTGCCCGGAATGATCACTATGGCAATGGATACCGATTGGGTCATGTCAGTTTTTACCCGATGAATGTCATTTACGCCACCTCACACAGCGTAACAGGACTGATAGCATCATCCCACCATTTAAGAGGATACCAACATGAGCAAAACCGCCTTATTGATCATCGATATGCAAAACGACTACTTCCCAAACGGCGCATTCACGCTGAACGGCATTGAAGCGGCAGCCACAAACGCCCGTTATGTGCTGGATCGTTTTCGTGAGCAAGCCAACACCATCGTGCATGTTCGGCACGAGTTTGCCTCAAGCGAGGCGCCTTTCTTTGTGCCTGACAGCAAGGGTGCCAAGATCCATGAAACCCTATGGCCACAAGAGGGCGAGCACCAGGTGCTCAAACATGAAGTAAACAGCTTTAAAGGGACTGATCTGCACGCCCTTTTGCAGAAGGAAGGCATCACTCATCTTGTGATTGTGGGTGCGATGAGTCATATCTGCATCGACGCCGTTACCCGAGCGGCGGCCGACTTAGGTTACAGCAACACCGTGCTTCACGATGCGTGTGCAACGCTCGATGTCTCGTTTAACGGTGTTACCGTCCCTGCCGCACACGTGCACGCCACCATCATGGCGGCGCTTGAGTTCGCTTATGCCGATGTGATCAGCACAGACGCGTTTTTACAGGGGCAGTAACCCCAACAACATCGTGGCTTGAGCGTTACCAAGTCACGGTGACTTTGCCAAAATGTGCGCCACTTTGTTGATAGATAAAAGCTTCGGCCAGATCTTCAAAACGGAACGCCTTATCGATCACAGGGCGCACATTGTTCTGCTCCAACGCGGTGACATAATCGATCTGTTGTTGGCGACTGCCCACCAGCAAGCCTTGTAAACGCACCTGTTTAAACATAAGCGCTGCCGTCGGTAGCGCGCCTTCAAACCCAGTTAACACCCCGATCAACGAGATCTGACCACCCGCTGCCACAGCAACAGCGGATTGCTCCAACGTACCAGGTCCACCCACTTCAATGATGTGCTTTGCACCGATGTCATCGGTTAGTGCCAACACTTGCTCGGCCCAGTTAGGCGTTGTTTTGTAGTTGATCAGCTCATCGGCACCCAGTGCTTTCAGTTTGGCAAGCTTCTCATCAGATGAAGAGGTCGCGATCACACGCGCACCCATCATTTTGGCAATCTGAAGCGCCGCAATCGACACACCACCAGTGCCCATTGTCACGATGGTATCGCCCGCTTTGATCTGACCATCCCCGACCAACGCACGCCATGCGGTAAGGCCTGCGGTGGTGATGGTTGCGGCTTCTTCGGCACTCCACCCTTTAGGGGCACGGGTAAAAGCACAGACGGGTCGAGTCACGCGCTCAGCCGCCATGCCTTCGGCACCATCGCCAGGCGTGTGGCCAAAGTTACTCACGGCCGCGGTAACAGGGCCATCTTGCCACTGCGGGAAAAAGGCCGACACCACCGAATCCCCAACCTTGAACTCGCTAACGCCCTCGCCCACCGCTTCGACCACACCGGCACCGTCCGAGAGCAAGACTCGGTTATCTTCCGTGGGTAAAACACCTTGTGCGACTAACAAGTCATGATAGTTTAAGGAGCCTGCCAAAATGCGCACGGTGATTGCACCGGCCTTAGGTGCTGGCGCATCAGCGATGTCACTGACGTGGATGTTTTCAAGCCCAGCTGGGGCTTTGAGAGTCATAGCTTTCATAACGGGTCCCTTCGATGCTGTTTTTGTTCAGTGTAGGGCGATGGGAAACCAAAATATACAGTACGAAATGCGTTAGAGAGCTGATCGAAAGTAGTGTCCCCATGGCATCAGTGGAATCACAATCAACAGCACGCCCACGATCGTCAGCGCATCCGGCAACTCATCAAACCATAAAAAACCAAACAAGGTTACGAAGATCAGACCTGAGTTCTCCGCCACGGACACGCGGCCAGGCTCTGCGCTGTGCTGTGCTGTGATAGGCCTTAAACGCCAACCCGTTGTACAGCAAAATACACAGGGCGCTGGCGACAATAAAACTCAGATTCAAGGCGGATAACGGCTGCCAGTTGAAGATGGCTAAAGCACCCGATACCGGCAAACTGAGCACCGAGGTCCAAAACAAAGTCGCCACAACTGCCTGCCCCTGTTTAAAGAAACGCCCCGTCACATGAAACAGCGCTAAACAAAGCGCAGGTGCCCAATGCAAAAAAAGCCGCCCAGTGAAACGTAGAGGGCCGCAACACCACGAGCACCCCAGCAAAACCCAGCCCACTCATCAAGATGTGGCGCAGCGATAAACGCTCTTTCAAAAGAACAGCCGAGAGCGGCAACACCAATAAAGGCGCGATGTAGAACACCGCATTGGCGGTGGTCAGCGGTAAGTAGGTGATCGCCACAAGCATGCAACCACTGCCCATCAAAATCAGATGGGCTCTAAGCAGGTTCCACCCCAAAGGAGCCACCCCGCGCTCGACCCGAGGGAGTCGCCACCAAAAGGGCCATAATAGACACACGGACAAAAGCTGGCGAAGAAACACATATTGAAACGAGGAGATCTCGCCATTAAGCCCTTTGACCGCGACATCTGACAAGGAGGCCACCAAGTTGCCAACCACCAGCAGAAGGATCGCAGTTTGGGTGCTCATTTTACTTGGTCAGCTTCATATCGATATGAGCGATGTCATCTTCTAGGTACATATCGGAGGTTTGCACAAATCCGTGCTGCTGATAAAACGCCGATAGATGCTGCTGCGCGCCGATCTCGATCGACTCACCCGGCCATAACGCTTCGCACTGCCGAATCGCCTCCTGCATCAATTGATGCCCAAGCCCACCACCACGGGCGCTCTTTTTCGTGACAACCCGACCAATGCTGGCCGAAGGAAAACTCACACCTGCAGGCAGCAATCGAACGCTCGCCACCAGCGTGTCATCGTTGAACCCCAATAAGTGATATACCCCTGGTTGATGGTCTTTATCATCCAGTTCTGGGTATGGACAAGTTTGTTCGACAACGAACACATCCACACGAAGCTTAAGCAGATCGTACAGCTGACGAGTACTGAGCTGATCAAACGATAAACGCTGCCAACGGATCATCAAGGTTCCTTAGAGAAGAGATGAAATCGGCTTCATACAATCGCCTTAATAAATCAAAGCCAGATCCATCATTTATAAAGGTTCGGCAGCTTAATCTTAAACCGGATTGCTAACGCCCTTAACAAGAACCCCACACAGAAACCGCCGATCAAGCTGTAGCTCGATGGCAGATGCAAACTATCGAGTATCAAATACACACTGGAACCGGCCAGCGCCGTGGTGATGTAAAGCTCGTCGTTCATCAGTGTTAGGTTGCTTCGGCACAAGACATCCCGTGCTATCCCACCAAAGGTGGCGGTGATGACGCCCAAGCAGACAGCAATCAAAGGCGGCGCACCAAAATTGAGAGTCACCTCGGTTCCCACCACCGCAAACAGGGCGAGCCCCACCGCATCCATCCAAATCAAGGCCCGTGAAAGCGACTTCAACATTGGGGTCACAAAGTAAGTAATGGCTGAGGCTAACAAGCAGATGGTGAGCCAAATAGGCTCTCGAATCCAAAACACCGGCAAATTACCTAAGACCACATCCCGAAGCGTACCGCCACCGATGCCAGTCACTGTGCCGATGAGCATAAAACCCAGGATATCCATACGTTGCCGAGCGGCATCAAGCGCACCGGATATAGCAAAGACCGCCACAGCGGTCAGGCCCATGATGTTGATAACAGCAGTAATATCGAAGTTCATTTAGTCGGTAGGCCTTACAGCATATGAGGGTTTTGATATTGGCCTTTGAATGATAGTCGAATTTGTATTACTTGATCCGTGTCATTTCGAAAATACCAACCGTGACTGCCTTCAAAGGGAGCAATGAAGCTGCCTTTCATCTCAGCAACGGTAGTAATCGTGTAGCTTTTAAAGTAACCCGTGGTATCGCCTTTAGGTTCGCCGTGCATATCAACATACACAGCCGCTCCGTTGGTCGCCCATTCGTAATCAACTTGATCGCCCTCCGCCATGGTCACCAACAATACCAACCCAACCACCACAGCACCGGCCGTGGCTTTCCATAAACTTGAAGCTGAAATCTGTTCTGTTGTCATTGTGTTAACCCGCGAAATAACCTGTTAATTGAAAACCTGTAAGCATCACACCGCACGCCATCAAGCCCGCATTGGTAATGGTCGCAAAACGTTTAAACGATGAAGAGTGCCGCCATGCCGCAATTAAAATCAAAACAACCGCCAATGCTGCAAACTGCCCAAGCTCAACACCGATATTGAAGGCGATTAGATTGGTCAGAAGTCCCTCTTCGGGGATGTGAAACTCTTGTAATTTAGTAGCCAAGCCAAAACCGTGGAACAGACCAAAAATCAGCACCATCGCCTTTGTGTTCGGCTGAAAGCCCAGTAAGCGTTTGAAGCCGCCTAAGTTATCAAACCCTTTATAAAAGACCGAAAGACCGATGATTGCATCAATCAAATAGGCGTTTACTTGAATGTTCGCCAATACACCGGTCATCAAGGTGATGCTGTGGCCCAGCGTGAACAAACTGACGTACAGAAGTACATCCTTGCTTCTGAACAAAAAGAAAACGACCCCGACTAAGAAGAGTATATGGTCGTAGCCTGTAATCATGTGTTTTGCACCAATGTACAAAAATGGGACAAATTGCACGCCCGTATTCATCTGAAGAAAGCTACGGGTATTGTCATCTACGCCGTGGGCAAGTGCGGTACCGGTGAGACAGCACATCGCCACGACAAGCAAAAACCCTCTTAGATGATTGGGGCTTGGGGTATTTAAATAACGCATTAATCACCTGTTGATTATCGATCCATCAAACATGTCATCCGACTCGAATAAACTTGGCCGATGAATGGAAAAATCGCAATGCGTCATTAGGACAGATCAGGATGATCATCCGTCTAACGGGTGGGGCTCTAAAACACAAAAGGCCCGCAATGGGCCTTTGGAGGTTTCTATTGTGGGCCGACAATTAAGTTTGATATAAATCGAACCAATTTACAGGCCTGTAGAGCACCTCTAAAGAGTAAAGTTTGATATTTTTTGCCCTAATCTAGCCTCGAAGCACTCCCTTGCCCGACAATTAAGTTTGATATTTTTCATCTGAGGCGCGTTAAATGCTTAAAAGCGTTTAGGTTTTCTTCATGTGCTGAGTAAGAAATATAGTACCAACAAGCGGAGACGCAGAGAAAACGAATTATTAAGATATGTACGAGTATCTGTCGGGCTGGACGGAATACCTAAGAAATGGGCAGCCGCTTGGACATTAGGAGTGCAGATCACTTCAAGATGAATTCAACGCAATTGGGGGTACTGATAGAAGCCCCCCCTCAGTTAAACCTTAACTAATTGCCACTCTCCACATTGAGCCTCAGCTTGTGATAGTGAAACAACATCCCTAGTCTCAAAAGCACGAAGATCATGATTTGCTTTCTGGTTAAGCATTTTTCTTTCACCTGAAATGGTTAAGGTTTGCTTCACTTCACCATCAAGCACTACTTTGAATTTTTCCCCGACGTAACTGGCTCTTGGCTCATTTACTGTACATGCCAAAATTGTCGTACCATCAGACAATTCAAATTTTTCTAATATGTTCATTTTCATCTCTTTAGTGACCTCTCTTTACAAACCTTTATCTCTGAGAGTCTGTAATATTTGTACGTCCTCATCACCTAAACCAAGCATCTTTTGATGCCTGATCATAAAGTCTTTCACATGAGTTTCCGCACTTCCCAAACCGCTTGTGCCTAACCGGTCAACAATTCCGAGCTTCGACTGTGTTCCATGTAAAAACTCTTCCAAAAGAGCAGCTTTACTTGGATTTGACCTAAGTAAAATATGGGTATTGTTTGCACCACCGACTGATGCCTCCGCACCAAAGAAGTCTAACATCCGGAGTTCATCAGAGCCCTGTTGCGCAAAGACAACATCGCGCTTTTTAGATACTGCGGATATCAACTCCTCTGTTGCAGGCTCAACGCCCATCAATTCGCTGGGGCTACGCATATTAATAGTATTTTTGGATGATGCACCAACTTTTGGCAGCTTAGTGAGAACGCCGGCGCCCACCCCAGCAATCAAATTAGCTCCAACTTCCGCTTCATTTAACTCGAATAGCGGATCAATTTCATAAGGGTTTGAATTACGGAATCCTTCTGTATCCGTACCCAGCACAGAATCAGATAGCAAAGAATAACCATCAGCTACTGTCTTAACCCCTTTAGTAGCTGCGTTAAAGGCCTCTGGACCAAAGTTAGCAACTCCCTTTGCAAGACCACTCACTCCTTCCTCTGGGTTATGTATCAAAGCGTCTACACTTTGCCCAATGCCATGTCCGACATCAGCCAGCGCTCCCATGGTCTTGCTACCTAAATACTTAGGAAACCCTAACAAACCTCCTTCTTCTACGGCATCGTCTGCCATCCCTTCCCAATAGTCCTGAGCAGAGGCTTGGGCTTCTTTTAGGGCTGCAACATTAGGAGATTTATTAACAAACCCAACAAAGTCGGAAGTAACTTTTGGCTTTTCCGCCACCTTAGCCGTTTCAAGCGGTATTGGATACTGATCCTCTAATAGAGCTTTCACTTCTGCAAAGTAGTCTTGCTCTTGGCGAATATTCTCTTTTCTAGGTTGGCCCAGTAAATGTCAAACTTTAAACTCCAAAAGAGAGGGCAAGAAGTTAAGAACCGTTCCTTTGGAATCAACTGCGTAGTGTTGAGCTTCGCTAACCAATACAGTAATTCTACCCTCTTCTAGGTCGCTAGCGCGTACGTAAGGGAAATCAATAGAATGCGTTTTGAACTGTTCGTGTGAGTGAGAAGAGGCAAAATCGCGATGATCAGATACACCGTATCGTTGGCGCAGAGCCTGAATCGCCTTTCTTGGATGCATGATATAGGGCACATCACGCACCACAAGCTGTGTAGTACGTTTGATTTTTAGCATTACTCTATCCTTGAGTTAACGCATTAATACTATGTGTAAAAGAAAACCCTTACAAGAGGCCCATTAACCCAGCAGTGTCATCCATGAAATTTCACCTCCTGCTTCATTATAGTGAAACAGGAGGTGAAGAGATCAAATGATCATATCACCTTATAAATTAAGGCTTTACCATCACTCAACCGTAACAGACTTGGCTAAGTTACGAGGCTGATCCACATCTGTACCCTTCAAGACGGCCACATGATACGACAGCAACTGAAGCGGTACGGTATACACAATCGGCTCAAGGATCGCCGGAATCGGCGGCATACCCAGTACATGAACGGTGTCGGACGGCTTCACCTGCTCGATGCAGCCGGCAAACACGAACAACTCACCGCCACGCGCGCTGACTTCCTGCAGGTTGGCTTTTAGCTTATCCAGCATGTCATTGCGTGGTGCGACCGTGACCACCGGCATGTCTTTATCCACCAGCGCCAAAGGGCCGTGTTTGAGCTCACCCGCAGGGTAAGCTTCGGCGTGGATGTAGGAGATCTCTTTGAGTTTGAGCGCCCCTTCCATCGCAACTGGGTACAGAGTGCCGCGACCTAGGAACAGCGAGTGGTGCTTTTCGGCAAAGCGCTGTGCCAGTTGTTCCACCGCACCGTCCATGGCGATGCAACGCTCGATCAGGGATGGAAGCTCCGCTAACTGGCCTATAATCTCGCGCTCTTTCTCTTCGGTCATGGTAAAACGGCGACCAATCACTAAGGTGGTCAGCAACAAAGCGACCAACTGAGTCGTGAAGGCTTTGGTAGAGGCTACACCAATCTCTGGGCCTGCGTTGGTCAGCAGGTGAAGATCGGATTCGCGTACCAAGGAGCTGCTCATCACATTACAGATGGTCAGGCTTGCAAGGATCTGATCTTGTACATCGCGAAGCGCCGCTAAGGTGTCGGCGGTTTCACCCGATTGCGACACAGAGATAAACAAGGTTCCGTCTTGGATCACCACTGGGCGGTAGCGATACTCGCTGGCCACCTCGACCTGACACGGAATACCCGCAAGGCCTTCCATCCAGTATTTGGCGATCATACCGGCGTGGTAACTGGTACCGCAGGCGATGATCTGAACTTGTTTGACCTGATCAAAGATCGCCTTCGCCTGCTCACCAAAGGCGGATTCATCGACCAAACCGTTTTGGATACGACTTTCAAACGCCGCCAAGGTAACAGCCGGTTGCTCGTAGATCTCTTTGAGCATGTAGTGCTTAAAGCCGCCTTTGTCTGCTGCGGTAACGCTGTGCTCAAAACGGCTCACCGCGCGCTCGACGCTTTGACCGGCTTTATCCCAGATCTGAACCGCGTCACGCGTAAGATGCGCGATGTCACCCTCATCCAAAAAGATGAATCGATCGGTTACCGGCAAGAGCGCCAACTGGTCAGAGGCGATAAAGTGCTCACCAATGCCCACGCCGATCACCAACGGGCTGCCTTTACGCGCTGCGATCAGCTCGCCGGGGTAGTTCGCATGCATTACGCCCAATGCGAATGCACCATCGAGATCGCCCACAACCGCTTTCACCGCACCGGTCAAATCCTTACCTTGCTTCATGGCACGATCGATCAAATGCGCGATGACCTCGGTGTCCGTCTCAGACGTAAACACATAGCCATCGTTGATCAAGGCCTGCTTAAGGGACTCAAAGTTCTCGATGATGCCGTTGTGTACGACAGCGACCACACGTCCCGACATGTGCGGGTGTGCATTGTGTTCAGAGGGCTTACCGTGCGTTGCCCAGCGAGTGTGAGCAATACCGCAATTCCCGGGGAGGCCCTGCTCATCATACGCATCGGCAAGGGCTTGGACCTTACCGGCACGACGCAAACGGTCGATCTCATTCCCCGTCCAGACCGCCATGCCCGCCGAATCATACCCGCGGTACTCTAAACGGCGTAAGCCTTCCAATAGGATTCCGGCAACCGAGCGCTCAGCCGTTGCACCAACAATTCCACACATCCGTTAAACTCCTTAACTGTCCTTAGTCTGCTTAACCGGACGCTGCCAGCCATTAAGCGTAATTTGCTTGCCACGCGCGACGCTCAACACGTCCTCTGGCACGGATTTGGTGATGGTTGAACCGGCCCCCACGGTAGCGCCTTTTCCAATCGACACTGGGGCAACCAAGGCACTGTTCGAGCCGATAAAGGCATCATCACCAATCTCGGTCTTAAATTTGTTTACGCCATCGTAGTTGCAAGTGATGGTACCCGCGCCGATGTTGGCATTCTGACCAACGTGCGCATCGCCAATGTAGCTTAGGTGATTCACCTTGGAGCCTTCACCAATGATCGCTTTTTTCGTTTCGACAAAGTTACCGATCTTGGCTTTGTTGGATAGCTCAGTACCCGGGCGTAAACGCGCAAAGGGGCCGACATCGCAGTGTTCGCCCACCACGCACGACTCCAACACGCTGTTGGCTTTAATGCGGCTGTGATCGCCAATCACGGCATCTTTGATCACGCAATTCGGTTCAATAACCACATGACGACCGATCTTCACTGTGCCTTCCAACACCACGTTCACATCGATGATCACATCGCCTTCTAATTCAACCTGGCCGCGCACATCAACACGCGCCGGGTCAGCTAAGGTTGCGCCATTCACCATCAGCTGCTCGGCTTGCTGCGCCTGATACCAGCGCTCGAGTTGCGCTAACTGAACACGGTTGTTCACGCCCTGCACTTCCTGCTCGCAGGATGGGTGCTGTGCATCGATACGCACGCCCTGATCCGCCGCCATCGCAATGATGTCTGTGAGGTAGTATTCGCCTTGAGCATTGTTTGATGAAAGCTTAGGCAACCATTCACGCAACAACGCGGTCGGGACCGCCATGATCCCGGTGTTGACTTCGTTGATCGCCTTTTGCGCGTCACTCGCATCTTTTTGCTCGACAATCGCAACCACTTCGTCGTTTTCACGCACAATGCGGCCGTAGCCGGTTGGGTCGGTCAGGTGAACCGTTAATAGCCCCAAAAAGCCCTGCTTCGCCGATTCAATCAGCGCCGCTAACGTGGCTGGTTGGGTTAAAGGAACATCACCGTACAGAATCAAGGTCACGCCCGACTCCGCAAGGTTTGGTAGGGCTTGAGCCACCGCATGGCCTGTCCCTAATTGCTCAGTTTGATGAGCAAACTGAACCGATTGCCCCTCTAGGGCCGCTTGTAACTGATCTGCGCCGTGACCGATCACCACATGTATCTGGGTGGCATCCACTTGGCGGGCGTGATCAATTACATGTTTGATCATCGGCTTTCCTCCCACTGCGTGTAACACTTTAGGCAGTCGGGATTTCATACGGCTTCCTTGTCCAGCCGCGAGAATCACAATATCCGTTGTCATAAAGATCCTGTCGTACAAAAAAGAGTCAACACCCTTCTTGGGCGTTCTTATTACGCGATGCTAAAGCAAGCAGCCTGAGATACAATAGTTTTTGTCATTAATAAATTGACAAACTTATCGATCATTAAAGGCGACCTATGAAACTCGGTGCACTGCTTAACTTGGGCCTCGACCCAAAAGAGATCCAAATCTACCAAGCGTTACTGAGTTTAGGGCCAAGCCCCATTCGAACCATCGCCGAGCAAGCTAAGATCAACCGAGGCACCACTTACGAGTGTTTAAAGACGCTCTTGGGTAAAGGCTTGGTCACGTATCTCCCGAAAGGAAAACGGCGCTTATTCAGCCCAAGAGACCCATCTGCCTTGCTTCAACTGGCCGAGCAGAAACAACTTGAGCTGGATCAGACACTGCAGCAACTTAAGAGTCATATTATCCCTGAGTTAAACCATCTCAAGCCTGAACTGAGCACCGCCAATGTGCAATTTTATGAAGGGGATGATGGGATAGGCTTTGTCCTTCGCGATATTTTGAGCAGCGTGTCCGAACAATCCGAGAAAAGCTATTCGGTGTTCTCATCCCGCCCGGTGCGCTCACACCTGTATCGGCCATTCCCGAACTACACCGCACAGCGCATTGCCCGCGGGATTGCCGTAAAAGTGATCGCGATTGGTGAAGGGGGTGAAGATGCCGCACTGTCAGAACGTAAGTGGATTAAAACTCAGGACAAAGCCGATGCCGCTTACATTGCGATTTACCCACCTAAAGTTGCGATCATCTCGCTTGCCAATAACAACTATCCAACGGCGGTGGTGATCGAGTCCAACGAGGTGGCCAGCGCTCAGCAGATCATCTTTGATACGCTCTGGGGCGTGTTGTAGCCATTTGAACGCTAGAAACAGGCATAAAAAAAGCAGCCCGAAGGCTGCTTTTCTCGTGTTGTGTAACACATCACGACGTCAGGTATTAACGATTCAGTTTGCGACGGATTTCGTTGATAGTACGCAGTTGAGCAGCAGCTTCTGCCAACTGAGCAGTCGCGCGGCTGTAATCCAGCTCGCTCTGCTTATCTGCCATCGCTTCCTGAGCGTGCTTCTGTGCTTCCGATGCCGCAGCTTCATCCAGATCAGCACCGTGAAGTGCTGTGTCAGCCAAGATCGTAACCTTATGTGGCTGAACTTCTAGAAAACCGCCAGAAACATAGAAGATGTCCTGCTCGCCGCCCTGCTTACGCAATTCGACAGGGCCTGGTTTCAGTTCCGTTAGAAGCGGAGCGTGACCTGGGTATACACCCAAGTCACCCAGGCTACCTGTTGCGGATACGAACTCAATAAGACCTGAGAAGATCTCTTCTTCGGCACTTACGATGTCGCAATGAACAGTCATAGCCATGTTGTTTACCTCTTGGTTCTAAACCAGCCGATTACATCTTCTTGGCTTTTTCGATCGCTTCGTCGATACCGCCAACCATGTAGAACGCTTGTTCTGGCAGGTCGTCGTAGTCGCCGTTCAGGATACCTTGGAAACCACGGATGGTTTCTTTCAGTGGAACGTACTTACCAGGTGCACCGGTGAAGACTTCCGCTACGAAGAATGGCTGAGACAAGAAACGCTGGATCTTACGAGCACGTGTTACGACTTGCTTATCTTCATCAGACAGCTCGTCCATACCCAAGATTGCGATGATGTCTTTCAGCTCTTTGTAACGCTGCAGAACGCCTTGAACATTACGAGCGATTTCGTAGTGTTCTTGACCGATCACCAGTGGATCCAGCTGACGTGAAGTTGAATCCAGTGGGTCGATCGCAGGGTAGATACCCAGCTCAGCGATCTGACGAGACAGTACAACGGTCGCGTCCAAGTGAGAGAAGGTGGTTGCTGGCGATGGGTCAGTCAAGTCATCCGCAGGTACGTATACCGCTTGGATCGACGTGATCGAACCTGTTTTAGTCGAAGTGATACGCTCTTGAAGAACGCCCATCTCTTCCGCCAGTGTTGGCTGGTAACCTACCGCAGAAGGCATACGACCCAACAGTGCTGATACCTCTGTACCCGCCAGTGTGTAACGGTAGATGTTATCAACGAACAGCAGTACGTCACGGCCTTCATCACGGAATTTTTCCGCCATGGTCAGACCTGTCAGTGCTACACGCAGACGGTTACCTGGTGGCTCGTTCATCTGACCGTATACCAGAGATACTTTGTCCAATACGTTGGACTCTTTCATCTCGTAGTAGAAGTCGTTACCTTCACGAGTACGCTCACCAACACCTGCGAAAACCGAGAAACCAGAGTGCTCGATCGCGATGTTACGGATCAGCTCCATCATGTTTACGGTTTTACCTACACCCGCACCACCGAACAGACCTACTTTACCACCCTTAGCGAATGGGCAAACCAAGTCGATTACTTTGATACCGGTTTCCAGCAGTTCGTTAGACGCTGCTTGCTCGTCGTAGCTAGGCGCTTTACGGTGAATAGGCATACGCTCTTCTTCACCGATTGGGCCCGCTTCGTCGATTGGGTTACCCAACACGTCCATGATACGACCCAGTGTTGCTGTACCTACAGGTACAGAAACAGGCGCACCTGTGTTAGTTACTTCTAAACCACGGCTCAGACCTTCGGTCTGACCCATTGCGATCGCACGTACAACACCGTCACCCAGCTGTTGCTGAACTTCCAGCGTCAGACCGGCTTTATTAACGGTCAGCGCGTCGTAAATCTTCGGTACGGTGTCACGTGGGAATTCCACGTCGACGACTGCGCCGATAATCTGAACAATTTGTCCGCTACTCATGTTCGGATCCTCTTAATTTATCCCGTTCCGCTTAAACAGCCGCTGCACCTGCTACGATCTCAGAAATCTCCTGAGTGATCGCAGCCTGACGAGCTTTGTTGTAAACCATTTGAAGCTCATCAATAAGGTCACCCGCGTTGTCGGTCGCATTCTTCATCGCCAACATACGCGCGGCCTGTTCACAGGCGTTATTCTCAACCACTGCTTGATACACCTGAGACTCGACGTAACGCTTCAGGAGCGATTCTAAAAGATCTTTCGCTTCTGGCTCGTAGATGTAGTCCCAATGGTGATTCAGCAGCTCATCGTCGTCTTCTGCCTTCAGTGGAAGCACTTGTTCAACAAAGGGCTTCTGCGTCATTGTGTTCACAAACTCGTTACCCACAATGTACAGACGATCCAATTTACCTTCGCTATAAGCATCCAGCATGACCTTTACAGAACCGATCAGGTCAACGACTTCTGGAGTATCCCCCAGCTGGCCTTTTGCTGCTACAACGTTACCGCCGTAGTTTTTAAAGAAGGTAATCGCTTTCGCGCCGAGAGCACAAACATCAATCTCGACATCACGACTGTTGAACTCTTTCATGCTTTGAAGCGTGTGCTTGAACACGTTAACGTTCAAACCACCACACAGACCACGGTCACTGGTTACAACAATGTAACCAACTCGTTTGATCTCGCGTTCTTGCATGTAAAGATGCTTGTATTCAGGATTGGCTTTCGCCAAGTGCTGAATAACGCCACGGATACTGCGAGCGTACGGGCGGGAAGACTGCATGCGATCTTGCGCACGACGCATTTTACTAGCAGCAACCATTTCCATTGCGCTGGTAATTTTGCGTGTGCTGGTAATGCTCGCAATTTGCGTCTTAATCTCTTTTCCGACTGCCATAGTTCCGCCTATTTACCTTGACTCAGTTAAGGCCCGCGACTGCAGGCCTCACACCGAAGTGCTTACCAAGTCTGAGTTGACTTGAACTTCTCAATACCTGCTTTGAACTTAGCAGCGATGTCGTCGTTGTAGTTACCTGATTTGTTGATGTCACCCATCAGGTCGGCGTATTCGCTGTTGAAGTAAGCAATCAATGCTGCTTCAAAGTCTAGGATTTTGTTCAGTTCGATGTCGTTCAGGAAGCCTTCGTTCGCTGCGAACAGGGACAGACCCATTTCCGCAACAGACATTGGCGTGTACTGCTTCTGCTTCATCAGCTCAGTAACAGCTTGACCGTGTTGCAGCTGTGCACGCGTTGCATCATCAAGATCCGATGCGAACTGAGCAAATGCCGCCAACTCACGGTATTGAGCCAGAGCCAGACGAACACCACCACCCAACTTCTTGATGATCTTCGTTTGAGCAGCACCACCTACACGGGATACCGACAGACCTGCGTTGATCGCAGGACGTACACCTGAGTTAAACAGGCTAGTCTCAAGGAAGATCTGACCATCTGTGATGGAGATAACGTTGGTTGGTACGAATGCAGAAACGTCACCACCCTGAGTTTCGATAACAGGCAGAGCTGTCAAAGAACCGGTTTGACCTTTCACTTCACCGTCGGTGAATTTCTCTACGTAGTCAGCGTTAACGCGCGCAGCACGTTCCAGCAGACGAGAGTGCAAGTAGAATACGTCACCTGGGTACGCTTCACGACCTGGCGGACGGCGTAACAACAGGGAGATCTGACGGTAAGCCCATGCTTGTTTAGTCAGGTCATCGTATACGATCAGTGCGTCTTCACCGCGGTCACGGAAGTATTCACCCATTGTACAACCGGTGTATGGCGCCAAGAACTGCATTGCTGCAGGATCAGCTGCACCCGCCGCAACAACGATGGTGTGATCCATCGCGCCGTGCTCTTCGAGCTTACGTACAACGTTAGAAATCGTAGACTGCTTTTGACCAACCGCGACGTAGATACACGTTACGCCTGTATCTTTCTGGTTGATGATCGCATCGATTGCGATTGCTGACTTACCAATCTGACGGTCACCGATGATCAACTCACGCTGACCACGACCGATTGGAACCATCGAGTCGATCGCTTTCAGACCTGTTTGAACAGGCTGATCAACCGATTGACGAGCGATAACGCCAGGCGCTACTTTTTCTACTGCGTCAGTCAGTTTCGTTTCGATAGGACCTTTACCGTCGATCGGGTTACCCAAAGCGTCAACCACGCGACCTTTCAGTTCAGGACCTACAGGTACTTCAAGGATACGGCCAGTACAACGAGCCGTCATGCCTTCTACCAGATTCTGGTAATCACCCAGTACTACCGCACCTACCGCATCACGCTCAAGGTTAAGCGCCATACCGTAAACGCCGCCAGGGAATTCGATCATTTCCCCGTACATTACGTCAGCAAGACCGTGGATCAGGATGATACCATCGGATACGCTAACGATTGTGCCCTCGTTACGGGCTTCAGAAGACACATCCAGTTTCTCGATGCGCTTCTTGAGAATCTCGCTGATCTCAGATGGATTCAGTTGCTGCATGATTATTCCTCAATCTCAGGCTTTCAGTGCTTCGGCCAGTTTCGCCAAACGTGCGCGAACTGATGCATCGATCACCAAGTCATTTGCGCGAATCACAACACCACCTAGGATCTGTTGATCCACTGTGCTGGTCATTCGTACTTCGCGACCCAGTTTAGCGCTCAGCGCCTGAGTTAATTTCTGTTGCTGCTGCTCATCCAGCTCGTAAGCAGTGGTCACGTCGATGTCGACGGACTGCTCTTTAGCGGCTTTGAGCTGCTCGAACTGCTTGCTGATCTCAGGGAGCAAAGCCAAGCGATCGTTTTCGGCGAGCAGGCTGATCAGGTTTTTACCTGAGTCATCCAGATACTCTTCGCAAACGGAAATCAGTACTTGTGCTTTTTGCTCGCTGCCCAGCGACGGGGTGTTCAGGACACTGGCTACTGTGCTATCTGCGGCTGCGATTGCAGCCACATTCAGCATAGCTGACCACTGGTCCAAAACCCCTTGTTCGTTCGCAAACTCGAAAGCAGCTTTCGTGTAGGGACGAGCGACTGTATTGAGTTCAGCCATCGTAAACCTCGCTTAAAGCTCCGCTGCCAGTTTATCAACCAGCTGAGCGTGGGCTGCTTTGTCGACCGAGCTTTCCAGAATCTTCTCAGCACCCGCTACAACCAGAGTTGCAACTTGAGCACGGAGTTCTTCTTTAGCACGGTTAACTTCCTGTTCGATTTCAGCCTGTGCTGACGCTTTGATGCGGTCAGCTTCCGTACGAGCGGAATCTTTGGCTTCTTCGATCATCTGGTTAGCCCGCTTATTAGCCTGTTCGATGATGGCGGCTGCTTGCTCTTTGCTTTCACGCATATTCTCAACGGCTTGTTCTTGAGCCAGTTGCAGATCACGTTTAGCGCGTTCAGCAGCGTCAAGGCCTTCAGCGATCTTCTTTTTACGCTCTGCCAGGGCACCGGTAATCGGTGGCCACACGTACTTCATGCAGAACACAACGAAGATAGCGAATGCGATGGCCTGACCAATGATGGTTAGATTGATATTCACGCCATTACCTCTCGCGGTTGTTCTAAAAAGTAGTTATTCAAAAAGGACGTAGGATCCAAAAGACGACTACTTATTAGCCCGCAACAGCGAACATCAGGTACATGCCCAAACCAACACCGATCATAGGTACCGCGTCAACCAGACCCATTACGATGAAGAAGTTAGAACGCAGCAGAGGAACCAGCTCAGGCTGACGAGAAGCACCTTCAAGGAACTTACCACCCAGCATACCGATACCTACAGCAGCACCGATAGCAGCCAGACCCATCATCAGTGCAGCAGCCAAAAGAACTAGCGCAGTTGCCATTTCCATCAGATTTTCTCCAAGTTTTTCAAAAGTTAAGGTTAAAGTTTAAGTTAAGTTTTTTGGTTTACCGTTCGGTTAATTCCGCTTAGTGATCATCGTGTGCCATGGCCAGGTAGACAATCGTCAAGACCATGAAGATGAACGCTTGCAGCGTGATAACCAGAATGTGGAAGATCGCCCATGGTACAGACAGAACCCATTGCAACCAGAAAGGCAGCAGAGCAATCAAGATAAAGATCATTTCGCCGGCATACATGTTACCGAACAGTCGTAGTGCCAAAGAGATTGGCTTGGCCAGCAGGCCTACGATTTCCAGGAACAAGTTGAACGGCAGCAACCATTTACCCAGCGGGTTGAAGGCCAGTTCCGCGAAGAAACCACCAAAGCCTTTCTGCTTGATGCTGTAGTAAACGATTAGGAAGAACACGCTGAACGCCATACCCAAGGTTGCGTTTGCATCCGTGGTAGGTACCACTTTCATGAAGTGAATGCCCATTTGACCGGCGATGTAAGGAATCCAGTCAACTGGCACAAGGTCCATCAAGTTCATCAGGAAGATCCAGACGAAGATGGTCAGTGCCAAAGGTGCGATGACGGCATTTTTGTAGTGAAAAATACCTTTAACGTTGTCATCGACGAATTCGACAATCATCTCAATGAAGTTTTGTGTGCCGCCAGGTACGCCTTCTGTCACGCTTTTCGCTACTTTGCGGAAAAGCCACAAGAAGAGCATACCTAAACCGACAGACCACAACATGGTGTCCACGTTGATTGCCCAGAAACCCATCTCAGCCGCTTCTTGCGCAGAGTGCGCAAAACTCCAACCGTTCTCTGGGTGGTTACCAAAGGTCAGGTTGGTTAAGTGGTGCGATATGTATTCTGAGGATGTGATCGTTCCGCTAGCCATTCTCAGTTCTCTCGTTAAGGTTCAAAGTTTCAGGAAACGGTTATTCAACTTGATCTGAAGCACACTGTTAGAGATGTGCAGCAGGATCAGGGTTGAAAATATGGAAAATGGACTTATCTCTTTCACTAGGAAGAAGACCATCGCCAGTAACACGATGTAAATCATCATTTTCCATATTTCACCGATGTACATATCCGCCAGCGCCGCTTTGGCCGAGCCAAAGTTACGCAAGGATAGAGCGCGGTACGTAAAATAGGATTGCGGTAAAAGGTACACCAAGCCGCCCAGCCATGCTGAGATCGCGTGTACGCTGCCAAAGATCATCCCTATGGCGCCTGCCAGTAACGCGATGCCGGCCTGTATCCACAAGATTCTAAAAGCGCGTTGTCGGGTAACCCGTGTGTGTTTGCCCGGACGTTTAGTGTGCTCTTCGATCACGTGTCAGACTCTTTTTATGCCCTATTTTGGAACACTCTATCCAAATAGCGTGCCGATTATATGGGGTTCGCGGGCGTTTCTCAACCAGCTATCCCCTTGATTTGCACTAATGTCTTAGCACAGATCATACTTACGTTCTGCCTTCTTATACCGAAGGGTTTTAGCCGTGGGCCTTTCGACCCCCGTTTTTATTATTCGGCTTTCATTTTTGCCAGCAAAGATTCTAAGGATTCTGGCGAGTCATACGCGATGGTGATCTTGCCTTTGCCTTTGCTGTTTTGATTGATGGTGACCTTCGTCGACCACTCTTTCGAGAGGGATTCTGCGATGGATTCCAACTCGGGCACAACGATTTTCTCGGTCTTTTTTGGTTTGTGAGCGCTAACTTCAGCCCATTTACGCACCAACTCTTCGGTTTGACGCACCGATAAGCCTTGGCCGACCACTTCGTTTGCGGCGTTGATCTGATCTTCAGCTTCAAGCGCCAACAGTGCACGCGCATGCCCCATTTCAATATCGCCGTGTTCCAACAATTTGCGCACATCGGGCGTGAGTTTCATCAAGCGCAACAAATTTGCCACCGATGAACGAGATTTGCCCACGGCGTTGGCGACTTCTTGTTGGGTTAACTCAAACTCATCCTGCAAGCGTTGCAGAGCGATCGCCTCTTCCATCGGGTTCAGGTTTTCGCGCTGGATGTTCTCGATCAAGGCCATCGCAATCGCGGCATCGTCAGGGACGTCTTTGATCACCACAGGGATCTCAGTTAGACCCGCGATTTTAGACGCACGCCAGCGGCGTTCACCGGCGATGATCTCGTAACGCCCTTCGGTTTCGATGGGGCGGATGACAATCGGCTGCATCACGCCTTGCGCTTTGATGGAGTTGGCCAAGTCTTCTAGGGCTTCTGGTTCAAGATCCCGACGCGGTTGATAGCGCCCAGGTTCAATGGCCTCGAGCGGCAAAGAACGGTAGCCATCACCAGAGCCTGATTCGGCCGCGGTATCTGACTGGGTGGATTCATCTGACGGGGTTTCTGGTGTGTTTACACTGGCCAACAGCGCATCCAGACCTCGACCTAATCCTCGTTTCTTTGCCATGGGTAGTTCCTATTTCGATCACTGCTCCTGAACCTTAGCGGTTCAGGCTTCTGGGGTTTCGGCCGGCATCTCTGCTTTGGCCGCTTGTTGCTCTTTTGCGGTTTTACGGATCAGTTCACCGGCTAAGGCCAGATACGCAACCGATCCGCGGGAATTTTTATCGTACAAGAGGGCCGGTAAACCGTGCGACGGTGCCTCGGCTAAACGCACATTGCGAGGGATGACGGTGCGATACACCTTATCCCCAAAGTATTCGACCAAGTGGGTCGATACGTCTTTGGTCAGGCTCATGCGCGGGTCAAACATGGTGCGTAAGATCCCCTCGATCTTTAACGATGGGTTCAAACGCTTGTTGATCTTATCAATGGTGCCCACCAGCGCACTGATCCCCTCAAGGGCGTAGTATTCGCACTGCATCGGGATGATCACACCGCTGGATGCGGCCAAGGCGTTGACGGTCAGTAAGTTCAACGACGGCGGATTGTCCATCAGGATAAAATCGTACTCATCGGCAATCTCAAGCAGCGCCATTTTCATACGGAACTCACGGCGCGGCATCTGCAACAGCTCAACTTCGGCCGCGGTTAGATCACCATTGGCACCGATCACATCGTATTTCACCGGCAGATTTTTCAAGATCGCTTCGCGAATCTCGCACTGACCGGTCAACACCTCATAGGAGGAGTGATCCAACTCATGCTTGTCCACACCGCTGCCCATGGTGGCATTGCCTTGTGGGTCCAGATCCACCAACAACACCCGTTTTTTCGTAGCCGCCAACGAGGCTGCCAGATTCACACAGGTGGTGGTCTTACCGACACCGCCTTTCTGGTTGGTAATGGTCAGAATCTTTGCCACGCTTTCCTCACGCCGTCTCTGATTGGAGAACTTTACTTCCGAGCGCGGCTCGTGCCGCCCCTGCATCGGTTATTGAGCTGTCAGGACCATCAGATGGCGCTCGCCATCGGTTCCGGGAACCTGCAATTTGTGATGCGTCTTACAGACAATGTCTTTGGGTAATTGATCCAGCTCTTCGCTAGGATACAGACCTTTCATGGCCAAAAAAACACCCTCGCTCGCACACAGTTGTCGAGTCCAAGTGATCATATCAGACAAGGAGGCAAACGCACGCGAGATCACCTCATCAAACGGTGGCGCATCGCACTCTTCGGCACGCCCGTTGATGATGGTCAGATTCGATAATCCCAACTCCAATTTCACCTGGTTTTGAAAGCGGGTTTTCTTACCGTTGCTGTCGAGCGTGGTCACCGAAAGATCGGGACGGCAGATGGCGATCACAACCCCTGGCAATCCTGGGCCACTGCCCACATCAATGAGGCGCGGGCCATGGACGTGTTTTAAGACACTCAAGGAGTCGACCAGATGACGATCGACCATCTCCAGAGGGTCACGAATCGCGGTGAGGTTGTACGCTTTGTTCCACTTCACCAACAAGGAGAGGTAGTGCACCAGTTGATCGATCTGAGCATCGCTGATCAGATCGGCCAAATCCATCGCTTGAACACGCAGACATAGACGGGCACGTTCGGCGGAGTAGTCGCTGATGTTAAAGCCCGCCATTAACCTGCCACCTTCTGATTTTGAACCATCTGGTGCTTTTTCAGATACACGCTCAAAAGTGAGATCGCCGCAGGCGTCATCCCCTGAATACGCGATGCTTGCGCTAAGGTTTCAGGCAACTGAGTTTTCAGCTTACTTTTGAGCTCATTCGAAAGGCCACCCACCGCATCGTAATCAAAATCACTTGGCAGCGGCATGTCCTCTTGCTGGCGCATCCGCTCAATGTCCTCAAGCTGACGTTGGATATAGCCATCGTATTTGAGTTGGATCTCGACCTGCTCGGCCACTTGTGGGTCTTCGACCGCTTCGCCCTTGAGATTAGCCACATCGGCGTAGGTTAACTCTGGGCGCTTGATCAGATCGGCCAAGTTGTATTCGCGCGCCATCGGGGAGGAGAGCTTATCCGCGATGTGATCAGCCGCTTCGGTTTTAGGTTGTACCCAAGTGCTCTTAAGGCGCTGCTGTTCAAGCTCGATCGATTCGCGTTTCTTGCAGAACGCCGCCCAACGCTCATCACCTACGATGCCAAGTTTGCGACCGATTTCGGTCAGGCGCAGATCAGCGTTGTCTTCACGCAGGATCAAACGGTACTCGGCACGGCTCGTGAACATGCGGTAGGGCTCGGAGGTACCCAAGGTGATCAGATCGTCCACCAAGACACCAATGTAGGCTTCATCACGGCGCGGATACCACTGCTCTTTGCCCAAAGCGCGAGCGGCGGCGTTTAAGCCGGCCAACAAACCTTGCGCACCGGCTTCTTCGTAACCGGTGGTGCCGTTAATTTGCCCAGCAAAGTAGAGCCCGTGCATGTGCTTGGTCTCGAGCGTGTGTTTAAGATCCTGCGGGTTAAAGTAATCGTATTCGATCGCATAACCTGGACGCAGAATGTGTGCGTTTTCAAAGCCCTTGATCGAGCGTACCGCTTCTAACTGAACATCGAAGGGTAAACTCGTTGAGATACCATTTGGGTAAAGCTCGTGTGTGGTTAAGCCCTCTGGCTCAACGAAGATCTGGTGCTGATCTTTATCGGCAAAGCGCATGATCTTATCTTCGATTGATGGGCAATAGCGTGGGCCCACCCCTTCAATCACACCGGTGTACATCGGTGAGCGATCTAAGCCTTTGCGCAAAATCTCGTGGGTCCGCTCGTTGGTGTGAGTGATGTAGCAGCTGATCTGACGTGGCTGATCCGAAGCTTTGCCCATAAACGACATCAATGGCGTTGGGAAATCCCCGGGTTGCTCCTGCATCACAGAGAAATCAACGGTACGAGCATCGATTCTGGGTGGGGTACCCGTTTTTAAGCGATCCACACGAAACGGCAGTTCACGTAAGCGTTTGGCCAGCGCGATGGACGGTGGGTCACCAGCACGGCCTCCAGAGTGATTCTCCAAGCCGATGTGGATTACACCGCCCAAGAAGGTACCGGCGGTGAGTACAACAGAGTCAGCAGAAAAACGAATTCCGGTTTGGGTCACAACGCCTTTGACCTGACCGTTCTCGACAATCAGATCATCCGCCGCTTGTTGGAACAGCATCAGGTTAGGCTGATTTTCCAAGATCTCACGCACAGCCGCTTTGTACAGGATGCGATCCGCTTGTGCACGGGTGGCTCGAACCGCTGGCCCTTTACGTGAGTTGAGAATACGAAACTGGATACCGCCTTTATCAGCTGCTTTGGCCATGGCGCCATCTAAAGCATCGATCTCTTTTACCAGATGGCTTTTACCAATCCCGCCAATCGCTGGGTTACAAGACATCTGACCCAAAGTTTCAATATTGTGGGTCAGTAACAAGGTTTTGGCGCCCATGCGTGCAGACGCCAATGCGGCTTCTGTACCGGCATGACCTCCACCGATAACAATGACATCAAAACGATCTGGATAATCCAAAGCTGAAACCCTCACCTGATTTAACTGATAACCCGTTGATTGAACGGCGATTGAGCGGCGCTGTAAGACAGAGGCTTACGCGGTCATTCGATCTCTTCCCGTTTTGGAGAAGAACTCAATTCGAAACGGTCGAGCATTATACAGTGCTGTTGATCAGGAAGAAATGTATAAAATTTGATCAGATGTGATTTTTCTCTTTTTGATTAACCCTTTTTTAAGAACGTAGGTCTTTAAGAGCTCTTAATACATATAAAGAGAATATGAAAAGTATAGATAGATAGTAGTTATGGTTATTATTAGTCAGGCACTTTTCTGTGATCAATCGCTTAAAAAATAGTTATTTCAATAGGTTACAACAATCATAACTACGGGAGAAAGCGGTGATTCTTGTGCGTATTCCCTTTGGATAACGTGAGGATAAATAGGCGTGTTTTCCACAGCCGATTTTGTTCACAGGGTTAATCCAAACTTATCCGACCTTACACACACCGGTTATTCACACCCCCTGGTTAAAGGCCCTTCTTGTTCACAACTGTGCGAGTAACCCACCGATATCCTGTGAATAATTCTGTGTAAAGTGTGAATAATTAATTATTCCCCCTTTTCCACTTTATCCACACCTCTCGATCATCCACAAAGGATAACCCATCGAAAAAGAAGGGTAAAACTTGGTAATACAATCAGTTAGCGCATTGGATAACTTCGGATGTGGAAAACTTATGTGAATGAAATTGTGCAAAAAAACTCGTTCTCGCGTGTTGATCAGGCGTTAGCGCATCGGTTATGCACATCCCATTAAAGCGATCTATGCGCCTTTTTTAGGCACGCTCACAGCATACGAGCAGATTCAGTGCAGCCTAGCTATCGCTCTGAACTGATATGCCTTAAGCGGAATCCGATTTTTAGCACAACGAAATCAATGGATTAGGTTTTAGATAAAGGAAATAAACGCCATTTCTGATCATTTGGTCAGGTTTTTGCAAAGTGATGACCATCCACTGTGGTTCTTTATAGAACACGGTCTTACCCACATAAAAACCGACCTCTTTGGTCTAGGAGCTTGTATGAAATCGCAAGGATCGGAGAATCCAGATCTACTCTACCCGCTGGATTCTAAGCCCCCAGTGATGGAATCCACCTTCGCAGCGCTGCAGCATGTGTTGGCCAGTTTTGTTGGCATCATCACCCCAACATTGATCATTGGTGGGGTGTTGGGTTTAGGTGAACACATCCCGTATTTGATCAGTATGGCCTTGATTGTCTCTGGTGTGGGTACCTTTATTCAGGCACGCCGACCACTGGGTGTGGGCGCAGGCATGGTCTGTGTACAAGGCACAAGCTTTGCGTTTTTAAGCTCCGTATTAGCGGCTGGGTTCATTGCCAAAGGCAAAGGCGGTGGCCCAGAAGAGATCCTTGCCTTAATCATGGGGGTCTGTTTTTTAGGGGCGTTTGTTGAGATTGTGCTTAGCCAATTCATCGACAAGCTGCGCCGTATCGTCACACCTTTGGTCACCGGCATTGTCATTACCATCATAGGGGCCAGCTTAATTAAAGTCGGTGTGACGGATCTGGCCGGTGGCTTTAAAGCGCCGGATTTTGGCAGCGCGGCCAATCTGGCCTTGGGTGGCTTTGTGCTTTTGACCATCATCGTCCTAAACCGCTCGTCCAATCAATGGATCCGCTTATCCTCCATCATTATGGGTCTTGTGGCCGGTTTCATTGTGGCGGCGATGATGGGCAAAGTGAGCTTTGCCAATCTGTCCACATTGCCACTGGTCAGTGTGCCGATGCCGTTCAAATATGGGGTGGATTTTGATTGGTCCGCCTTTTTACCGATTGCGCTCATCTATCTGATTACGGCGATTGAATCGACCGGCGATTTGACGGCCAACTGCCTTATCTCCAAACAGTCGATTAAGGGGGAGTCTTACCTTAAACGGATCAAAGGGGGCGTTCTGGGTGATGGGATTAACTCCATGCTGGCGGCGGTGTTTAACACCTTCCCGAACACCACGTTCAGTCAAAATAACGGTGTGATTCAGCTCACTGGGGTGGCCAGTCGTCATGTGGGCTATTACATCGGTGCGATCTTAGTGGTGCTGGGGCTTTTCCCGATCATCGGTGGTGTATTGCAAAGCATTCCAAAACCGGTATTGGGCGGCGCCACTTTGGTGATGTTCGGTACGGTCGCCGCAGCGGGCATCAAAATCTTGGCCGAAGAAACTCTGGATCGCCGTAAAATGCTGATCATGGCGGTGTCCTTTGGAACCGGTTTGGGCGTGGCACTGAACCCAGAAGTGTTAGGGCAGATGCCAAAACTGGTGCAGAACATCTTTGGTTCGGCGATCACCACAGGTGGGCTTAGCGCGATCATTTTAAGCTTAGTACTGCCAGAGGAGAGCGCAGAAAAACCGGCCACTCATGCAAAGCCCAGCGTGGGTGATGCTAAACTGACTGAAAGTGTGTAATTCACGTCCTATCGGTTTTTGAGGAGAGAAGCGTGATCCTAACCTTAGCCTCGCACGGCTCGGATCGCCCTTGTGGTGGACGCATCCGACAAAAAAACGAAGAGTTGATCATTCGTGCCGCCGAAGAGGAGTTTGCACTGCATGGTTTTAAAGGCGCCAGCATGCAAAAGATTGCGGATCGCGCTGCCCTGCCCAAAGCCAATTTGCACTACTATTTTAAGAACAAGTTGGGGTTGTATGCGGCGGTGTTATCGCAAGTGATCGATCTTTGGGATCACTCACTCAATGAGTTAACCGCCGACTTACACCCTCGTGATGTATTGCCTAACTACATTGCCGAGAAGATCCGCTTCTCTCGTGAATACCCATTGGCCTCGCGGTTATTCGCCAAAGAGATCATCAGCGGTTCGCCGCTGTTAAAAGCCTACTTTGAAGATGATTACGCCAAGTGGTTTTCGAGCCGTATTGCGGTGTTTCAAGCTTGGATTGATCAAGGCAAGATGGACCCCATTGACCCTGAGCATCTGATCTTTTTGCTTTGGTCTTCCACCCAGCATTACGCCGATTTTGGTGTACAGATCGAATCGGCCTTGGGGCGATCCCCGCTGGCCGATCACGATTTTGATAAAGCCACTCGCACGTTAACCCATATCCTGCTTAAGGGGTGCGGTGTGGATAGCTCAACTCCCCTTTGATTAGGCTTCAAGCGATTGGTGCGGGCCAAACAACTCGTAATGGATCTGGCTATCGTCCACCCCGTGCGCTTTAAGTTGCTGATAGACCGCCTTCATGAACCCGATGGGGCCGCAAAGGTAGATCTCAGCCTGCTGAAGGGGCAGGTTCGGTGCATCCGAAAGCGTCATTTGCCCTTCGAATTGATATTCGGATGTTTCATTTTGTGCCCTTTGGTACCAGGTGTAAGTGGTTAACGCCAAGTTACCTTTAAGAGCTTCGGTGCGCGCTTTAAAGGCGTGCGTGTCTTGGCTATCGGTGGCGTGCAGATAAAAGATCGGAGCACTGTTGGCTGAGTCCGTTTCTGCAGTCGTTTTCTGGGCCAAAGATTCGAGGATCGATTGCATCGGCGTTAATCCAACCCCAGCACTGATCAACACGAGCGGTTTGGGAGAGGCTTTGAACACAAAATCCCCCGCGGGCGCGTAGGCTTCGATCACATCCCCCTCTTTGATTTCATCGTGAAGGTAGCAGGATACGACACCCGCAGGTGCGCCATGGCCCCGATCTTCTCGGCGAACTGAGATGCGATACGAGCGAGCGTTAGGCGCATCCGAAAGCGAATATTGACGGATTTCCGTGTACGGCGAATGGTTCGGCTGCACAGAGATACTTAAATACTGCCCGGCTTGATAGTCTAAGACCGCTTGTCCATCTTCTGGCACCAGCACAAAGCTAGTGATAAGGGAGGATTCGACGCGCTTTTCTTGGACGATGAAGCGGCGCAGTCCTTCCCAGCCACCTTTATGACTTGCATGCTCTTGATAGATCGCTGCCTCTCGTTGGATAAAGACATCCGCTAATACGCCGTAGGCTTCACTCCATGCCTCTTCCACCTCGGGGGTAAAGGCCTCGCCAGCTAATTCGCGCAGGGTTTCGATCAGATGATGGCCGACCACTTGGTAATGCTCTGGCTGAACATTAAACCCGGTGTGTTTTTGCGCGATGCGCTCGATGGCGCTTTTTAACGCCGCCGGGTTTTCGATATGGTGAGCGTAGGCGGCAATGGCATCAAACAGAGCGACCTTTTGTGCGCCCGAGTGCTGGTGGCTTAGGTTAAAGATGTTTTTAAGCTCTGGGTGATGTGTAAACAGGCGGCGATAAAAGTGATCGGTAATGGCTACGCCTGCGCTTGCTAAAAGTGGAATGGTCGCTTTTACGGTATCAATATGGTGTTGGGTTAACATGTTCGCTCCTGATCGTAAGATGAATATCCTTCCTAGAGCGAGCTTTATGCCGTGTTTTAAAAATACAATAAAATCAATTGTTTATTATTTTCTCGAATAATAAATAGGTCAAAAAGACCTAATATAAAAAAGGTCTAATTGACACATAAGTGTTTTTGAAACACATTGGCTTGAGGGTAAAAATCAAGGAGTGGCACACAATGAAAGACGTAAGCCCAACGGCGTTGGTGGATCTGTCGATGGACCTTGCAAGGTCCCTGCATAACGATGATCGTTTCGAGCGCCTTTTGGATGCGGTGCGAAAATGCATCGCCTGTGATGCGATCGTGCTTTTGGTGTGTGATCACGATACCTTGCGACCACTGGCTCAACAAGGCTTACATTCGGACGTTTTGGGTCGACGCTTTCTCATAGATGATCATCCTCGTTTTCAGGCCATGATGGAGCAAGGCGCGCCCATCAGCTTCCCCGCCGACTCCGCTCTGCCAGACCCATACGATGGCTTGGTATTGGGCCACAATGGCGAGCTTCCGATCCATGCTTGCTTAGGCATTCCGCTGATCCGAAACCAGCGCATTTTAGGGGTATTAACCCTAGATAGCTTAACCGCCGGGGCCTTTGATGCCTTAAGTCGTTACACCTTGGATGTGATTGGCACGTGCGCAGGAGCAACGCTCGACACCGCGCTGACCATGGCGCAACTTGAGCGACAATCACTGCAGCAACAGCAGATGGTCTCGGAGCTAAATCAGCACACCTTACAACGTACCGGTTCCGAGTTGATTGGCCAAAGTGCGGTGATGCAGTCTTTAAAACGGGAGATATCGCTGGTGGCGATCTCCCCTTATACCGTGCTCATCGAAGGTGAGACCGGCGTTGGTAAAGAGCGCGTAGCCGCGCAGTTACATCAAGAATCACCGCGTGCCGACACCCCGCTGGTCTATGTGAATTGCGCCGCCCTGCCCGAGAATTTGATAGAAAGTGAGCTTTTTGGCCATAAAAAAGGCGCGTTTACCGGTGCAGATCAGGATCGGACGGGCAAATTCCGCTTAGCCGATGGCGGCACTTTGTTTTTGGACGAGATAGGCGAAATCCCACTGGCGGCACAAAGTAAGTTGTTGCGTGCGCTGCAAGAGCAAGAGATTCAACCGGTCGGCCAAGATACCACCGACATGGTGGATGTACGTGTCATCGCTGCAACTAACCGAGATTTGGCCAAAGAAGTCGAGGCAGGCCGTTTTCGAGCAGACTTGTATCATCGGTTATCCGTTTACCCCATCCATATCCCTCCACTGCGCGAACGTGAAGGTGATGTCGCCTTACTGGCCGGTTTTTTTGCTGAACAACTGCGCCACCGTTTAGGCCTTGAGCAGATCATCTTAAGTCCAGACGTGTCGCTTACGCTTGCCCAATATGACTGGCCGGGAAATGTGCGGGAGCTTGAACATGTGATCAGCCGAGCGGCCTTAAGAGCTCGCGCGCGTGAGGCCTCATTAAAGATAAAGATCACCCCTGCTGACCTTGAGCACCTAACGCTGCGGGTCAGTGAAGCGCCCACCCAAACGCCCCAAGAACCCGATGGCCATCTGGCGATACAAGGCGGACTTCGCCAAGCGACGGAAGTGTTTCAGCGGCTTTATATCTATCAAACCTTGCAAGAAGCCGGCGGCAATTGGTCCGGAGCCGCCCGCAGGCTCGAGGTCGATCGCGCCAACCTAACGCGCTTGGCTAAGCGCCTGGGGATTCAAGTTAAGCGGAGGGTGGTTAAAGCGCCTTCTGCATCCAAAGAAGATCTAAAAACCGATCAAACTTGAAGCCAACGCCTTTCATCAGACCTGTGGATTCAAATCCGAGTTTCTCATGCAACGCGATGGACCCTGTATTGTTGGCTTCGATGCCGGCTACCATGACTTTTTTGCCAAGGGCCTTGGCTTCATCCAATAAAGCGGCCAACAAGGCGCGTCCTGCGCCTTGGCCTTGAGCGGACTCGGCCACATACACAGAATGCTCAACGGTAAATCGATAGCCCTCAAACGGTCGCCAATCCCCGAAAGAGGCGTAACCGAGCACTCTGTCTTGATCATCGACGGCCACAAGAATGGGGTAGCCTTGTGCACGTCGCGCCTGAAACCAAGCGACTCGGTTTTCTAACGAAACCGTAGTTTCGTTCCAGATGGCGGTGGTGTTCTGCACCGCATGGTTATAGATCTCGGTGATGGCGGGTAAGTCAGCTTCGGTGCAAGATCGTACAAATACAGTAGGCATGTGTAACCTTGATTTTAGGGTAGGTGATATAGTAAAAATACTAACCGATATTGTAATTAGCTCAAGGATGGAGCAATGCAAAATGTCAGTCACCTCCTTCTGTATTACTCGTTCAAGAGTTTCGTTTGCCTACATGGGCACCACACGCATTTATCGAAAATAAAGGATAACTATGTATAGCTTAGCCAAAGCATGTTTATGGGTATGTTTATCTCTATTTAGCCCTCTCTCTTTTTCGAGCGATGAGGTCGTATTTCTAAATCAATTCGTTATAGATGATACACATGTTAATGATTTTAATGAGTTTTATAGTAGCTTCTCTGAAGCAGTAGAAAATAAAGATTATGAGCGTGTGAGTGAACGAGTCTCTTTTCCTCTTGAAGTAAGGGGCGAACTAGATGATGACTATGAATTTGAAATCCAACCAAAAGATTTTTCTAATTTCTTCAAGTTGATGATGCGGTCAACATATCATGTAATTATTGAAGATAAAGAAATTACTATGAGCTACGAAGAGGCTATCTTAGCTCGTATGATGACGGTGTCTTATGGCACTGATGAGGTTGATGTGGATGGTATCCGATTTTCACATTTCGAAAATCAATGGACGATCCAGGAAATCTACTTGCCGTCAGAGGCTTTGGATAAATTGAAACAAGGAGGTTTTTAATGAGTGTCTTAAAGGTAGTAAAGGAGCAGAAGTAATACGTTTGCAGATACTTCTTAACGGTGCTTTGAATCCGAATACTAAGATTGTTAATGATGGCGACTTTGGTAAAGCAACAGAAGCGGCCGTTATAGCATTCCAAAAAAGTAAAGGTTTGACCGCAGATGGTGTTGTAGGCCCTGTGACATGGAAATCGTTAGGCGTTGATACTCAAAAGAGTACTTCAGTTGATGCTAAAGAAGTTAATGGCCCGCTGTGGTATCAAATAGCCGTTGCTGAAAAAGGCGTATCTGAAATTGCTGGAACGAAACATAATCAACGTATTATTGAATATCATGCGACGACAACATTAGGCGCTAAAACGGATGAAATTCCATGGTGCTCGTCATTTGTAAACTGGGTAATGAACCAAGCTGGAATAAAGGGTACTAATAACGCTCTTGCGAAGAGTTGGGCTACATGGGGCTTTGAAAGTAGTTTTCCGCGAGTCGGTGATGTTGTTGTGATCAAACGTAAGAATAAAAGCAGTGACGCAAGCACCGGCAGCTCAACTGGATACCATGTTGGATTTTACGTCTTTTCTAATGCGAGTATTATTTCAGTTTTTGGTGGGAATCAGGGTAACAAAGTTAAACAATCAAACTTTTCACGTAATCGGTATGATGTGATTGCTTATAGAAGGCCCGCTGCCTATATAGGCTTACCATTACAGCAAAAAGCCTCGCCAATGCTATACGCTTAAAAAGCACTCCAAGCAGGACTTTAAGTCCTGCTCTCTTTCCCCAATCACAACTTTTCTGCCAACCAGCGGCCCAATTCTGCGCGCTGTTCGTCGGTCATTTCGGTTTTATTCATAAACGGCATGTCTTTCGAGACGATGACGCGTGCTTGAATGCGCGGTAGCCAGTTTAGGATTTCGGCTTCGGTATCGTACATCACGCCGGCTGGGGCGACTGTGAAGATGTCATCGGTTGGGGCTTTGCTGTGGCATGTGCTGCATTTGTCTTGAATTAAGGCGATCGCTTGGGCATCGGTTAAGCCGATTGCCGCGCTGTCTGAAGAGGCATCTGCATCTGGGGATGCGGGTTTTAGTACCCACGCCAGCGCGATAAAGGCGAGTAACGCCGTGATTAAAATGTAGGGTTTGACGATGCCACGATGACGCAGGTTAAAGAAGTGTCGTGCCCATGCGGCGATCAGCATGATCGCACCCAATACGAGCCATCCATATTCGTGGCCGAAGGTCATCGGGTAGTGATTGCTCAGCATGATGAACAGCACAGGCAGCGTGGCGTAGTTGTTGTGGACAGAGCGCAATTTTGCGTTGTAACCAAACTTAGGATCGGGTGCCGTGCCGGCTTCGACGGCGCGCACCAGCTCGCGTTGGGATGGCATGATCACTGTCATCACATTGGCCGCCATGCAGGTACCGATTAAGGCGCCGATGTGGATGTAGGCTCCGCGATCACTGAACACCTGGCCAAGCCCCCACGCCAGTGCGGTCAGCAAGATGAGCATAACGATGCCGAACAGCAACGGCTTTTCCACCAGTGGGGATTTGCACGTAAGATCATACACAAACCAGCCAAGGACAAGCGTCCCTATGCCGATCATAATGGCAACACTTTGGCTGATCTGGGCCTTATTAGGATCGATTAGGTAGGCATCTGCACCGACGTAGTAGACTAACGTGAGCATCAAGAATCCGGTGATCCATGTACTGTAGGCCTCCCATTTAAACCAGTGTAAGGTGGTTGGTAAGGTCTCTGGGGCCAGCTTGTATTTCGCCACTTCGTAAAAGCCACCGCCGTGGACGGCCCATAAATCCCCCGAGATCCCTTTCTGTTTTTTCCAATCGGGCGGTGTTTGCAGCGTGTTGTCCAACCAGATGAAATAGAAGGATGCGCCAATCCACGCGATGGCAGTCACAACATGCAAAAAACGGATGATCAGGCTCAACCAGTCATTCAGGTATGGATCCATAAAGGTGCCTCTTTTTGAGCCATTTCGGATGGCTTTGTACGGTTACGGTGCGAAATCGTTTGTCATTGGGCAGGTTTTCGGCTGAAACCTGTCTTATTGGTCAACTTTTTATAGCATTGCACAAAGTTTGCCAAATGGTTTTGGTTTTTTGAAAAAAGAGGCGTGTAAAGGATGGCAGTCTAGGGCTAAAACACTGTCTGTTACTACGATCTGAAGTGTTACCCCGACTCCTTCGGAGCAATCACCGTGATCCACGGCAGGGGATGCTCGATGGTGATGGGCAATACTTGGGAGAGCATCGAGAGTGATTGTTGGGGTTTGGTCAGCGGGAATGCGCCAAATACGCGCGCGTCGAACAGAGTATCGTCCAAGTAAATGTAGCCCTTTTTAAACGGGCTCAGCTCATCGATCAGATCCTGAAGGCGGATGTCGTCGGCCACCAGCACGCCGTTGCGCCAAGAATCGCGGCGTTTATCGACCTGATGGCGTTGCGGCGTTTGATGGTGTTCTAAGTGGATCTGCTCACCGGCAGCAACGGTGACGCACTGGGCCTCTAAAGGCGTGGCCAGCACGTTGCCCTCAAACACCGACAGTTGGGTTTGATCATCCAGTTGGCGTACGCTGAACTCTGTTCCGATGGGGGTGAAGGTGCCTTGGGCGGTATCCACATGAAAGGGGCGATCATCCTGAGCGGTTTGGATAAACAGCTCCCCTTTGATCAGATGCACAGCGCGCTGAGTGGCATCGAAGTTTACATTGATGGCCGAATCGCTGTTAAGCCACAGGTGCGTGCCATCGGTGAGCGTAAGGGCTTTGATCTCCCCAGTTTGGCTTGCAAAATCCGCATCGCTTGCTGCACCGAGGGACGTTTCAGTAAAGCCATACCAGCTTAAAAGGCCTGCACCGGAAATACCCGCCAAGGCTCCGAGTGCCGCGCGTCGATTGACCCGACTGGAGCGTAAGCGGGTCAAGGCTTGCTCGCCCTGCTCTGGGTTGGCTTTGACGGGGTGAAAGCGCTGGCTGACTTGCTCGACCATACGCCAAGCGTGTTGGTGCTCTTCGCTTTCTTGCAGCCAGAGTTGCCAGCGTTGACGATCCTGATCCGTAGCCGAGGCGTCGTACAGCACCGAAAACCAGTTGGCCGCCTGAGTCAGCGCCTCTCGGTTAATGGGGTCATTCATGGTGGTGATCAAACGGGTTGGAGTTTCTGGGCTTCAAGCAGTAAGCATTCCAACATGGCGTTGGATAAGTAATTACGGACGCATCGTTCGCTGACCTGAAGTTCGTGGGCAATCTCTTTACCCGTTTTACCATACAGCATTGATAGGACAAATGTGCGAGCCACCGCTTCGGGCAGGCGCATTAGCATCTGATCTATCTCGTTTAAGGCTTCCAAGATGGCGACTTGATGCTCAGCCGACGGGACTTCCGCTTCCGGATGGTTGGCCAACGTATCCAGCCACGCTTGCTCAACTTGCCGACGTCGCCAAAGGTCAACGCACAAACCACGGGCGATCACACTTAAGTAGGCGCGGGTTTGTTGGTTGTTACCCAGAGCTTTGGGGCGGTTCCATAAGCGTAAAAAGGCATCCTGCGCCAAATCGGCCGCATCCTCACGGTTGCCTAAACGGCGAGTCAGCAAGCTGTGCAGCCAGTTATGATGGCTTTGGTACAGCTCTTTGAACTGATCGTGACTGATGGGAGTGGACGCGGACATGAAGAAACTGCCTAATTGTTCGCTTAGAGATAAAATGAAACTCGTAAACTAAACGATAATCGCTAGCATTTCAATGTTGGATTATTGATCAGTCCGCTTGGTTGCCCACTCAACCCCCTCGTCTTCCCATCACAAGGCCGGATAAGCGCCCGCCAAGCGCGATAGGTTATCGCGCGTCCACTCGATGGGATCTTGATGCGTCTCATCAGGTAAGGTGATCACCACAGGCGTTGCCCCGCCCTGCTCGATGGCTTGGGTGATGGCAGGCTCAGCAAAGCGTGGTTCCAGCAACACCACTTCGATCTCTTGATCGGTCAGCCACCGGCTTAACGTCTCAAGCCGTGATGCATCCCATTCACGGGTTGCCGCGGTTAAGGTGCCGACAAGCTCCAACCCAAGGTCCGAAGCCAAATAGCCAAAGTGTGGCCCCAAGGCTACGGTGGCTAAGGAGTCGGCATTGGCCAGTGCAAGGTCTGTCTCGGCTTTTTGCTGCATCAATTGATGCTTCAAGCTGCCCAAGTTGCTTTGGAGGGTATCCGCCGCCTCTGGCACCAGAGCGGATAAGTCCCGAGCAATCACATCGGCCATGCGTCCCAGTGCGGTTGGGGAGAGCCAAGGGGCGGATTGCTCACCATTGGCGGGCATGGGTTCGAGTTGGAATTGGGCGTACAAGTCTGGGTCGTTGTCCGGTGTCAGTAGCGCAATCCCCGCGAGCGCTTGATCCATCGGCTGTGTGGCATCAATGGGGACAATACGCAGGTTGATGCGGCGACTGTGTGGGTAGATGGGGTCCTCAGGCCATAAACCATTTAAGGTGATGACCGCTTCACTTTGGCTCGCCAACTGGGTCAGTGTTCGTTTGCCGCGGCCATTTAAGTAAGAGTACAAACGCGACGCCGGCAACTTTAACGAGGCAACCGGTGTGGCTTTGATGCTTGTCCCCTTTACCAAGGCTTCGGTGATCGCTTGCGTGGCGGGATGGGCCGTCAGTACTTGTGTGTCGGCACGGGCCGCTAAGGCGGTAAGCGCACAGCCTAGCAATAAACATAAGCGGAACAGCAGAGCGATACGCATTATTGGCCTCCTTTTAAGCTGGGCATCAAGGCGCGGGCCAGCACCGCGAATAGGAACAACACACCGGCACACAGAATAATGGCCGCGCCCGACGGTACGGGCAGTGCCATCTCCATCGGAATTAAGATGCCACTTAGGGTCGCCACTAAGGCAAACAGCACACTGAGCACCACAAACATGTGTAACGAGCGAGAGATGATCTTGGCTGCGGCAGCAGGGATCACCAACAAGGCCCCGACCAGCACCGCACCGATCACCTTCACCGAGGCAACGGTGACGATGGTGACCAGTAAGATGAATAGGTAATCCAGCGTTTTCACCCGCACTTGGCGCACCGTGGCTAACGCGGGGTTAAAGCTTGCCAGCATAAAGGCGTTATAGAGTGCCACCAGTGGTACCGTCACCAAGACCGCAACGCCCGCCAGCACCGCAAGGTCAGTGGTATTCACGGTCAGGATCGAGCCAAACAGCACGTTTTCCAGAATGTGGACGTTGATCTTCCCGGCCAGGATCAGCAATACACTCGCCCCAAGCGCCAAAGACAGGGATAGAAACACCCCAATCAGCGTATCGGCGGTTAAACCTGTGCGGTTTTTGAGGTAATTCAGCCCCAAACCAAACAGTATGCAGTAACCAAACAGCGCGCCGTACGGCCCTGTGTAGGGTTCGCCCAGCAAAATGCCGATCGCTACCCCGGTCAGAGCCGAGTGCCCGACCGCTTCTGAGAAAAACGCGTGGCGCTTGACCACCACCAAGGTGCCTAATAGCCCCAATACCGGGCCAATGATTAATCCTGCGAGCACGGCATTAAAGGCAAAACCGTATTCTAAGGAGCTTGGCAGATACCCCGCTAAAGCCCATTGCTGAACGGCCAATCGAAGAGACTCCATCATCACACTCCGTTAGCCACGTTAGAGGCATCAGACGCATTAGAATTAAAGTAGCTGTGGGTCAGCATCTGCATCGCTTTTTCGGGCGTAAGCTCCACCTTGGGGTCGCCATGAAAGAGCAAGCGTTGGTTGATCCCGACGACGGAATCGGCCATGCGCCGAACCGCCGCCAGATCATGCTCTACCCACAAGAGGGTCACACCGCTGGATTTAAGGGATTCGATCACCGACTGAAACACCTGAACACCGGCTTCATCGAGGGCGGCCATAGGCTCATCCAAAATCAGAAGGTCTGGCGATGGGATTAAGCTTTGCGCCATCAGCACACGCTGGCGCTCGCCACCGGAGAGATCCCCCATGCGACGATGCGCTTTTTGACTCAGCCCGACACGCTCCAAAGCTTCAAGCATCCGGCTTTTTTCGTCGCGGCTGAGTGGCCAAAAGGTAGGCTTTTTTGAGCTGAGCGCTCGCATAAAATCGAGCACGGTCATTGGCAAGGTGCGATCAAACTCCAACGCTTGCGGAACATAACCGATGACGCCGGGTTGATCGGGCCAGATCACCTTAATATCACCTTGGTGCGGCGCAAGCCCCAACAAACAGCGCAACAGCGACGATTTACCGCCCCCGTTGGGGCCGACAATCGAAAACAATGCGCCTTGGGGCACAGTAAAGGACAGATCGCTTAAAATTTGGTTGTTGCCGTACCGCAGCGAGACCTGATCAAACTGGATCAAAGGCCCGCATAAAGCGGTGGCCGGTGCTCTGGACTGTGTATTCATGGTGTCCCCTGCCCCGTCTGCGCGTTTGCGGACATCTCTTTGATCGCCCGCACCACTGTCTGGAAGTTGTCGGCCATCTCTTTTTCAAACTTTTCGGGGTAATACGCGCCGTAAATGATGTGCGAGAGCGGATAGAGCTGCACACCGGTTTCGTGGCGAATGGTATCGACGTAAGGAGATGGAAAATTCAGCTCCGAGAAGATGATGTCGACATCCAAGTTTTTGATCATATCGATGGTTTTGGCCAGCTGTGAGGGGCTTGGCTCGATACCGTGGGCCGGTTCCACCACGGCAGTGACCTCAATACCAAACTCTCGCAGCATGTAATCGTACGCACCGTGAATGGTCGCAACCCGTAGATCTTGCCCCGGAATGTCAGTCAGCTGCGCCAAAGCCGATGCGCGAATCTTACGCAGGGTTCGGGCGTAGTTGCGTGCGTTTTTCTGATAGAGCTTGGCGTTGTCCGGGTCCAGTTTACCGAGTGCTTTGGCAATGGTTTGGATCTGACGGATAGAGCCTGTGATCGATAAAAACGTATGCGGATTGACGATGTTGCCTGTGCCACTTCGAGACTGGTTCATCGCCCCAATGGCCGGCAGCAACGGGACGTTCTCGTTGGCTTCAATGACCGGGATATCGGGCTTTTCCGAGGCGGCGATCATCCGCTCAGCAAAATCATCATGACCAATGCCGTTCAGTACGACCACATCCAAGGTGCCAACCCGTTTGATCTCTTCGGCGCGTGGCTCGTAGGCGTGCGGGTTAAAGCCCTCGGGGATCATCGGGATCACCTCGGCGGCATCCCCCACAATGTTGGTGACGTAGCTGTAGTACGGGTGCAAGGTTACGCCAATTCGAAGGGGGGCGGCGTTGATGGCGGAACTGAACAGCGCCAGTATCAAGGCCAATGGCATCAGCAAAGTGGTTCGAAGTAGAGCGATGTTGAACAACACTTCGTTAGGTTCCAGGACGGGTCACACTGGCATCAAAGTGAGAGATCACCTCTTTCCAGTCATGAGCAAGCAGATGGGTTTCGATGTACGGATCAGCCTCTTGCGTAAACGGGGTTACCTCCCCTTTGTGATACCAGATCGATACCCTTGGGGCGGCTTCATCCTGATCATCCGTGCTGTTTTGGTGCGCGTGTGGCGTTGCTGTATTAGGCGCTGCGGTATTAGATGTGGCTATCACCGCCACAAAGCTGCCTGCGACCTCGCGCGCTTTTGTGTTCCCCCAAAAAAGCCAAGCGGTTGACGTTTTTTGTTCAGACCACTGATGACCGCCGCGCTCCTGGCTGACTGCATCCATGACAAAAGGCGGGATCAGATTGTCCGCTAACGTAGCCAGATCAATGGACTCATCGTCTTCAATGCGCCAGAGGATCTCCTCTGTGGCGGCCAGCAGATCCGCATAGAGGCCCTGTTCGGCGGGGTTCAGGTCGTATCGAGCATCGATTTGGTGATCGGCTTTCACAAAGGTGTCGGTGGTCGCCTCGCGATCAAAGTGGATGTAGATCGCCGCCAGTAATACGGTGACTAAAGCCACGATCAGGACACCGATGTTCTCATCGCGCACCCCTTTGGGCTTGATCAGCACCGTTGTGCTCATCGTTTAAGGCCTTCGATGTCGTGCCAATCCACTTCGACCGTGTGACCTGGGCCTGCATCCAGCAGAATGTAGAACTCCCCATCAAACGGGGTAAAGCGCACGGTGGATTGCTCGTTAAACGCTTGGGCTGTGATGATCTCCTCATCGTAGGAGATCAGATCCACCGAGACACCGGATGCGCTGGAACCATCGGAAAAGCCTGCCTCGCAGATGATCTCCTCACCTTTTAGGGCGCAGTTACAAAACGGATAGTGAGCAAACGATAACGGCGATACGGTCAAAAGCGCGACACCGGCCGCCAACGATAAACGACGAAGGGTAAAAGTAGCCATGTTATTGAGCCTGCTGATTTTTTAGGAATTCAACGGTGGCAGGTGAGGCTTCTGCCAACGACCAGGTGGTGTGATACACCGAGCCATCCCACCCCTCGGCGGTGAGCCAAAGGTCCGCATCCGGCGAGGTGTTTTCCGGCACAGGGATGTGCAGCATCATGCGATACGGCGTACCAAACCCTAGGGAGCCCGCTGTACGCAGGCTACGCGGTTTCCCGACGCGCAGGTACACCGCTTTTACCTCTTTGGTGCACGCTTCACAGACGGCTGCGTTAAAGAGCTTCATGTAGCCGGCCGGGCCGTTCATGGTGGGGCCGTATTCGAACTGCTCGGCCAAGGTGACCTCCCACGGGCCAACGGCTTTGGTACCGATGACGTGGGCACCTAGGCCGTTGTCACCACGGAACAGAGCCATGATCTCGATGTAATATGGGGCCAACACCACCGGGATTAAAATCAGCAAGCCACTTAAATGAAAACGCCAGCGAAACCACCAAGTGCTTTGCTTTTGACGTTTTTTCGCCGCTTTACTCAGTGGTGCGTCGGTTGCGGTTTGAGATGCACTGCTCATCAGGAGGCCTCCCCTTTGCTCATCAGCGTGGCGTTTTCATAACGCTCGGCTTTGCGTTCACGAATCACTGCTTGGGTGGATTTGTAGGTGCGTTTGGTCCAGATCATCATGCCGCTGAACACCATCATGGTGAGCAAGATGCCAAAGAAGAAGTACACCAGCTTCAGCGTTAAACCAACAAAGTCGCCGGTGTGGAGCGGGCGCATCGATTCGGTGACCAGCTCTAGGTTGCTGCGATCGGATAAGCGTCGTGCTTGGTCGATGGCGCCGGTGTATGGGTTCACATCAAAGTGCTCGATGATCAGCGGATAACTCTCGTTACGGGCGTTCACTGAATAGTGGTTGTAGGCACTGCCGGGTAACGAGACCTGCTCTGGGCGAAGCTCTGGATAGGTGTTAGCGACCACGGCCACCGCTTGGTCGGGCGATAACATTTGTGGGTCACCGTTGGTGACATTGGGCACCTCGTCACGGGCAATGTAGATCGGTGGTCCGTTGGTCGAGATGGAGATGGCGTTATCAAACAGCGCCGCTTGAATTAAGAACCAGATGCCGGTGACCGAGATGATTAGGATAAACGGGATCGACCAGATGCCCGCCAACCGGTGAAAATCGCCCCAAAACACACGAGCTCCGCGGTTAAAGCGCAAGCGAGGGCTAAAGAAACCGCGCCAGAATCGTTTATACACCACCAAGCCTGTAATCAGGGACATCAGCATCGGAATCCCGACAAAGCTTACGATGTACCAGCCAAAGCTGTAGAAGGTGAAGCCGTTATCAAACGGCAGCAGCAGCCAGCCATGGATGGCTCGGACAAACTGGCGAAAATCAAATCCAGCGGCCTTGCCTTGAATCTCCCCTGTGTAGGGGTTGATGTACACCGTCGCTTTGGTCGAATCGGGGTAGCTGACCACGGCGCTCAGTGCGAACTGGGATTTGACCGGGCGCGAGATACGTTCAATGTAGACCTCGGGCGAGTCTTTGTGGACGACGTCGATGATCTCGTCGTAGGTCAGAATGCGGGTCTTGCCTTCGGGCTGGTTGGCGCGAACGGCGGGGTCTGCCAGCCAGACAATCTCTTGGCTGACCGTCGCAATGGAGCCGGTTAAGCAGACAAAAAAGACGAAAAACCAGATGGGCATTGCCAGCCAGCTGTGCACCAAAAACCACAGTTTGGTGCGGCTTTTGGGCGGTTGGGCGTCATCGTGCGTCATAAAAGGAACCTGATATTGGGATGCATGCACTTAATGAAACGAATAACTCGGCAAAAAGGTGAAAGGCGAAGGCAAAAAAAATGAAAAAAATGTCACAAGCGCGTTTTGGAGGGCGTTTCGGTGAAAAAACCTATGTGTGTTGGGTCTGTGTTTGGGCGCTGATCGTGTAAAATGCACACTATCAGTGCGGTGATCCACACATCAGCCCTTCACAATGCGCCTTTCATCGAATCGTTAACACGGTCGGTGATGCTATAAACTTGACTGTGCAGTCAGGAATCATCGAGCGTACGCCCTCTTACCTGGGTGGTTGTCGTTCCAATCCTGACTTTTTGGCCAAGTTTTTGCTAACAACGGATGCATTCATCGCTGTATCGTGATCATCAGCAGCGCAACGATTACACAAAGGATACGAACAACGTATGTCTTCGATTGAAGTTAAGGCGTCCGAGACGGATCGGCTGTCTTTGCGAGGGATAACCAAGCAATATCCGGGCTGTTTGGCGAACGATCGAGTTGATCTGTCGATCAAACCCGGCGAGATCCACGCCCTGCTCGGTGAGAATGGTGCCGGTAAAAGTACCTTGATGAAGGTCATCTATGGGGTGGTGAAGCCCGATGCAGGCGAGATCATCTGGGAAGGCCAGCGCATCGAGGTCAAAGACCCAGCTCATGCCCGATCACTGGGCATTGGTATGGTGTTTCAGCACTTCTCTTTGTTTGAAACCCTGACGGTCACCGAGAACATCGCCCTAGCGCTTGGGGATCAAGCCAACGATTTAAAAGCGCTGGCAGACAAGATCCGCACGGTCTCTGAAAAGTACGGTATGGCGTTGAACCCCGATCGACATGTGCACTCACTGTCGGTGGGCGAGCGTCAGCGTGTTGAGATTGTGCGCTGTTTGGTGCAGAACATTAAGCTGCTGATTTTGGATGAGCCAACCTCCGTTTTAACCCCGCAGGAGGTCGACACCCTGTTTGTGACCTTGCGCCAGTTGGCCGCCGAAGGCTGCTCTATCTTGTTTATCTCCCATAAGCTCAACGAAGTAAAAGCTTTGTGTCATGCCGCTACGGTGTTGCGCGGTGGTCGAATCTCTGGTGATTGCATCCCTCAAGAGGAAGATGCCTCATCGATGGCGCGCATGATGGTCGGTGATGAGACGCCCATCACCATGGATTACGCCAAGCGCCAAGGCGATGCGGTGTTCTTGCAGGTACGTGGTTTATCCCGCACCAGCCATGATCCGTTTGGGGTGGATCTGAAAGGGGTCAATCTGGATGTTCACGCAGGTGAGATCGTCGGCATCGCCGGCGTTGCTGGTAATGGCCAAGAAGAGTTACTGGCTGCCCTATCCGGTGAAGATACGGTCGAAAACCACGATGCGATTCACTTCCCAAGTGGCCCTGTGGGGCATCTATGCCCGCAACAGCGCCGTGCACAAGGCTTAGCCTTTGTTCCTGAAGAGCGCTTAGGCCGTGGCGCTGTGCCGGATATGAGCTTAAAAGACAACGCGCTGCTGACCGGGTTTTTATCGGGCTTAGTGAAACGCGGCATGGTCGATGGTTGCTCGACGCAGAGCTTTGCGACCCGCATCATCGATACCTTTAAAGTCAAAACCCCAAGCAGCGAAACCCACGCGCGCAGCCTATCAGGCGGTAACCTGCAGAAATTCATCATCGGGCGCGAGATTCTGCAAAAACCACAGCTCTTGATTGCCGCGCACCCCACATGGGGCGTCGACATTGGTGCGGCGACGGCGATCCATCAAGCGCTGATCGAGTTGCGCGATCAAGGCGCTGCGATCTTGGTCGTGTCAGAAGACATCGACGAGCTGTTTTTGATCTCCGATCGACTGTGTGCCATCTGTGATGGCGAGCTTTCCCCGATCAAACCGACCGAAGACACCACCCTTGAAGAGGTTGGTCGTTGGATGGCGGGTATGTTTTCCACCGACGAAGCGCCGAAAAGCGCGTCGCTCGTTTAAGGAGTCCCTATGCTGAAGTTAGAACCTAGGGGTGAACACTCCAAAGCGATGGCGTATGGCTCGCCGGTGCTGGCTGGGGTGTTAACCCTGCTTACAGGCGCCATCTTTTTCTGGGCGCAGGGACACGATCCGCTGCATGCCTTGTACACCTTACTGGTGATGCCGATCTCCGATACTTATGGCTTGGCCGAATTGTGTGTGAAAGCCGCGCCGATTCTGCTGTGCGCGATTGGCCTTGCTGTGGTGTATCGCGCCAATGTCTGGAACATCGGCGCCGAAGGTCAACTGCTGATGGGTGGCCTTGTGGCCAGTGCGCTGGCTGTGAACATTCTAGAGGCCGAAGGCAGCTGGGTATTGCCAGCCGTTTTATTGGCCGGTGTGGTCGGCGGTGCGCTCTGGGCGCTGTTGGCCGCATGGTTGAAAACCCGTTTTAACGCCAACGAGATCCTAACCACCATCATGTTCAACTACATAGCCCTGAACCTGTTGGTGTATGCGGTGCATGGGCCGCTCAAAGACCCGCATGGGTTTAACTTCCCGGAATCAGCGATGTTCAGTGATGCGGCGATCTTACCCACGCTGGTGGATGGCACGCGTGTGCATGCCGGCATTCTGTTTGCGCTCTTGGCCGTTGCGGCGGTGTGGGTCATGTTAAGTCGCAGCTTTATCGGGTTCCAGATCAAAGTACTGGGTCTGGATGCGAGCGCAGCGCGTTTAGCGGGCTTTAAAGACAAAAAGCTGGTGTGGATCACCATGCTGATCAGCGGCGGTTTGGCAGGGCTTGCTGGGGCCTCTGAAGTTAGTGGCCCAATCGGCCAGTTGGTCCCGCAGATCTCCCCAGGTTACGGCTATGCCGCGATCATTGTGGCGTTCTTGGGGCGCCTGCATCCGGTCGGAATTCTCTTGGCTTCGCTTTTGATGGCGCTGATCTACATGGGCGGTGAGATGGCTCAGATGGAGCTCAATATGCCGCTTGCGATCACCGGTTTGTTCCAAGGGATGTTGCTGTTTTATCTGTTGGCGTGCGATGTGTTGATCACCTATCGCGTTAAATTTTCTTTCGCACGCAGCCGCGTTGCATCGTAGTTTGAGGTGAAACGATGGATCTGGATCTAATAACCAATGTGCTCTTTACGATGGTACGTATCGGCACGCCTTTATTGATTGTCGCCCTGGGCGAAATGGTCTGCGAGAAAAGCGGCGTTTTAAACTTGGGCCAAGAAGGCATGATGCTGATGGGCGCGGTGATCGGCTTTATCGCCGCTCTAACCACCGGCAGCCTGACCTTGGGCTTTATTGCCGCCATGGCCGCAGGCATCGTGATGTCGCAGCTCTTTGCAGTCATTGCACTTGGGTTAAACGCCAATCAAGTGGCCACTGGCCTTGCACTGACCATCTTCGGTACTGGTCTGTCGGCCTTTATTGGTGCGGGCTTTGTCGGCCAACCGATCAATGGTTTGGATGCGTATGCGATTCCGTTCTTAAGTGAGATTCCTGTGATCGGTAAGGTGCTCTTCTCCCAAGATTACATTGTGTATCTCTCTTTTGGTTTGTTTGCCGCCATTTGGTGGTTCTTCCGCTCATCACGTCCGGGTTTAGTTGTTAAAGCAGTGGGTGAGAACCCTCACGCCGCCACCGCGATTGGTCTGCCGGTGATGCGCACCCGCTATTTGGCGGTCGCCTTTGGTGGCGCGATGGCGGGGTTAGCGGGCGGTTATCTCTCCATCGCCTACACGCCGCTTTGGTCAGAAAACATGACTGCCGGTCGTGGCTGGATTGCCTTGGCACTTGTAGTGTTTGCCTCTTGGAAGGCGGAGCGTGTGCTGTTGGGGGCTTATCTGTTTGGCCTTGCCAGTATCTTGCACTTGGTGGCGCAGGGTATGAACGTTGAAGTCTCGCCTAATTTGATGGCCATGCTGCCGTACATCGCAACCGTATTGGTGCTGGTGATTCTCTCGAGCAATCAAGGCCGCAGCAAGCTGCATGCACCTGTGTCGCTGGGTAAACCCTTCCATCCTGCGGGGTAATTGAGATGAGTGAGCGTGTATGGCTTCAATCGCCGCTGGCGATTCTGTGTGCGGATGATCAGGACGCACGCGGCGGTGCGGTGGTCCAATCCGGTAAAATCGTTGAGCTGGTGGCGCACGGTCAGCAACCATCCACACCGGTGGATCGTATCTTTGATGCGAGCGCGCATGTGGTGCTGCCAGGCCTGATCAACACCCATCATCACTTTTACCAGACGCTCACGCGGGCGTATCCCGATGCGCTCAATAAAGAGCTGTTCCCTTGGCTTAAGACCCTCTACCCGCTATGGGCAGGGCTTGAACCGGAGATGCTAAAGCTGGCCACCACGTTGGCGATGGCCGAATTAATGCTTTCTGGTTGTACCTTGGCGGCGGATCATCATTACCTCTTCCCAGAGGGGATGGAAGAGGCGATCGACGCCCAAGTGGAAGCGACGAAAGCACTGGGGGTTCGGGCCATGCTGACGCGTGGTTCCATGAGCCTTGGCGAGAAAGACGGCGGCTTACCGCCACAAACCACGGTGCAAACTGAAGAAGCCATTCTGCGCGACAGCGAGCGCTTAATCGAGCGCTACCACGAGCGCGGTGACGGCGCGATGGTTCAGATTGCGCTTGCGCCCTGCTCCCCGTTTTCGGTCACGACCGAGATTATGAAAGCCAGCGCCGAGCTTGCTGAGCGGCTGGATGTTCGCCTACACACTCACCTTGCTGAAACCCTCGATGAGGAAGCGTTCTGCCAACAGCGTTTTGGTATGCGCACCGTCGATTACCTAGAAAGCGTTGGTTGGCTTAGCCAGCGTACTTGGCTGGCCCACGGCATCCACTTTGACGACGATGAGATCAAACGCCTCGGCGCGGCAGGCGTCGGTATTTGCCACTGCCCAACCTCCAACATGATGCTGGCCTCCGGCATTGCACGCGTAAAAGAACTCGAAGCCGCTGGTGCCCCAGTTGGTTTAGGTGTGGATGGTTCGGCATCGAATGATGGCTCCAATATGATCCAAGAAGTGCGCCAAGCGCTGTATCTGCAGCGTCTACGCTATGGATCATCCAACATGACGCACTTTGATGCGTACCGCTTAGCCACTGAAGGCTCGGCTAAGGTTCTCGGCCGTCACGATGTGGGCCGCATCGCGGTTGGGCAACAAGCGGATTTGGCCTTGTTCACACTCGATGAGATGCGCTTCTCCGGCAGTCATGACCCTTTGGCCGCCCTCTTACTGTGTGGCGCACACAAAGCGGATTACGTGATGGTTGCAGGAAACTGGACGGTCGAAAAAGGCGTGATTCCGGGGCTGGACACCGACAAACTGATCGCCGATCACTCGCAAATGGCGAGGAAGTTGGCGGGGAAACTGAGTTGATCAAGCGAGCTTGGCCATGCACCTTAAGTGCGATCGCACTGTTCGTGTTGCTGCTTAAGCTGTTCTCGACGGAAATTACCTTTCGTGATGATCCAACCCACATGCTGGCACTGAGGGCGGTGCCCTCTTTGGAAAATCATATACTGCTGGATGATATTAACAGCGGAGCCTACTACGTATTCTCTGTGGATGAGAATGATCTTCTCGAGAGTCCTTTTTACAGCTTCGTAGTGGATGATCTGGCTTACCTGCTGGTGTTTGTCTGTATTGGATTGTGGTTTATCTATTTTGAGCGGAAAAGACAACAGCCTATGCTTTAGAAGGATGTTGTCTTTTTGCGAAGAGGTTCGGTTATGTAAGCTCTGTAACTATAAGCAGGATTTAATTGTATCTTTATTTAAAAAACCGAAATAATTGACTGATTATTACATAAACGCTATTTTACTTTGATTTTTTATGTTTCTTTCCTAGTAAATAGCCAATTAATCCTAGAAAAATAATCAAGATTGAAGAAAAATAACCGTAAAGTATATAATTCTCCCCCATTTCAGAAATAAGAGGTTCAATAAAATATTTATCAGAGAAAAGGTTGTATCGAAGATATAATATTATTGTGGTCAATATTATTGAAACCCAAAGTCCTAATTTATGAAAGTAGGAAATAATTAGACAGACAATACCAAGTGTTAATCCCAGGGTCCACATGTTAAATACACTTGGAACTTTGTCTGAAATTTCTGCAAAGCACAATGAAGGTGAAGAAATAAAAATGATAGAAAATAATTTTTTCATTTTATAACCTGAACTAGAATATGATTTTTGCTAGACGAAATCATGTTAAGAATTGTATCAGTATTAGAATTACCCAATATCCCCCCTCCAATATCAATACAACCGGCGGAACCTTCAAGGCCACCACCATGAAGGAAAAAATTATCTCTACCAAATGTATTAGTCATTGGCTTGGGATGAAGCCTAACACGCCAATCGCCCCAGTCTCCTTGCGTGTTTCTGGCTAGGTCCTTTATGAAAGAAGGATCACTTATCTCACTAGGAACAATATAGTACTCACCTATAGGTAATGGCCCTTCGAACGGTGTCATCTGGCACGCAGCGGAAGGGTTATTCAAGCATCCCCCTCTACCACTAGAAGCAGGAATTGAAATTGACATGCATTTCGCCACTAGGCAAAGCATTTTGTTACTAATAGAAAATACTATTTTCATATAGTTATCCTTAAAGTTTTTATTGCACATGAATTAAACATACCAAATATACTAACCTTGTTTAAGCAGCTCAGCTATTTTTTCAAACATAACGGCTGGTTGCTTTGTAGTGATATCACACGAAGATCTTTCAAAAGCGCTTAGCGATTTTATAACCTGATACACCACCGATGACACAGCCTAAACCTAATAAGGCCATTGCGATTAAAAAGTTCCGATTCATTTGATCTTCTCCACCTGTAATCTCTATGGGAAAGTTCGATACATAGATCTCTATGACAAGGTAAATAAATAGCCCACCCAGTACAGATCCTAATAGTGTAGAGAGTAATGTCTTTGTCATTTTCATCAGTTACAGTGGCTATTGCGTCCAGTCACTGTACATCTCTTTTGCAGGCCAATATTTTTCATCAATGTTACTTCTGTATTGCTGTAATAGCACAACATCCAAATATCTCTTGATGTGAAGAATTCGTACTTGGATTCTCCATTTGGCCCTTCGGCATCCGGCTTGATCAGTCTTTTCTCATCGGGATGTCCATCCGTAAAGCCAACGGCTAATAGGTCATTGGGTAACACTCGGCTGTACTGATCGAAGCCTGCTTGCTCTTTGATCAAGCCTTGTTGGGTTTCTATGTGTTGTGGGCATGTAAACGGATCGGCTGACGATATATGCGGGTACAACACCGTAAATATCAGCAGCGTCTTGAGTGTATTTGCCAGTTTAGATCGCATTACCACACCCCCTCCCGTTGTCTTATCCACTGTTTTAAAAACACATAACGCCGTGTTCTGCATCTAAACTAAGATCTTTATGAACCCAAAAATTAAAGCTGAACGGCGATGGCCCAGTTTCTTTTCGCTGTGTGTCATAGGAATCGAACACTATCGAGCAGCTGAAGCCGATACCTTGCCAATGACAACTTTTGAGCATGAGTAGGCTCCTAGGTTCCATCATCATGTTGTTATGCAATTGATCAAACAGAGCTTTAAAACTGACGTTGCTATTTTGAGTCGAATCGACACAGCCATCTTGAAAAGTTTGTACTTGAGCATTGGACACAACTAAACCATAAGCATCCGGAGTAGGTGGATTGGCATGTGCTGCAATGGGAAGCGCGATAAAAGTAAGGATTTGAAGTGCTTTTTTCATATTCCATCCTTGTAAGCATAAGCTCATCCTGAGCTTGAATGGTTCAAGCTTAAACGCACGTTAGATTGTGATCAATCAAAACACCCCACCCTAATCAGTCCTTCCAGCCGCGTGGTGTATTGGTGGGACAGCCACTCTCGGCGCATCGCAAAGGTTTTTAAGCCGCTCTCTCGGGCGACGAAGGCGGTGTGTTTGCCAAATCGGCCGTTGATTTTATCCAGGCAGTGCATCACTTCGGGGTGTTCTTGGCGGGTGATGAATAGATCGGATTGATCTGGTCTGTCCTCCACCAGATCAACCAGTCCAACGCCGCATTTATAAAAGCGAACGTCCTCTCGGTAGATGCGCTCGATGGCTTGTGAAGCCGCGTGTGTCAGGGTACGAGTGTCGGCGGTGGGATGATCAAACTTCACCAGATGAGAGCGTCGGTAATACGGGGCGGTGTCGTGAGGTGAATTGTGAGCAAAGACAATCATGGCGCGTGCTTTGCCGTTTTGTCGGCGCAGTTTTTCGGCGGCGATGCCTACGTGTTGTGCGGCCGCTTGCTGTAAAGGGCCCAGCGTACTGACCCGCTCGCCAAAGCTTCGGGTACTGTAGATCTCTTTTTTGGGGGCTTGTACGGCATCCCACGTAAGGCGCTGCTCGCCGTTCAGCTCGTACACTAAGTTCGAAATTTTGATCGAGTAGTGTTTGCGCATTAACGCGGGGTTCGCGTTGGCCAGATCCCAGCCGGTGTGGATTCCGCTGGCTAAAAATTGCTTGGTTAAGCGTCGCCCAACGCCCCAGACCTTATCAATCGGGATCTGCTTTAAGATCTGCTCGCGTTTGATTTCGGAATCGATCACCGCAACACCACGAAAGCCCGGTAAACGCTTAGCGGCATGATTGGCGATTTTGGCCAGCGATAGTGTGGGGGCGATACCGACGCCCACCGGTAAGCGCACCTCTTTCCATAAGGTTCGGCGGATCTGCCATGCGTAGGGTTCAAACCCTTCGCTTGGGGTAAAGTGCAGAAAACTTAAAAAGCACTCATCGATGCTGTACACGTGAAGGTCTGGCGCAAAGCGCGCGCAGGTATCCATCATGCGCGCGCTGATGTCCGCGTACAGCTCGTAATTGCTGGAGCGAATCACCACCCCATGATTGGCCAAGTGGTCTTTGATCTGAAAGTAGGCTCCAAACATCGGGATATTGAGCTTTTTCGCCATCGGGCAAGCAGCCACCACACAGCCATCGTTATTACTGAGCACCACCACGGGCCGCTTACGTATGCTGGGGTCGAAGATCTTCTCGCACGATGCATACATGCCTGTCGCATCGACAAGCGCGAACATCAGCGCAGCTCCTTCGTGAGGGGTCTGAACAGCCGAATCGAGCGGGTGACCACGCCCTCCACCGAGAACTCATCCCCTTCGCGCAGTTGATAGTCACGAAACAGTTGGGAGGAGGACAGCAAGCGCTTGTTGCGGGTATCAGCAATTTTGCAGACGAATGCGCCGTTTAAGGTAGCAACGATCACATCGCCATCGCGTACGGTTTCTGCGCGGGACACGACCAGAATATCGCCTGGGAAGATGCCGACGCCGGTCATGGATTCCCCTTCGACAATACCAAGGTAGGTTGCACTGGGGTGATCAATCAGAATGTTATCAAGCGACAAGGCAAGCTCGGCATATTCTGCCGCAGGCGACTCAAAACCGCTGATGCCTGCTTGTGCTCTAAGAGGAATGAATGGCAGCATAGTGACACCAGATACTGTTTATATATACAGCATTCTAGGTTGATTTTTAGAAAGATCAAGCACTGTGCTGTGAGGAGGCCCATCCATGGAAGATTTAGGGGTGGCAGCATAAAAAAAGGCGCCGAAGCGCCCTTTTATATCGATCAAACGATCAGTTCATTTCCATCACGATACGGCCGGTGATCTCACCTTTCTCCATATCCGCGAAGATCTCGTTGATGTCTTCAAGTTTCTTCGTTTCGATGGTCGCGCGCACTTTACCTTCGGCGGCAAACTGCAGGCACTCTTTTAGATCTTTACGGGTACCGACAATGGAGCCGATGATGCGCACACCGTTCAGCACGGTATCGAAGATTGGCACTGGCATCTCTTCAGGTGGCAGACCAACCAAGACGCAAGCGCCGCCACGACGGATCGATTTGTATGCTTCTGAGAACGCAGGCTTAGACACCGCCGTGCAGACAACGCCGTGTACGCCACCGTTGGTGAGTTCGGCGATTTTCTCGGATGGGCTCTCTTTCATAAAGTCGATGCAGTGCGCTGCACCCAGCTCTTTTGCCAGAGCCATTTTGGCATCACCGGTATCAACCGCAATCACGTTCATACCCATCGCAACCGCGTACTGAATGGCCAAGTGACCCAAGCCACCTACGCCCACAATCGCCATCCACTGACCGGGTTTCACTTCAGACACTTTCAGCGCCTTGTACGTAGTCACGCCCGCACAGAACAGAGGTGCCGCTTCGACATAGCTTAAACCGTCTGGGATTTTAACTGTGTAGTCACCGTTAGCTAGGCAGTATTCCGCAAAGCCACCGTCAACCGAGTAGCCTGCGTTGTGCTGTTCCAGACACAGGGTCTCTTTACCTTCGAGGCAGTAATCGCAGTGACCGCAGGCGCTGTACAACCAAGGAATACCCACGCGATCGCCTTTTTTCAGGTGGCTGATTTCACTGCCAACCTCAACAATTTCGCCCACACCTTCGTGCCCAGGTACCAGAGGCATCTTTGGTTTGACCGGCCAGTCTCCGTGGCAGGCGTGTAAATCGGTATGGCAGACGCCGCACGCATGAATCTTTACCAATACATCGTGTGCTTTTACCTCAGGTAGCGGCATCTCTTTGATTTCTAAAGGACCTTTAAATTCGCTAACAACAGCAGCTTTCATATCAATCTCTCCTTGATACGCTGTAAACAAAAATCATTATCATGTGTTATGCGATCTATTAGACCCGATGTGAGCAGATAGTTTTTAGACGCAGGTCAGCAATAGGTCGTGATTTTGTAGTACTAAAGTACTGTTTTTTTACTGAAATTGATCGAGGGCAAAAGAAAAAGAGGTAAAGAAGAGTGAGGAGGGCTCCTCACTCTTAGATCAAGAGAGGTTACTTCACGAGGGCTTTGGATAGATCCAAAAGCTCTTTTTTCTCTAGAGTAGACTGATCTAGATAATGCGATAGCCCATTCAGATCTGCGCAATATAACCTACACGGCGCTCAGTGGGAGTGTTCCTAAGGTGGGCATAACGACCCGCAATTTTTCATGTAAAAATCTTTAATGTCCTGTGGTAAAGGTATTTTCAGATATCCGTAGGAAGATAAATCATCGGTTTCTTTTAATTTGTCGGTAATTCTAAGAATGGGTTGAACACCTACGGGTACGTCTGTACCGGTATAAAGATATACGGCTTCCACATCTGGTCCAGGAATGGCTACTTCAATGAGGGTATATCCCGGAAGAATAGTATTAGAGTAACGTAAAAAAGATGCCGTACCTGCTAGGTTCTTTGAGTAAGTAAGCACTCGACCAGCGTATTCATCACTTTGGCGTTTTTCTTCAATATTATGCTTTTTCAGTTTTTCTTTATCTGAAAACCCCCTAGCTTGGGAGAAACTTAAGAAACCATACGTTGAACTTTCATAAGCCAGAAATGTTTTATCAGGTTCGGTAAAGTTTAGATTAATAGGGTCTGTAATAAATAATTGAAGGTTAAACTTTTCTGCATGCAGTGTGTGAGATTTAAATGCTTTAACTGCATGTATACCGTCAGGTAAGTCAACAGGAGTCCCACTCACTGTTTTCAAGGTTTGACTAAAGTTTTCATCATAAGCAAAGGCATAGTCTTGATCGGTTTTATTACTAGTGCTTTGATCACTGCCTGATGAACAACCAATAAAAAATAAAGTAGATAAAATTATATATTTTTTAAGCATTACTAAATCGTTTTGTTCTTATATATAATATGAACAGTTATTTATCTATAAATAACTGTTCATAAATATCCTCAAGGGCATACCGTTCCACAATTTTCCATGTAGAAATCCTGAATTTCTTGCGGAAGCGGTATTTTTAAGTACCCATCGGAAGATATATCATCCGTTTCCTTAAGTTTTCCTGTAATTTTTAGAAGGTTTTTGATTCCCGTCACTGGTTTATCGCCAGTGAATAAGTAAACAGCAGTATCTTCTGGGCCGGGAATAGCAACCTCGATCAAGGTGTGATTTGGTATTACGTTTTTAGTATAACGAAGAAAGATAGCTGTTCCAGCCATAAGTTCTGAATATGACAAGACTCTTGTACCATATTCATCACTTTGCTGTTTTTCGAGCCTATTCTCTTGTTCCTGAAGGGAATCGTTGGTGTAGGATACCACTCCTTCAAAGTGAGCAAACCCATAGGTTGCATTTTCATAAGACAACAATGTCTTTTCTTCTTCCTTAAAGCCTAAGTCTATATCGTTACTGACATAGATTTGTAGAATGAAGCCCTCAGCTAACCCCGATTTTGACTTAAAAGCTCTAAGCGCATGAATTCCATCTGGTAGTTCTACTGGAGATCCTTTCATGTTATACGTTTTTTCAAAACCTTTACTATAAACAAAGGCGTAGTCTTTTTTATCATCAGCATTAATGTTTAATGAGGTGATTGATAAAAGTACCGCTATTAAAAAATATATATTATTCATACCATTGAATCTCATCGTTCAGTTCTGTAATACTAGCAAGAACGTTAGCTAACTTTGATATTTCATGAGCACAAAGTGTTCTCAAAGCAGCACGTTTTGCTCTGGTTATAGATAATAGGGAATAATCAGTCTCGCAACTTTTATTTTCTAGGGTAATAGAGTTTTTTACTATTTTAGGGCCGGCCCCTATTGAAACGATATCCCATTCGCTGCGAATGTGTAATACATTTCTATATGAATCCATATAAGTTCTGATGCCATTTTTATTTTTTATATAATTTGTGATATTAGATATTGTGCTGGAAAATACAGAGGTAAATAAAATGTTTCTATCAGAGGCTAGTGCTGTTCTTCTCATTCCGGGCGCATTAAAGGTAACAACAGGATAGTTTTTCCTAGATGAAAGTAATGCAGCTAATCCACCACCCAAAGAATGTCCTGTAAGTGTAAGCTTGTTTCTACTTTTTAATTGCAATTTATATAAAACAGAGTTTAAAGTTCTCTCTGCTGATTTATATTGGTCAGGTGTTATACCTAAAGTTAATTGGATATCGCTTTTTACATCACCTGTTATGGCATCCGTTCCTCTAAAAACAACAACATATTCATCTCCCTTTTTTAATAAGGCAGCAAAAAAGCCTTTTGTACTAAAAAAATCATATGTAGGTTGTACTAATTCCCAACCATCGACATGCGGGTGGTCATCATATGAGGCTTCGCAAATTTTAGCCAGTTCGTATACGGAAGGCATAATATTTCCTTTTACTATTGATTGATTTACTCATCCTGAGCAAACGCGACTATACAAGACTGAGCATTCTTTAGCCAGTACGCAAAAAAGAGCGCCGAAACGCTCTTTTCCGTGATCAACGGGGTCAATTACCCCAGTTTCTGGGTGACTTCGGCGATGCGTTTGCCGTATTCGACGGCGGTATCCAAGTCCCCCTGCGGGATCTCGTCGGTGCTGGCATCCGATGGGGATTGCACCAAAAGGCCAACCGAGCCGCCCAAGTTGTTGATGTCTTGGCGAGTGGCCGCTTTGGTGTTGCTTGGCGGTAAGCCCAAGCTCACCCAGATGCCGCCGTGTTGAGAGGCCAAGGTTTGTATCGCAATCAAAGAGACTTGCTTATCGCCATTTAGGCTTGCGCTGTTGGTAAAGCCGCCAAATACCTTGTCTTTCCAGCCTTGGGTAAACCAAATTTTAGAGGTGGCATCGGCAAACTTTTTAAACTGCCAGCTCGGTGTGCCCATGTAGGTCGGGGCGCCAAAGACGATGGCTTTAGCGGCGTTTAGAGTATCCCAATCGCTGTCGGCGATGTCGCCGTTTTCATCAATGGCGATCAGAGCACCGTTTGCGCCTTTGGCAACGTGTTCGGCCACGACTTTGGTGTGTCCGTACCCAGAATGATAAATCACGATAACGTCAGACATTCGCTTTCTCCTTGTCGGTTTTCTGTGTAGAGCGTTTTGAAAAGCATCGGTTCACTGTTATTGGCTTAGCGCGTCGCGCACGCTCTGCTTCATTGACGTGGTTGGGCGTCTCAGTAGCGTTGAAAGCGTCTGGCTATCATCAAACAGCGCACCGTGAGAGGCACCTACGTCGGAGTCAGCCAGAATGTGCGCAAAGCCCTCCGGCAGTCCGGCTTTAACGAGTAGCTCGCGGTACTCCGCTTCGGATAGGTTGTTAAAGGTGACGGTTTTGCCGCTAAATTCGCTGATCCATGCCGCAAAATCCGCCAAGGTGTAAGCGCTATCACCTGCCAGTTCAAACACTTGGCCAGATGCGATGCTCTTATCCAAAAGGACGTTGGCTGCTGCTTCGGCGTAATCGGCTCTTGGAGCTGAGGCGATCTTGCCTTCGCCGGTCGCGCCAAACAGCACGCCGTGCTCCAATGCTGTTGGTACGTTGCCCAGATAGTTTTCGCTGTACCAGCCGTTTCGAAGGATCACATACTCAAGGCCTGACGCTTTTAGCGCCGCTTCGGTGGTCTTGTGCTCATCGGCCAAGGTTAATGGGGATTGATCCCCGTGCAGTAAGCTGGTGTAGACCACACGACGAACGCCAGCGGCTTTGGCGGCATCGATGACCGCCTGATGCTGAGCGGCGCGCTGGCCCACTTCGCTGGAGGAGATCAACAACACCTGATCCACCCCTTCAAATGCGGTGGCCAGAGTGGCTGGTTGATTGTAGTCGGCTTGACGCACACGCACGCCTTTGGCTTTTAAGTCGGCGGCTTTCTCAGGGGAGCGTACGGCTGCTACTAAAGCGTGAGCGTCGGTTTTGTTGAGCAATGATTGGATGACGAAAGCACCGAGTTGTCCGGTTGCGCCTGTAATGGCCAGCATGGTGAATCTCCTAAAGTAGGTTGAAAGATGAGGGATCAATCGTGCTCGTTGATCCGTTAAAACCATGCTAAGCTTTAAGCTAACTAAAAGTAAGTACATACAAAAAGGTAAGTATGGATAAAAAAGCGACTAATTCAGGATCAAATCGTTCCGATTCTGCATCAGCCGGCTTGCCGACCTCGTTACATCAGGGCACGCCGCTGTCGATTCAGATGGATCGGGGGAATGTGTTTGCCGAAAAATGCCCCTCTAGGGAGATCCTCAAACACATGACCAGCCGATGGGCGGTGCTGGTGTTTGTGGCTTTATCCAAAGGCACGCATCGGTTCAGCGATCTGCGCCGTTGCATTGGGGGCGTGAGTGAAAAGATGTTGTCACAAACCTTGCAAGCGTTAGAAGCCGATGGGTTTGTAGATCGGATCGCCTATCCTGTGGTGCCGCCGCATGTGGAATACAGCCTTACCCCGCTGGGGTCGCAGGCGGCTGAACATGTGGTGGCGATGGCAGATTGGATCGAATTGCACCTCGGTGAGATCTTAGAAGCGCAAACCCTCTTTGAGCAGAACAACGCGCGCTAGAGGGGAAAACAGTGCAAACGAGGCTCCCGTTGCTCATTTGCACTGCGGTGCTCCATCCAGTCCATTATTAAGCGAGAAGCCGACATAAGCGATGTGGCACGTTGTCGCAGAGCTTTACAGTGACCTGTCTACGGCAGTGGGTACTGCTAAAAACCTGACTTTTGGGTTATGATTTCGCCATTCCGTTAGGGTGATGCGCCTTAACGCCTCTGATTGAAAGGAAAGACTATGTCCCAACACCCTTATAACCGTGATTTTCCCGTATCGTGGGAAGAGCTGCATCGTAACTGCCGTGCCCTGTCGTGGCGTTTGCTGGATAAAGGTCCTTGGAAAGGGATCATTGCGATCACGCGTGGTGGTTTGGTGCCTGCGGCCATCTTGGCGCGTGAGTTGGATATTCGCTTGATCGATACGATCTGCGTCACCAGCTACGGCAAGTCCAAAGCCGGTGAAGCGGCGATGAAACAAGGCGAGCTGAACATCCTAAAAGGCGTGGAAGGCGATGGCGACGGCTTTCTGTTGGTGGATGATCTGGTCGATACCGGTAAGACCGCCAAAGTGGTGCGTGACCTGCTGCCCAAAGCGCACTTTGCGACCATCTATGCCAAACCGGCCGGTTGCCCGTTGGTGGATACCTTTATTACGGAAGTGAGCCAAGATACCTGGATCCGCTTCCCGTGGGATATGGAGTACACCTTCTCGACGCCATTGGCGGAACGCTCCCTCCCCTAGCTTGTATCTTCGTCATCTTAAGGATGCGCTAATGCCCTCTTTTAGCGCATAATGGCGATCGTAACGCGCTGCTTGGGTGCGATGTCGGTGTCCGACATGGTGCGGTGACCACTGAACCCTGCAAAGCGGCGTACCAAAAAGCTGACCGTCCGTAAGTTTTGGCGCGAGTGTGCGTTTAATCTTGTCTTTCTGGTCAGCTTTTTGCATTCTGATTTCGACAAAATGATCGGTCAGGACAATAACGACGAACGCCTGATCGCCCAATATCAGACCAATGAGGACTCTATCCATGAAAAAACCCGCGCTGAAATCACTCCTGACGGGCATCGTTGCCGGCCTTGGTTTGGCCGCTTCCATGACAGTCGCAGCGGATGATCCGATGAAAGTGGGCTTTGTCTATGTAGGACCAACCGGGGATTTTGGTTGGAGCTACCAGCACGATCAAGGTCGTAAGGCCGTTGAAGAGCACTTTGGCGACAAAGTTGAGACCACCTTTGTTGAAAACGTTCCTGAAGGCGCGGACGCTGAGCGTGTGATTCGTAACTTGGCCAAGTCCGGCCATGAACTGATCTTCACGACCTCCTTTGGTTTCATGAACCCAACGCTGAAAGTGGCTAAGCAGTTCCCGAAAGTGACGTTTGAACACGCCACCGGTTACAAGCGCGCTAAAAACGTCGGTACGTACATCTCTAATACTTACGAAGGTCGTTACATCGCAGGTTTCGTAGCGGCGAAGATGACCAAGTCCAACAAAGTGGGCTACATCGCCTCTTTCCCGATCCCAGAAGTCATCCGCGATATTAACTCTGTGCAATTGGCGCTGAACAAGTACAACCCCGATGCCGAGCTGAAAATCGTGTGGGTCAATACCTGGTTTGATCCGGGTAAAGAAGCCGATGCCGCCAATGCGATGATCGACCAAGGCGTTGATGTGATTCTGCAGCACACCGACTCTCCTGCAGCGATGCAAGCGGCGGATCGTCGTGGTGTCTTTGCGGCCGGTCAAGCGTCTGATATGTCCCGTTTTGGCCCTAAATCGCACCTGTTCTCAGTCGTGGATAACTGGAATCCGTACTACATCAAACGTGTACAAGAAGTGATGGATGGCAAATGGACCTCCGAAGATCACTGGGGCGGTATGGCTGAAGAAGAGATCGTGATCCCTGAATTCAGCGCGACGGTTCCGGCTGAGGTCGCGAGCGAAGCGCAAGCTCTGATCGATGGTATCAAAGCCGGTACGGTTCATCCGTTTGCTGGCCCAATCAAGAACCAAGCCGGTGAGCTGATGGTGAAGGACGGTGAAATCCTGCCTCACGAGCAGATCGCAGGCATGAACTGGTACGTTGAAGGCGTGAAAGGCGATATCCCTAAATAAGCTGACACCCCCAACGTCTGGGCTGTGGTGCGGCCCAAACAAATAACACACTGGGCCTTGCGCATGGCGTAAGGCTCCCTCTTTTAACCCAATAAAGGAGGTGTGTTATGACACCCGAACGCCCTTTTGAACACGCCGTTGAATCCAACGCGCACTCGACTCATCCTACCCAAACGCAATCTGGCATCGCCGAGATCCCGTTGATCGACATCGCGCCTTTGTTCAGTGATGAACCAAAGGACTGGACCGCGGTGGCGGAACAGATCGATCAAGCGTGCCAAGGCAGTGGGTTTTTCTACATCAAAGGACACGGTGTTTCACACGAAACCATGCAATCGGTCATGAACATGGCCAAAACCCTGTTTGATAGCCCGATGGCGCTGAAAAAAGCGATCGATATCACCCAAAGCGATCATCACCGCGGCTACGGCTCCATTGCCACAGAGCAACTGGACCCAGAGCGCCCAGGGGACTTTAAAGAAACCTTCGATATGGCGCGCAATCTGGGGGCTGATCATCCCGATGTAATGGCCAACAAACCATTGCACGGACCCAATCGCTACCCTGAAATTGAGGGATTTCAAGCGATGATGGAAACCCATTATTGGCGCATGCTGGAGGTGGGTAAAACCGTGTTGCGCGGTATCGCCATAGCGTTAAAGATTGAGCCGGACTTTTTTGATCAGCGCTTTGCTGAGCCGATCTCCGTGCTACGCTTTATACATTACCCGCCCGACAGCGGTCGGACCGATGAGGCGCAGATTGGCGCAGGTGCACATACCGATTATGGTTGCATCACAGTGCTCTACCAAGACGCCGCTGGTGGTCTTCAAGTGCGCAATCGCCAAGGTGAATGGATTGATGCCCCACCGATTGAGGGTACGTTTGTGATCAACATTGGCGATATGATGGCGCGTTGGAGTAACGATCGCTACACCTCGACACCGCACCGCGTGGTCAATCCAGAGGCTGGGCACCGTTACTCATCGCCGTTCTTTGTTGAACCCAACTTTGATACGGACATCTATTGCTTACCCGGCTGCAGCGATGACGCACACCCAGCCAAATACCCCGCCATTTCAGCGGGTGAGTATCTGTTGTCGCGCTTTCGAGATACGTACGCCTATCGCAAAGAGAAATAACGCATCTGTGTGATCTGTGATCAGAAGGAGCCTCTTATGAGTATGCAGGATTTTATCCACACCTTACCCAAAGCTGAGTTGCACTTGCACCTTGAGGGCAGTTTGGAGCCGGAGCTGATGTTTGCCTTGGCCAAACGCAATGGCATTGAACTGCCCTATGAGTCGGTCGATCAGATTCGCTCGGCGTACCAGTTCAGTAATTTGCAGGACTTTTTGGACATCTACTACCAAGGCGCGGGCGTGCTGCAAACCGAGCAGGACTTCTATGATCTGACCTTTGCCTACCTAAAACGCTGCCACGAGCAAGGTGTGGTGCATGTGGAGCCGTTTTTCGACCCGCAAACCCACACCGATCGGGGCATTGCGTTCGAGGTAGTGATCAATGGCATTGATGCCGCGTTAAAGGACGGCATGCGGGATTTTGGCATCACCAGCTACCTGATCCTGTCCTTTTTGCGCCATTTAAGCGAAGAAGCGGCGTTTGACACCCTTGAACAAGCGATGCCGTTTCAGGATCGCTTTATCGCGGTGGGACTCGATAGCTCCGAGCTGGGTAACCCGCCCGAGAAGTTTGCTCGTGTGTTTGATAAAGCCCGAGCCGAAGGGTTTAAAGCCGTTGCGCATGCCGGTGAAGAAGGCCCGCCTGAGTACATTTGGGACGCTTTGAACCTATTAAAGGTGGATCGGATTGATCACGGCGTGGCGGCTTTTAAAGACCCGCGCTTGATGGAGCACCTGGCCGAAACGGGTACTACGTTAACCGTGTGCCCGCTCTCCAATACCAAGCTTTGCGTCTATAAGGATATGCGTGAGCACCCCATTCTGACCATGATGGATCAGGGGGTACGTGTGACCGTCAACTCCGATGATCCGGCCTATTTTGGTGGTTACGTCGGTGAGAACTTTATGGCACTCTATGACGCCCTAGGCCTCACCAAGGTGCAAGCACGTAAGCTTGCGATGAACAGCATTGAAGGCAGCTTCCTACCGCCTAACGAACAGCAAGCGCTGATAACCTTGATCGAGAGCCGATAGTTTACTCACAGTAAGTAAGGACTCACTTTGATCTATCTGGTTGGCGTTACCCTGCTTTGGGCTTTTTCGTTTAGTTTGATTGGGGTGTATCTGGCAGGCCAGGTCGACAGTTACTTTGCGGTGTTAACCCGCATCGTACTGGCAGGCTTGCTGTTTTTACCGTTTCTGCGCTTCTCGGGACTCAAACCTACATTCGTATTGGGCGTAATGGGCGTTGGCGCGCTGCAATTTGGCGTGACCTATGTGTGTTTGTATCGCTCGTTTGAGTTTTTATCCGTCCCTGAGGTGCTGCTCTTTACGATCTTCACGCCTTTGTATGTGTCGTTGATCAATGATCTTTTGGTACGTCGCTTCTCTAGTGCGGCGTTAGTGTCCACCGCCATTGCCGTGATCGGTGCGGCGATTATCCGCTACGATTCGGTCAGTGACGATTTTGTGCTGGGCTTTTTGATCTTACAGTTGGCCAACCTCACCTTTGCGATGGGTCAAGTGGGTTACGCACGCTTGGTGGATCGCTTTAAGCCGAATGCACCGCTCTACAAGAGCTTTGCGCTGTTCTTTTTAGGCGCATTGCTGGTGGTGCTTCCCGCGTTTGTGCTGCTCGGTAACCCCGAAAAACTCCCGTCGACGCCAACGCATTGGGGCGTATTAGCATGGCTTGGTATCGCCGCATCGGGTCTTGGTTTCTATTTCTGGAATGTGGGGGCCACTAAGGTGGATGCAGGCACCTTAGGCATTATGAACAATGCGCTGATACCGGCCGGTTTGATCATTAATGTTTTGATTTGGAACCGCGATGCCGACCTTGTGCGCCTGTTGATTGGCGGTGCCGTGATTATGGCATCCCTTTGGGTAAACAGCGCGTGGCAGCGCAAAGAGAAACAGGCCGCTCAATCCGCGGCCTAATCGGAATCAGCCTTCCCAGCGTTTGAAGATCAACGAGGTGTTGATCCCGCCAAAGGCGAAGTTGTTGCTCATCACATAATCGGTCGTGATGTGGCGGCCTTCGTGCTGAATGTAGTCCAGATCTCCACACGCCTCGTCAACCGTTTCTAGGTTGGCGGTGGCGTGGAACCAGCCCTCTCGCATCATCTCGATCGCGACCCATGCCTCTAACGCGCCGCACGCTCCAAGCGTGTGGCCTGTGAAGCTTTTGAAGGAGCTGATCGGTGTCGTGTTGCCAAAGACATTGGCCGTTGCGGTGGATTCTGCGACATCGCCTCGTGCGGTTGCCGTGCCGTGGGCGCTCACGTAGCCGATCTGATCGGCCGATACGCCCGCGTCTTCCAAGGATAAACGGATCGCTTGCTCCATGGTTGCCGCCGAAGGCTGAGTCACATGCGTACCGTCGGAGTTGGAGCCATAGCCCACCAGTTCCGCATAGATATGAGCGCCACGGGCTTTAGCGTGCTCAAGTTCCTCTAAAATCAGAGTCCCTGCGCCTTCACCGATTACCAAACCATCCCGTGCGGCATCAAACGGACGTGGCGAGCGCTCTGGGTGCTCGTTCATCACACTGGTCGCATACAGGGTATCAAACACCGCGGCTTGGGTTGCACACAGGGCTTCACAGCCACCTGCGACCATCACGGTTTGTTTGCCAAAGCGGATCAACTCATAGGCCGAACCAATCCCCTGACTGCCCGATGTACAGGCACTGGAGGTGGTCACAACACGTCCTGTCAGACCAAAGTGGACGCCAATATTCACCGGGGCCGTATGCGCCATCATGCGGATGTAGGAGTTGGCGTTTAGCCCATCGGACGACTCGTTCAGAATCATGTTGCCAAACTCCCCAAAGGACTTGGTATCGCCCGAGGAGGAGCCATAGGACACGCCGGTCTTGCCGCTGGTTAAGATCGGGTGATCCAGCAGATTGGCATCCGCCAGCGCGCGCTCGGTGGCGGCAACGGCGTACTGCGCCACCAGTCCCATGCTGCGCAGCGCTTTACGTGAGTAATGCTTAGGCATCACAAAGTCGTTTACTGGCGCACCCAAGCGGGTGTTAAGGCCGTCGTAGGCGTCCCATTCTTGGATGTATTCAACGCCCGTATCAAGGCGGCTTAGACGATCACGGATGGTGGGCCAGTCGTGGCCGATCGGCGAGTAGCCCGCCATCCCTGTAACTACAACTCGTTTCATAAGCTTCTATCGTGTTGGATCAGAACATGCCGCCGTTTACGGAAATCACCTGACGAGTGATGTAAGCGGCATCGTCTGACATTAAAAAACTCACTGTACCGGCGACTTCACTCGCCTGCCCTGCGCGCTGCATCGGGATCATCTTCATCGCTTCCTCCATGATCAGATGCTCGGTCATGTCGGTTTCGATAAACCCAGGGGCCACACAGTTAACGGTGATCTTGCGTTTGGCCAACTCCACTGCCAGCGCTTTGGTCGCGCCGATGATGCCTGCTTTGGCGGCACTGTAGTTGACCTGCCCACGGTTACCCATCTCACCAGACACGGAAGACAGGGTCACAATGCGGCCGGGTTTGCGACGGCGCACCATCGGCATGATCACGGGGTGCAGCACATTATAGAAGCCATCCAGATTGGTGCGCAGTACCGCGTCCCAATCTTCGGCAGGCATCGCAGGGAAGGCGTTATCACGGCTGATGCCGGCGTTACACACCACCCCGTAATAGGCGCCGTGGGTTTCGATGTCCTCTTCGATGATCGCTTGCGCGGTGTCTCTCTCCGCAACGTCAAATTGCAGAATGCGTGCGGTACGCCCAAGCGCCGCGATCTCTTGCGCGGTCTGCTCGGCTTCGTCGTGGCCAGAGCGGCAATGCAATACCAAATCAAAGCCATCGTTGGCCAAGCGCAGTGCGATGGCTTTGCCGATGCCTCGGCTGGAACCTGTGACCAGCACGGTTCCTTTTGTCGATGCGTCCATAAAGATCTCTATCGTTGGCGCTTACTGCGCTTTTACACTGTTCATATACTCGGCAACGTCATCGGGTTGATAGACGTTAAGCCGAGCACTGGCGTGGATACTTGGTTCGGTGTCCTCGGGCAGTCGCCCGCTTAATTCGCACTGAAAGACGCTCAGGCCGTTATCGGCGATCATCTCGCGCTCGGCGCGGATGCGAAGCTCAGCCCCTTTGGGAAACCACTCCACGTTGCAATCGTACTTGCGGGTACCCACCAAAAAACCGATTTTAGGCTCACCGCCCTTAAGGCGCTCTTGAAGCCCCGCAAACGCCCCAATCGCTTGGGCAAGATACTCGATGCCAATCCACGCAGGGACGCCCTGTTCTGTAACAAACACGGTGTCATTGTGGATGGTAAGGCCCGCTTCTAGGTGCTCGTCACCGTAACCTAGTAATTGCTCGAGCAGACTCATGCGCCCGCTGTGCGGGACTAATTGATCAATCGTGTAGCTCATTGTACACGCCCCAAGAGTAAGGCGATGTTGTTGCCACCAAACGCATAGGAGTTACTGAGCACTGTATCGACGCTCTGTGTCGGCAGATGCGTTTGTACCCAGTTGAGCGTTGGCAACTCAGGGTCGGGCGTATCGAGCTTCGCTTGTTGAGGCACTTCGCGCAGTTGATCGGTCAGGAGTAAATAACACAGCGCAGCCTCTAGAGCGCCTGCCGCACCCAAGGTATGGCCTGTGTAGGGCTTTGTAGAGCTACAAGGGGTGCTTGGCGGAAACACCGCCGCCATCGCGCGCGCTTCCATCTGATCATTCAGGGGTGTGGCGGTGCCGTGTAAATTAACATACCCGACCTCATCGGCACGGCAGTTGGCATCCGCTAGCGCCTGTTCCATACAGGTGCGCGCGCCGTGCCCTTGTGGGTCTGGGGCGGAGATATGATGCGCATCGCTGCTCTCGCCAACGCCCAAAATGGCGACCCCGTGTGGCTCTTTGGACACGATAAAGAGCGCCGCGGCTTCACCAATGTTGATGCCGCATCGATCTTGATCGAACGGACGGCAAGGCGCATCGCTGACCGCCTCTAATGAGGAAAACCCTTGAACGGTCAGCTGGCACAAGGTATCGACGCCCCCTGCGATCACCACATCGCACAGGTTAGCTCGGATCAGACGGCGCGCACTGGCAATCGCTTTGGCACCGGATGAACACGCGGTGGAGATGCCAAACACAGGGCCTTTGACCCCAAGCTCCTGAGCAATGAACTGCGCCGTCGCGCCCATCTCTTGTGTGGAGTAATGGAAAGAGGCTGGGAAAGAGCCCTCTTTTGCCAGAGCTGCATGCCCTTCTTCACTTTCGGCAATGCCCGAGGTACTGGTACCGATTACCACACCGATGCGATGCGCACCCAATCGCTCAATTAAGCCATCAAGGTCGGCTCTTAACGGCGCTAGGGCATGGAAAGCCGCACGGTTATTGCGGGTATCCCATTTGGCATCGTGAGTGGGCAACGCCGGCAGTGGCTCTGGCATACGGCCAAGCGGTAAAGGGTGATCTTTCAGGTATTCGCACTGTGGTAACGAAGGCTCCAACAAGAGCGTATCGGCAAACGCCGCTGCATCGGCACCTGCTGAACAGATCATCCCCATGTTATTCAGGTAACAAGGCGTGCTCATTGTGAAGACTCCAACGGTTCAATACGGACGGTATAGCCCGCGCTTAGGTGATCGATCTCGATGCGCTCGGCATTGATCTGGCGCATGCGAAGGATGGCTTGTCCTTGATACGACAGGTTTCGGCTCCCCTTATCGATCATCACAGCCCAGCCTGAGTTGGCTGGATAAGCGTCGTAAAGCGCGTGCTCAGGCCATAAGGCCCACTGCAAAAGCGAAAGTATAGCGTCACTTGGCAACTGGGGCGATGCTGCTGGGGTGGAAGCAAAGCCATTGGCATCGTAACGTATCTGCACCAAGGTTTGCCCCGTGGGCGTTAAGCCCGCCATCGTGACGGCCGAAGCGGTTAATCGGGTGATGGCGATCATCTCTTTTTGCTGGCCGTGTACACTGAGCGTCAGTTTTTGCTTCAAAAGCGCTGGGTGCGGCCCATCGGCGGGCGATAACCACGCCAATGGAGGCACGGGCTTGGTTGGGCCTTTAAGCACGCTGCAGCCAGCAAGCGTTGCCAGCATTAGGATCGCCAGAAACGCTCGAATCACGCCGTAACCTCGGCTTGTTCACACAGTCGTGCCAAGGTGGCTAACCGCTTGGGCGAGGCAACATACGGGTTGCCGGTGTCCCACGCATAGCCTGCCAAGATAGAGCTGATCATGCGTTTGATCTGCTCGCTTTTGTCTTGGGTAAAGATCACGGTTTGCAGATCTTGGTTGTACCAGCCTTCCACAAAGGCGCGGAAAGTGTTCACACCCAGCTTCAATTGCTCGGCGTACTCCTGCTCCCAATTTACAGCTTCGCCTTTTAGGTTTTTATCCAAGGCTTGGCTGGCCAAGTGCGCCGATTTTAAGGCGATGGTGACACCGGATGAGAACACCGGGTCCAAAAACTCGCCGGCGTTGCCGAGCAGTGCAAAGCGCTCGCCGTAGAGCTGAGTCACATCGCACGAGTAGCTTTCAAGCTTGCCGACGCGGGTATCAAACACAGCATCGGCCAGTACCTCGGCCTTCCAACCGGCGGCTTTGATCAAGGCTTTGAGTTGATCGGCCTCGTCCCCCTCCATGTTGGCCAGATGCTCGCGCGGCACGACAACACCGACAGAGGCACGACCGTTACTGAACGGGATCAGCCAGTACCAGATCTCTGGGTGTTCTGGGTGGACGGTAATCAGAATCTTATCCCGATCAAAGTCGGGGTGGCTGATGCGGTCTTCCACATGGGTGAAGAGCGATGCGCGTGATGCCAGAGTAGAATTACGCTCAAGGCCTAAGAGTTTTGGCAGTACGCGGCCAAAGCCGCTGGCATCCAGCACAAAGCGTGCGCTGACGGTACGCTCAAGGCCGGCTTCATCCTGTACTGTTAAGCTTACGCCCTGTTCGGTCTCTTGGTAGGCGGTGACGGTTTGGCCGTATTCGATCACGGCGCCAAAGCGTGCGGCTTCATCGGCCAGAATTTGATCAAACCGGTTGCGTTGCACTTGGAAGGTAGTGCCCCAGCCTTCGGAGAATTTCTCCCGAAAATCAAAGTAATCGTAGCGCTCTTTGTGACTGAACGCGGCGCCATTTTTGAACTGGAAGCCTTCTTTGATCACGGCATCCAACATACCGGCTTCTTCAAGAAACTGCATCGATTGCGGCAGTAAGCTTTCACCGATCGAAAAGCGCGGAAAGTGCTGTCGCTCCAGCACCAGAACCGAATGGCCTGCTTGCACTAAGCGCGCCGCCGAGAGTGCCCCAGAAGGCCCTGCGCCAATGATGATGACATCCGCTGCGAGGTCCGCGTGCGGTTGTGTTAAATCCTTATGTGGGGTCACGGATAGATCTCCTTAATCATGACGCCGTAAAAGCAATCCAAAGCACCACACGGCCAATAAGCCCAGCAGTACCGTTTGGCCAAAGGCCGCTAACATGGGGGTCGCGCTAAACGCTAACAGACCAAAGGCCAGTACGCTGGTCATGACCGACAGTGTGACGGCCAGCCAAGTGTAGGCGTTCTGCTGCGTTTCGGTGAGTAAAATGCCCATATCCAATCCAATACCCAGCACCAAGACGAGCGCCATTAGGTGGAACAGATTAATGTGTCCAAGCCACCAGCTGAGTAGGGTCAGTGTGGTACAGACTGATAACACCACCGGAATCAGCACCTGCGGGCTGGCGGTGCGATAACGGCCCACTAAAACACAGGTGATCAGTATCGCACCCACCAAAAGCCCTAGGCTGAACTCGGTACGGTAGTGGCTTAGGAGCTGACTGATCCGGTCCACCCGGTCCACCCAAACCACGCCCTCAGGCAGATGCGGGGCGACCGCTTGTTGTGTCAGCGGTGTGGTCGCTTGCAATTTGATTAAGCTGATAAAGCCCAGTTCGGTTTCGATCAACAGCGGCCGAAACGCCTCGCTACTGGGAAGTGTTTTCCAGATATCGAGCGTTAAGTAAGGTGCCTCATTCAAGGCTGCCATCGCTTCGCTTTGTTGTTGATCGGTCAGTTTTAGGGCTAAGGCAAGCTTAGGCAGTGCCTGAACATACAAGGCAGCGGTTGCGATTTTTAACGCCGCTTGGTGCGATTGAGAGGGCAATGATTGGCTAAGGCTCTGGTAACCGGTCAATGCGCCTTCTCGCTGTGCCTTATCCAGCATCGGGACGACCGACTCTTCGCGTTGCAACAGGGTCTCGATGTCGGGGGCTTCCACCAATAAAAATTGCGCTTCGGAGCTTAACCCCAACCATCGGGCAATCGTTTGGTCATTCTCGATCAAGGATGCGGGCGAGGTTTGCAGTGCGCGTAAGTCATCTTTGGCCGGATGCATCGCCAACGTGATCGCCGTAACAATCATCATCGCAATGCTGATCAACCCCATCGTTTTAACCGAGAGCCTTGGCATACGCCCTACCGCCCGAAGCAAGGCCGCTGGGCTGTTCAGAGGCTGCCAGCGTCCCCATTGAGTCAGGTATGGATACCACAGCACCACCGTTAACCAAGCGCCGATTAAGCCAAACACGCACAAAAGCGCCATCTGCTTAAGGCCTGGAAACGGCGCAACGCCGAGCGTTGAATAGGCCAGCACACTGGTGATCAAACCCAAGAGCAGCCCAGGCAATAAGCGCGCACGGGTGTGTGCCGGTGTGTGTTGATGCCGATCGGTCAGAAAATGCAGGGCGTAGTCGATCGATACGCCGATTAAGCCTGCGGCAAACGCCAGCGTGACAAGGTGGATCTCGCCTAAGATCAGCGCGGTCACACCGATGCCAAATACCGTACCTGCGGCTGTCGGCACCAGCGAGAGCAAAAACGGCCGTATTGAGCGAAATGCCCACACACTCAGAATCAGAATCCCCACCAAGGAGCCAACGCCGATGCTGCTGATCTCCGATTTAGCTTGCTCGGTTCCGGCGGCGGTATGCAGCAATAGGCCTGATACTCGCAAAGCCCCACCTACCTGATCGGCTTGGGCTTTGGCCTCGGTGATAAGGCGCATAAGCGTGGCTTGGGTCGCAGCGTCAAACGCAGAGCCAGAAAGCCGGGTTTGCATCACATAATGACGAGCCCCCTCCGCATTTACGCTCAGTAAGCCGTTGTGTATTTGAAGATGCGTAAGCGTTGGCGGCGTCGTGCTTGAGAGTAGAAACGGGTCTTGAATGGGGTCAAAGCCACCGGTGGGCATCCAGCCAAACAGACGTTGCAGGGCGCGCTCTTGAAGTGTTTCCCACTCTTGAGTCATCAAGGGCGCAAGGGCATCTCGACTGATGCGTGCGTATCGGTATTGCTGCTCCGCCGCTTGTGCTTTGGCAAGGTCCACATCGGGTGCATATCGGATCTGATCCACCAGGCCTGTGGCGGTTAATTGAGCTTCAAGGCTCTGCCAAAACGCCGTGACCTCGGCAGTGGTGTGCTCCGTCGCAGGGCTCAGAACCCAGATCAGATTATTCGCATAACGCTTGGCCGTCTGCTCAGTCGCCCGTTCGATGGCTGGATTTTGATGGTCACTTGGTAACAGCGCCATCAATTGCGTGTTGAACGCAGGTGGCCTGATCAGCGCGGCTGCCAAGACGCCGCACCAAAGGACTAACCACACAAGGGCCAGTACGTGAGAGGTAGGACTTAGGTTAGAACGGGGTTGGTTCAAGGTGATGTGGCCTCACTTTGGACCTCACTGGGTGTCAGATCCATAAAGCGGATGGCGGTGCTGTCACCGTTGACCTCGTTTAGGGTGACCTGATCCACATACGCGCCGCCCGATAAAGAGAGTGTGCTGAACACCTGCGCGAATACCGGGTCCTTAGGCGTTAAGGTCGCATGCCATTGCGGGCCTTCGGTGGTGCCGCTTAGCTCAAAAGTGCTTTCCAATACCTGCCAGTTGGAAGTCATCAGAGCAAAGAACAGCTCAGTAAACACCGCCACCTGGGGCGTTTGAATGGCGGGGTCCGTAACATCTTGGCCTTGGCTGTTGAAGGTGGTTAGTCCCTGTGGGGTCAGCTCAACTCGGCTTTGGATCGGGGTTTGAGTGACCCAGTTCAGCGTCTTTCCTTTGGTGTAGTCAAACTCCCCGGTGCTGGTCAGCTCTGTTTCTAGAGCCGCTAAGTGTTTGGTTTGCTCAAACTGGCCACTGAGTGTGGCAGGTCGTGCGGTGAGCGAGGCCAACTGCGCGTAGGTTAGGTTATCCGCCAACGCGTTAAGGCTAAACAGGCTGCAAGTCAGCGCAACCCAAACCGCGCGCGTGAAGATCAGTGTACTGACAACCCCTTTCATCGCTGTGCTTCCTCTGGCACCGCTAATCCGAGCTTCTCGAACAGTACCGGTGGTGACATAAACAGCATCTCTTGAGTGCTCATGTCCACCGCGACCTGCACCGTGTGCGCTTTGGTTAAGCGCTTGCCGCTTGCGGTATCTAGAATTTGATAATCCACTTTTAAGCGGTTTTCCCACTCTTTCAGGGTGGCACGAACCGTCACTTGCTGCTGAAAGCGCAGCGGTTTGGCGTAACGCACATGTAACTCAATAACCGGCCATGCAAAGCCGGAGGCTTTCATTTGCGGGTAGTTGTAATCGAGCTTATCCAACAGCGCGCAACGAGCGATCTCTAGGTATTTTACGTAGTGACCATGCCATGCCACTTCCATCATATCCACGTCGTGGAATGGGACTTCCATTGTTATTTCGGTGCTGATCATGATCGTTCGTTATCCTTAGATGCGCGGGCCGAGTTCGGTGATTGATGACGCCAAAAATCGTAAAAGTTAAACCACTGTAACGGCGCTTTCTTGCAGTAATACGCCAGTCGGTTGGCGTAGTCTTGCACCACATTATCCAGCGCTTGTTGTCGCTCCTGTCGCTTGAGCGTGACCTTCTCGGCAAAGGTTTCTACATAGATGTGGTAACGGCTGGACTGCTTTAAACAGAACATCAGGTACACAGGGCATTTGAGTAAGCTTGCCAAGATAAACGCCCCTTGCGGCATCGGCGCTTGCTCGCCTAAAAAGTCCACGTAACTGATTCGGGCATCGCCTGTGACCGGGGTTCGATCCCCCGCGATGACGATCAACTCGCCCTGCTCGACTCGCTCGTTCAGCAGCATCGCGGTAGCCGGCGACATATCGGTGACCTGTAAAAAGTTGATCTGCGCATCGGGGCTGACCCGCTTCATCATCGAGTTAAACTTATCCGCATGTTGGGTATAGACCAGCAAGGTTAAGCGGATATTGGGGAGCTGGTGGGCCAGCGCACTGCAGATCTCGGTGTTGCCAAGGTGCGAGATCACAATGATACCGCCCTGCCCGGTTTGGTCGATGTGATTGAGAAGCTCACGGTTTTCGAAGATCACATCTTCGCGGGCGATGTGCCCCATCCAAGCCAAAAACTTATCCAAGAGGGTTTCCCCAAAGGACATAAAGTGGGCAAAAGGCGTCAGGCGGGGCTGTCCTTGAGTGTTCGAGGGTGAGTCCAGTTGTGTTTGAATGCGATCCAGATACTGTTGAGACGCCGCTTTTGCAGAGGGCTTCACCGTCACGTAATAGAGCATCACCGGAGCCAGCACCCAGCGAAAGACGCGGCGGCCCAACAAACGATACACCCACAGCAGTATCTGCATGCCAAGCACGGTGCCGGACTCGCCGATGTTGGACCAGTGGGAGCTACGCGACTGACTCATGAGCCGCACTGCTTGCACTTGTGTGCCAAGAGTTTTGGCAGACGAATCAACATGCCAAAGAACAAGCGCGTATGCATCCATGAGATCAACACATTGTCTTTAAACACATCAAAATGGGACACGCCATCCAATGGGTAATGCACCTTGGTGGGCAAGTTGATGACCGGATGTCCGCGCCAAAACCAGCGCACCAGCACCTCGGGGTCAAAATCCATCCGATCCCCCATGGATTCGGAGCGGATCAGCTCAACAACCGGCGTTAGCGGGTACACGCGAAACCCACACATGGTGTCCTTGATGTGGAACGACAGCGTGTTGATCCATACCCACACATGGGTCAGGTATCGGCTGTACAGGCGCACTTTGGGCACCGAATTGTCATACACTGGATAACCGGTCACCAGCGCATCAGGGGCCGCTTTGGCGTGCGACAGCAGGGTCGGTAAGTCGTCTAAGTTATGCTGACCATCGGCATCGACTTGGATGGCATGGGTAAAACCTTTGGCGAACAAGGCTTCAAATCCTGCTTTGACCGCGCCACCTTTGCCGCGATTTTCCGGCAAGGTGACCAAGTGCACATCGTCGTTTTGATTGGCCAGGGCGTTAAGCACGGCCGCACAGTCGGCATCGGAGCCATCATCAACAAGACAGATGGGTAAACCAAAGGCGTTTAGGTGCTCTACGGTAATGCCAATCGCTTCGGCATGGTTGTAAACCGGCACTAAAATGGCGGGGTTGAACGCATCAGTCGACATAACAGATTCTTCCACTTGAGTGCTCACCGGCCTTTGATTGATATTTAAAGGTCAGCTTTTGCTTATCAAGGTTGTAACTCAGTGCCAAGGTGATCTGCTCGTTGGGCGTGATGATCCGCTGAAATTTGATCACCTCCAAGTGCGAGAAGCGTCCCGTTACGCCAAGGAGCGCCCGCCCGTAGTGTTCGGCCCAGTGCGTTTGAACCACACCTGGCAACACCGGATTGCCCTCGAAGTGGCCCTCGAAATAGAGCAGATCCTCTGGGATCTCGATCTGAAGGTTCGCCTCGTGCTCGTTCACCTTTTGGGAGGTAACCACGGGCCAAGTACGGGAGTGGTCAGGGGCTAAGTCGGTCATAGGGCCTCGCGTAATTGGGGTTCGGCTGGCGTCTCGCCATCAAACAGTGCCTCTAAGGCGTGCTGGGTGATCTTACCCTGCTCGTTTGTGGGAAGCGATGTCACAAAACGCCAGCGCCTTGGTCGAGCGATCGCTTCAAACTGATCCATCAAGGGGCGCATCAAGTGCTGGGTAAACGCGCGTCGGCTCTGGCCGTTCAGTGCGACCAAGCCGCTTGCGGTCAGTTGTGCGACGATGGCGATCTCGTCCCGCTTGCGTTTTAGGATCAGGGCTTTGACCTCAGCGATCTCAGGGTGTGCCAGTAAGGTGCGCTCAATCGCGGTGAGCGAGATCCGCTTCCCTTCCAATTTAACGATTCGGTCTGCGCGCCCTTGCAGGGTAAAGGCGTGCGGTCTGTCTTCGCAGAACGCAATCTGATCGGCCAAACTCAATACCCCTTCGCGAATGAAGGGGGCGCGCACACGTAAACGACCATCGTCCTCTTGATCAATGAGGCTGCCTGGGGTCGGTTGCCACGGTTGGTCGGCGCGCTCTTCCTGTTGCACACGCCATGCGATGGCACCGGTTTCGGAGCTGCCGTAGATCTCATTGACCGGACACCCAAGGTAGCGCGCCGCACTTAAGCTGTCTTCCCGAGTAAGCGGAGCCGCGGCCGAGACAATCATGGAGCAACGCCCTTGGCGTGAGGGCCAATCCAGCTCTGGGTTGATGCGACTTAGGTGGGTTGGGCTTGAGACCAGATGGTACTCATCGTAAAGCCCAGACCACTGAAAGATATCCTCGGTAAAAGTGCACATCGCCCGTTCGATCGGTCGGCTAGAGCACAAAGGCCACAGCACACGGAACATTAAGCCATAAAAGTGATGATGGCTGACGCTGCCAAGCACTACCGTCCCTTCGTGTGTGGGCCAAAGGGTCTCAAGCGCTTTGATCTCATCAAAGAGCTGCCCTAAGGTTTTTTGGATCGGTTTCGGTGCGCCAGTCGAGCCGGAGGTGTAGATCTCAATTGCTGGGTACTCAGGCGGCCAAGCGTGATTCAGCGGCTCGCAAGCGTCGCCCGCGTTGGGCGCTGCGCTTGGGTGTTCGCTGAACGTCCCCACAAAGTGATCCACCGTTTGGCTTAAACGCTGCTGAGTCACTTCGCAGGCATCCCCTGGTATGCACGCGGTGGCATGGCTTGCCCAGACGGCCATCAAGATGGCCAAGCATTCAAAAAGATCGGTGTGGTAGACCGCAACCCGTGCGCCGGGCGTTAATGCCATCGCCTTTGCCCAATCAGCCGCGCGTTGGCGAAGCTGATCTGCAGTGATCGGCTGGCCTTTGTCCATCAATACAGGGTGGGTGGCGTGTTCGGCCCATTGCCACAACGGGATCAATAGGGGCTTGGCCAAATGCGAAGTATCCATACGTGCGAAACCGTTCTTGATTAAACGCGGGCGTTGCGCTGCTTAACTTTGCGGCGTACCAGCCACTCAGCGCTCATCAAGGTGCCCATCAAACCGTAGGCGATCAAGCCGTTGTACAGCGCCCACGTCGCCTGATCGGCGTACAGCGCTGTCCATGCTGAGATGGCAGCGTTCACGATGAAAAAAACGCACCACACCTGTGTAACGGTGCGGGTATAGCGCACCCCGCTTTCGGGCAGATCCGGCTCTTGAAGGCGCGCCAAGCGCTCCACCACGGTGGGTGGGCGTATTAAACTGAACGCGAACAACCCCAAAAAGCCAAGGTTCATCAGTACAGGGTACGCCTTGATGCCCAGTAGCGTATTGGTAAACACGCTCACCATCAGCAAACCTGCGATCACCCCGAGCATCAAAAGACGCTCTGGTACGGTTGCTTTCAGTGCTAAACGCACGCACAGCACCATCACAACGGCGCACAATACCCACAATGGGTCCCATACCGTTAATCCGGCATAGACCAAAAATGGATAAAGAATCAGGGCGATCATCATGATGATCTTAAGCGCAGCTTTCATCGCTTAGGCCATCAGTTTCTCAACTTCGTTCACGACATCGGAGACGGTGCGAACGTTTTTGAAATCTTCCGGCTTGATCTTCTTACCGGTCATCTTCTTGAGTTCAACCACTAAGTCGACCGCATCGATGCTGTCGATGTCGAGGTCTTGATACAGGTTGGCCTCGGGCGTGACCTCGGATGGGTCGATCTCAAACAACTCTTCTAACAGGGCCACCACACGGGTGTAAATTTCAGTATTCATATCGGCTCAACGGGGGTTAGGCGCTTTTGTGCGCATGTACAAGCTCGGCCAAGGCATTGATGCTGGCAAAGTGTTGTCGGGTCTCTTCCGAGTCGGCTTTAAGTTTGATGCCGTACGCTTTTTGCAGCGCAAGGCCAATCTCCAAAGCATCGATGGAATCCAACCCTAATCCTTCAACAAACAGCGGCTCGGCATCGTCGATGTCGTCCGGTGTGATGTCTTCCAGATCAAGAGAGTCGATAATGAGTTGTTTCAATTCGGTATTCAGGCTGCTCATGCCTTGATAGCTCCTTGGTAAAGTAACCCTGCAGATCGGACGTTAAGCGACGTGCCTGAATCGGTGCGGCGGCTTGGCTGTTTAGATACGGTGACACGGGCAGCGTTTTGTTCACGCATAAGTGCATGTGAACGCGCTCTTTGGGCACGTGATACCAGCGATCCTGCTTGGTCAGGGTGGTTGGGGTACAGGAGATGATCACAGGGGTGATATCAGCGCCTGTTCTCAGTGCAATTTGGGCCGCACCGCGTTTGAATGCGAGGTCTTCACCCGGTGTTGTGCGGGTGCCCTCAGGGAAAATAATCAGAGACTGGCCTTCCTCAAATAAACGCGAGGCCGCGCCGATCACATCTTCGCCTTCCTCGTTCAGGATGTAGCCTGCGGCCTTGACGGGGCCTCGTGTGAACGGGTTTTTCAGTAAGCGACCCTTCACAACGCAACTGGAGTTAGGGATCAAGGCCAACAAAAACACCACATCGATCAAACACGGGTGGTTGGCCAGAATCAGCTTGGCGCCTTTGAGGTTATCGATCTGATCAATATCGTAGGTCAGAACCCCAAGGCCTTTCATGATGCGAATGTAGGTACGAAACGCATGATGGATCAAGGTGCGGCCGCGTTTGCGACGGCATTGATCGTTGCCAGGTAGTAGATAAATAACGGGTAAAATCAGCGGGATGATTAAGCCGCCGATACCGAAAATCAAAAAGCTCAACGCTGTGCCAACAAAACGCCAAGCACGGCCTATTTTATTCATGATATCCATCAGTGGAGTGCCTCGAACCGTACCGTCCATGTGTGTTGGTTGATGCAGGTGGTATGTGATCCACCGTTGAGCAGCAGTTGTGCAAATGCCATCAGAGACAGCTCTTGTGTGGCTGCTGCTTCATTATCGCGATCCTCGCTCTGGATCGATAATACGCCCTCGCCGTCACCGAGGGTACTGTCATCAGCACGAGCCAGCTCAAATGCGATCGCCATTGGGCGCTCAATGCTTTGGGCGTACGCTTGGTATGGCTCTGGCAGCGGGTGGTCGTAGACGACGCAGATGACCCGCTCGGTTTCCGTTAATTGCCCCGCCGCCTCGAACAGCGCTTGTAACGGCATGGCCTCCATGGCCGCGATGGCGGTCATTGGCGCTGTGTTCTTTTGTGCAATCGAGATCACGCCACCAATGGCGTTGTGCACCGCTAAGCTGAACTGCGTCGGGGACATCGGCTCCTCTTGGGCGATGCCATTAAGAAGGCTTGACGACAGATGCGTATCGCCATGTCGAGATGCGTAGATGATCGGGCTTGGGGTGTGCTGCGTAGGTAGACTCAGAAAGGCCGCCGCCGCACAGCGTCCTAACGCGCCAAGTCGGCGCCTTAGCATCGCAGGGATCGGTTTGAGTAAGGCCGTGTCCAGCGTATCACTGACGGGCAATTGACCGTTAAACACCCCTTGCCATTGTTCGCGGGTGTGGATACCCGGCGACACGCAAGCAACGGAGACTACGTTAAACGAGATCATCAGTGTTCATATCCTTGGCATAGCCATCACAAAGTCCATCTCTCTTTTTCGGTCAGACAGGGAACTTTCTTGAGTCTTTTTGATCTTCGGGTGATTTTACTGTCTGCGAAAAGGTATGCAACCTTACGTTGTGAACGTTTGTTTGGCTCTTTATAATCGCGCGTAACCAAAATCGAACCTAAAAAGGATTTTTACGATGCGTTTACTCCCTTGTCTATTGGCTCTATCGTTCACATTGGCTGCACCGAATGCCTTCAGTCGTGACACAAAACACCTGTTATCCATCGACGAAGCGATGGCTTCGAACACCTTCCAAGAGCGTTTGGACCCTTCCATTAAGCTCTATTTCGGCGATCAACGCAGCGGCGGCGGTAAAAGCCTAGGCGTGTTCACCACCAACAAAAAAACCAACGCTTTTAACAAGTCTGACGAAGACGCTTGTCGTTGGGTGTTCCTATCTGCGCTGTTAAGCCTGCAAGAGCGTGCCCGTACAGAAGGCGCGACCAAGGTGGCTAACATCACCAGCTATTACAAAAAGAACACCTACAAAAGCAATACTCAGTACGAATGCCACGCTGGCGCTATTATGGCGGGTGTTGCGCTGCAAGGCGAGATGCTGAAATAAACGATGTTATGCGTCTGGAGTGTTGAATCCAGCGCATGGGAAGCGCACGACGATGATTGTGTGCTTCCTTATCTCTCGGCCAGCGAACATCACCAGCTGACCAAACGAACCCACCCGACCAAGCACCGCGAATACCTAAGAAGCCGTTTCTTTATGCGCTATGCGTTGGCCAACACCCAAGAGGCCGGTTGCTCAAGCGATTGGCGTACTTTAAGGCTGTATGACGAGGGAAAAGGCCCATCTCTGCCAGAGCGTGAGGTGTATCTGTCATTATCCCACACCCGGTCTGGCTGGATGGCGTTGGCGATCAGCGATCAGCCGGTAGGCATTGATATCGAGGCGCATCGTTCGGGTATCCGCGTCAGAGAGCGTCTTGAGATGATCCTAAGCGATGATGAGATCGCCGCGTTAACGCCCGAAGCCCTAAACGATGAGCGCTTTTTTTATCGCCAATGGTGTTCAAAAGAGTCTGAGTTTAAGTGGGCCAGTCACAAAAGTGCTGTAGAAACAGAACCGAAGATCTGCCCCCCTCTTACGGGTGTGTGGCAGCACGAGGGGTACTGGTTGGCAGTAACGGCGAGAGAAGCGCCTCACCCTACAATCAGACACATCAATGCCTTTTCAAAGGGCGCGGCTAGGTTCAACGATGAATCTAGGGCCGCGCAACCTTACTGGCAGCCCTCTTAACGCCAGATGTCTCAAGCTGAATAAGCTAAGGGGCTAGGCGCTAAGGGATTAGGCGACCGTGAAGTTTGAGATACGACGCTCTGCAATGTAGAAGAGCACATCGCCTCTGAAGACATCGGCGTCTAACGGTGGGTTTAGCGTAATCTCTTTTTGGTTTTCCGTACGAACCCCAATCAGCGTCGCGTTATGATCCTTTTTGATCTGATTAAACAGGTGCCCAAACTTGATGGTTTGACCTAGGTATTCCGTACTGAATTGGGTCATACCGTCGGTGCTGTCGAGCAGCTGTTTGTGTAACTGACTGGAACCTGGGTCTGTCGTTGATTTGGCCAGCATCTCGACCGAGACTGACGGGATAATTTCGATCCCTGGGCAGTGAGTCAGTAGAAGGTCACCTAATGACTCGTCTTGGAAGTAAGCGGTCTTGTGGCTTTTAGGGCTGACTTTCTGGCAGTACAGAGCCGTTGTCAGAGTGACGTCATCCAAGGGTGTATCGATGATGATGCGGGCCGCGTCTTTCAGGTTAGCGCGTGCCATGGTCTCTTCATGGGAAAAAGACTCAACTTTCACAAAACCAATGCGGTCGGGCATCGGGTTTTCGATGTCTTTCGCCACGCATAACACGACATCACGCTGTTGACCGTTTTGCTTGTTCAACAGTAATTCAATCAAACGAACCGTACGTTGGTCGTTCCAACCGATGATCACGGTGTGATTGCTGTCTGTCACTTTCCTAAGCCCTCTTCTTCCTTTAAATGCCCATTCGGATAAGTAGAAACTGACCCGGGCGATTAAAAACGCAAAAATACTCAATCCAACAGGGATGACCCAAAGGCTGACGACCATTTTCCCCATAAAGGTGGTTGGGGAGTAGTCGCCATAGCCTACCGTAGAGGCGGTAACGATCATCCAATAGAAAAAGTTATCGAGATGGGTGATGTCATCCTCTTGGGCGGCTGATAGCAATGCATAGCTGATCAGCATGTAAGCCAGCGTTACGACAATGGTCGTGAAAAAGTTGGCTTTGAAGAACAGCGAAAAGAGGATACGTTGTATTTTATGAATAACCATAAGGCGTTAGCTTATCCCAAAATGATATGAGGTAGGTATCGACTCATGTCTTGTGTGATGGCGCCTTCGTCTTCGCGAACCGAGATACCGGCGGCTTCACCATCCACAAGCCAGCTGCCGATCAAGGTGTAGTTGTCGCCAAATTTGGGCAACATGCTCGCCTGTTGATAGATAAAGCCTTCCTCGCCGTACGGGCCATCCGATGCCATCAAGGCCTGATTGCCCTTGATGATAGAAACGTTAGCACCTTCTCGGGAAAAGATCGGTTTCTTGACCCACGTTTGCTGAGGGTCGGCTGTGTGAAACTCATCCTCAAAGTAGGAGGCCAGCAAATTCGGGTGGTTTGGAAACTCTTTCCAGAGCATCGGCAACAGCGCTTTATTGGAGATCAAACTCTTCCAAGGCGGCTCGATAAAGCTGACCGGATGCTTGCCTAGTAGATCACCGTAATCCTCATCAAACATGAACTCCCAAGGGTAGAGTTTGAAGATCCAAGTGATGACCTGATCTTTCAGGTCGGTGAACTGGCCATCAGCATCACGACCTATGTCCTCGACAAACACAAATTCGGTGGCGATGCCGGCTTCGGCCGCACAATCTTCAAGGTACTGAACGGTACCTCGATCCTCAATGGTGCCTTTGCAGCAGGCAAAGTGGAGAAGCGCATGTCCTGGGTTCAGCGTTTTGAGTTCGGCAAAACGTCGGATCAGCTTTTCCTGAAGGCTGTTGAATTGGTCACTTTGACGGCTTAACTTGCCTGAGTTTACGTTGTGCTCAAGCCAAAGCCATTGCCAAAACCCCGTTTCGTACAGGCTGGTAGGGGTGTCCGCGTTGTTTTCATACAGCTTAGCGGGGGTTTTCCCGTTGTAGGCAAAATCCAGACGTGAATAGAGGCTCGGGTCCCGATTGAGCCAAGAGCGGCGAATAAAATCCCAGTGCTGTTCGGGGATTCTAAAGCGCTGCATGAGTTGTTCATCTTGGACGACCTTCTCGACAACGTGAAGGCACATCTGATGAATCTCTTCGGTTGGGTCTTCCAGATCTTCTTCGATCTGTTTAAGGGAAAACTGGTAGTAAGCCGACTCGTCCCAATAACGCTCGCCATACATGGTATGGAAGTGAAACCCATACTCTTTTGCCAGTGTTTCCCAGTGTACCCTTTGCTCAATCGGGACGCGTAACATCTTAGCCTCCCCAGCTACCGCTTGAGCGGCTGGAGCCCCAGCTGGATTTGGCCGACGCCTTAGAGCCAAAGCCACCACGTGAGATGGTCTTAGTCACTTTCGGTTTAGAGCTTTTCATCGTGTCTTTTGGCACGGTGTACATCGCACCATCACGGTAAAGTGGCGTACCATCGGATAAGACGCGTGACGACCCGTAAGAGGAGCGATACGTATACACCGGGTGGTAGTAGTGGCTGCGATCAAAGCTGTTTAAGGCCGAGCTGACCAAAAAGCCCGTCATAAACGGCACAAACATGCCTTGTGTGGTTTGATGGCACCCATTGACACCAAACTCGCCTTCGCAATCGCGAAGAGAGCTGTATTTAGGCGATGTGGTTTCGGCCTCTTCAAGCGCTTTTTGGTACGCCAACTCACACGATTGTTGATCCAAGGACGTGTTACGAAGACAGTCATCCACATCGGTGACAAATTTCACTTGTTCTGAGCTGTCCGAGCAGCCAGTCAGAGCGGCTCCGATGGCCAGTGACAGTGGGGCTAAGGCCCATGTTTTGGCTTTTCGGAAACGGGGTAAATCGACCAGTTTAGAGCGTTTCATGCCGCCTCCTTAGTACGTCATGCAGGCAGCGTTCAACAAGCCTACAGAGATACTAACCGCCGCTAACATAACCCCTGCACTGATTTCGCCCTCTTCGATGCGTTTAACGATGCGCGGCATAAAGAGAAAGCGAACCACCGCGAACGCAACGCTTTGTGCAACCAAAGCAACCACGGCCCAGATACCGAAATCGACTAACGACACAGAGTTGCTGATAACGCCGCTTAACGCTAAGGAGAAGCCGACAATGCCGCCACCAAAGCCGATGGCGGCTGCGGTATTTTTGTGGTTTTTAATCAAGTCCCACTCGTCGTGCGGTGTGATGAGTGTGTAGATGACTTTGAAGACAACCAGCGCAACTAACGCTAGGCCAAAATAAAGAGAAAAATGGACCATGCCATTAAGAGTTTGCTCAAACATAAAATTCCCTAATACAGTAATGTTGAATTAACCGTGAATGGTCAATTGGGCTGGTGACAAGGTAATTCCGGTGCTGATGACTAGGCAGCGGGTTAAATCCCCGTTATCTAAGGTCTCTTCAGCTGACAGAAAGAGGGATTCCGTGTAGCCATCCTTAATGGGACGCTCAAACAGCATGGTAAATTGATCCGTTTGGTCTACGCCAACCGTCTCTTCACTGTAGGTGCGCTCCTGCATTGCTACGGGAGGGTGATACTCTTCAACGGAGGTCCACACGCGCTCATATTGATAGCCTTCCAGTTCATAGCTTGGGCGGCCCATCTCTTGGACCAACAAACGTGTCCATTGCGCATCACTGTTGATGTTCAAGGTATCGTAGAAATGGAACAACTTAACGTCCACCACGTCTTCATCGTTCTTGCTGTTGGAGACAACCTGCAGAAAGGCTTCGTCGTCCGTGTAAAAACGATAGATCCAAACGCCGTCAAGATTAACAAGACCAACCGCTTGAATCAGTTGTGTGGGGGATATCTTATGAGTGACGAGTTGATCATCCAACAGGCGCAACATTAACGAATCGACTTCGAAGCTGCAGCCCAGTCGCAAGCCAAGAATGCTTGGCGCGTCATTTTTGGGCGATTTATCATCTCGTTTGAAGAGTTTTTTGAACACGTAAAAATCCCTTTTTTTACCCTGAGGTATGTTCGAGGCGTAATATACAAAAAAACGCGCACATCCACACCCCTAATGGGTTGCAGATGTGCAACGATGTGTCGGGATTAAGCGTTTTTCTTAGCTAGGATCTGCGCCAGCTTATCCTGACCGGAGGCCGCTCCACCAGGAACGATGCCAGACGCTTTTAGGCGTGCTTCCAAGTCACTGCCGTTTTCGGCGGCGGCCATCTCTTCAGCGGCTTCAAGTTCAGCGGCCTTTTCTTGCTGCTTCTGCTTGATGCGATCTAAGCTGTCCAGCGCCGTTTTCACTTTGCTGTTAGCGCCCATGTGGCGGGAAGAAACAGCCACTTGCGCTTTCTGAACGGACTCAGTCGCTTTGATCTGGTCAATCTGCTGTTCCATGCGGCGCACGTTTGTTTTCGCCTTCAGGATGTTTTCCTTCAGGGTCTTCTCTGACTGAATAAAGCCATCAAAAATGCTTTGCTCGGTTGCCAATGTGGTTTCCAAGTCGGCAACGCGTTCGGCGCATTCTAACGCCAGCGCGTCATCGCCTTTCTCGGAGGCAGCGATCGCATGGTTGGTGTAGGTTTCAACTTCGCTTTTCAGAGAGTTGATCTTGTTCTCAGCCAGCTTGCGCTTAGCCATGATTTTCGCCAAGTTCTGGTCGCAGGCGATCAGCTCGTCTTTCGCTTCACGCAGTTCTTGGTCCAGAATTCGAATCGATTGTGTGTCAGCGACGGCTTCAGTTGCCTCATTGACGCCGCCCTTAATCGCTGTCCATAGTTTTTTAAGACTCATATTAAGCCTCCGTATTTAAAAATTGGGCATAAAGTTCGATAAATTCGCCGACGTTCAGGAACAGAGTTTCTACCTCTTCTACTAGAACGGTATCTTTACTGTCTGCTGATAGCGAACCAAACGCGATGTAAAAATCTTCCCCGTTGATCTCTTTGATACCGATGGTCGTCAAAGGAAGCAGTTGGTGCGTTCGTAAAATGAGATCGTTCAGTTCAGCAGGGTTAGTGACATCCTGCTTCGCGAATAATGGGGTCTCGACAATGATTTGCTGCTCACCTGCGTATAAAAACGCATCGACACCTTCATCGTTCGAGATGCTTAGGCAGTCACCTTCGGCCTCTACAACCCAAAGGCTTTGTGATTCCAGCAATGTCTTGATTCCATCAAAAGTCCAGGCCATGTTCTACTCCTTGGCGTGATTTATAAGTCACAATTTAGATTATTTTGAGTTAATGTCAACAAATAAGTAACTATTTTATTCAGATTTCTTTGTGTATGATCGCCCTATTAAAGAGGATGACCCGATGAAGCCAGAGCAAAGCATTCACAATAAATCCCATCTAACGGCTTATAGAACCGCGTTATCTCGATACGTTCGATCAACGATGGTACTTAAAGGAATTAAGTACGATGACTTATCCAAAGATCTTGCCGAATGTGGGGTGTACCTTACACCAGAAAACTTACGAAGTAAGGTGAGCAAGGGGATGTTCTCGGCCGACTTGCTGCTCTTGTTGTTCAGAGTGCTGAAGGTGGAAGACACCGCCTGTAAAGAGATACTACTGTTGGTAGACCAAGAGAGCTAACCAATAGGCCTTTGGTCTGTGCTCAAGCGACGGGGATTTTGGTAGAATGGCTTAACTCCTCATAAAAGAGCCCTATCTTGAATAATCACGAATTTTACCAACTGACCCCAGAAACCATCATGGACGCCGTGGAATCGGTTGGCTTATACGTCGATGGACGTGTGTTGGCCTTAAACAGCTACGAGAACCGCGTCTACCAAGTGGGGATTGATCAATCAGAACCGGTAATCGCCAAGTTTTATCGCCCCAATCGCTGGAGCGATGAAGCGATCCTCGAAGAGCACGGCTACTTGGCTGAGCTTAACGAGCAAGCCGTGTCGGCGGTAGCGCCATTGGTTTTATCGGCACACAAGGCCGAGCCCACTACCCTGTTTCGACACGAAGGCTACCGCTTTGCTTTGTTCCCGCGCCGTGGCGGCCGAGCGCCAGAACTCGATAACCCTGACCACCTGTTTCATTTAGGCAATACCTTAGGGCGCATCCATCTGATTGGTCAGGCCAGACCGTTTCTTCATCGCCCTAGCCTGAACTTAGACTCCTTTGGTCTAAGCAGCATCGATTACTTACTCGAACACGCCATCCCCAAGACACTGAAAGCGGATTATCAAACGCTTGCTCGCGCGCTGGTAGATGAGATGCAACGAGCGTACGAGCGTGCCGGAGACGTCGTTGTGCAGCGCGTACACGGCGATTGCCACCCAGGCAACATCTTATGGCGTGATGACAAACCACACTTTGTCGACTTTGACGACGCGCGGATGGCACCTGCTATTCAAGATATCTGGATGTGGTTATCCGGGGATCGTCACCAACAAGAGCTTCAATTGGCCGAAATTGTTGATGGATACAACGAGTTTGCGAGCCTTGATCCGCGAGAAGTGCACCTGATCGAGACGTTCAGAACCCTTCGCATGATGCATTATGCAGCGTGGTTAGCCCGTCGCTGGGAAGACCCCGCATTTCCCGCGGCGTTTCCTTGGTTCAACACCGACGCCTACTGGGCAGAGCACCTAACTGAACTCAGCGGCCAACTTAAGGCGTTAAAAGAGCCCGTACTGCGTTTGCTGTAACGTTACATCGGCGCTTTGTTGGTAAACAGTTTGTTGTGAGAAAGACGGTTTTTAAGCGTCTTTCTCTGTGTCACTGTGCGGCTATTCGCTTATTAAGGAGGCCGCATAATGTCAGATCCAACTTACACGCCACCGAACGTCTGGACATGGGATGCCGAAAGCGGCGGCCAGTTTGCCAGCATCAATCGCCCTATCTCGGGCGCGACCCACGAAAAAGCCTTGCCCAAGGGTGAGCACCCTATTCAGTTGTATTCGATGGCGACTCCAAATGGTGTAAAAGTCACCATTATGCTTGAAGAGCTTCTAGCCCTTGGCCACAGCGGTGCCGAATACGATGCGTGGCTGATCAAAATTGGTGATGGTGATCAGTTTGGTAGCGGCTTTGTCGAGATTAACCCAAACTCAAAAATCCCCGCATTAGTCGATCACTCGGGCGACGCACCGATCCGCGTGTTTGAGTCCGGCTCCATCCTGACCTATCTTGCCGATACGTTTGGTGAGCTTCTGCCCAAAGACCCAGCAAAGCGCGCCGAAGTTATGAACTGGCTGTTTTGGCAGATGGGTGCTGCCCCTTATCTTGGCGGCGGGTTTGGCCACTTTTACGCCTATGCCCCTGAAAAGTACGAATACCCGATCAACCGCTTTACGATGGAAGTGAAGCGTCAGTTAGATGTGCTCGACAAAACGCTGGCCGAACGCGAGTACATCGCAGGTGATGACTACAGCATCGCTGATATAGCGATCTGGCCGTGGTACGGCGCGTTGGTGTTAGGTCGTCTATACGATGCGGCCGAGTTTCTATCGGTGGATGAATACACACACGTGATCCGCTGGGCAAAACAGATCGACGCCCGCCCTGCGGTAATTCGCGGCCGCAAGGTGAACCGCACGTGGGGCGATACATCCGAGCAAGTACCTGAGCGGCACAGTGCTGCGGATTTAGGATAAATAGGAGGGCTGCTGCCCTCCTATTTATAAGCAGTGATTAGACTCTAGCTAGCTCGAGCAACCCCTTCCATGGAGTATGGAAGGCGAATGAATCGTTTGATAATCCTAGTTGAGCGCACTTTTCTAGCAACTTCTTTTCCCTCACGGCTGCCAGCACTATTAGTATTGCCCTCGATGGTTGTAACCTTATTACCGTTTACACTTTCTACAATACCGATATGAGAAAATGTAAAAACTACTATATCCCCAGGAAGAGGCTGCAAAGTTACGCTGTCAGGCGAAAAAATAGTACACCCCTTTGTTTTGGCCCAAACATTGAGAAATCGCCATACAGATGCTTCTCTTGGTGCTGTTAGTGATGTGTAATAGGATGACTGTCTGCAAAGCTTTTGTACGCATAAGGATACAAATGCGGCGCACCAAGGGTAGCCGTCGGTTTTGCCTGCTACTGTCAAATCATCAGCGTCAAATATCTCTTTTAATTTAGTGCTATCGCCAGCAAGGTTATTTCCCGTTTCTGTAACACCGATATATTTAGTCGTCCCTGAAAAACACCCTTTACGCACGGACCAAACTCAGGCTCTGTGCGTTCATTTCTCTTCTTTCCAATAACCCGATCAAATACACTGCCAAAAATCGGTACTTTTTCGGGCCAAAATAAAGCCACCGCAGCAGCTTTCGCAGATTTTGGCCGCAGGCGGTCAGCAGAACATTAACCGCATCACCCAGCTTACCTTTCAAATAACACCGACGCATTTTCCCGTCAGATTTCAAGTGGCCAATGATCGGTTCTACGCTATTACGCCTGGCCAACCAACGTTTCTCTTTCTCAGGCAATCCGCGTTTTTGACCCGCAACATAAACCGCGACCTCTTTCACGCCTGAGCCACGATAACCTCGGTCTACATAACATGCTTGAGGTTTACGTCCCGTCAACGTTTCGACTTGCTGAAGCTGATCTGCCAGCGTATGGCCATCATACGGATTCCCCGGATAACTGCGGGCGCCCACGATAAACGACTCTCGGGCTGTCACGGCTATACTCGCCTTGACACCAAACTCATAGCGTTTATGAGCTTTACCTTTCGCAATGCAGTCAACCTCAGGTTCATGCAGGCTGTAAATCTTGTTTTTACTTTTCCGCGTCTGTTCCAGTAACCGCTTAGCCTGAAGCACGTGCGAACGTTCAACTTCACTCAATCGGATGCCTAATGCCTTAACTTGGCGCTCCAGATCCCGGACCACGCGACCCAAGAAGCCTTTAACCTGTTTGATCGCCTTGCGCATCCGCTTGAACTGTCGCGCATGGCCATATCGACCAATTTTGGGCATCAGATCCTGACAGGCTTTATCGTACGTCT